>JAFUVK010000095.1 GCA_017477555.1 Muribaculaceae bacterium
GAAATCAAGAACGATGGGAGGTGGCCTGAAAAGACACCTCTGAAAACAAGCCAAACCGCCGTATGCCGAACGGCACGTACGGTGGTGTGGGAGGAAAGGGAGCGAAAGCCAAAACTCTCGCTCCCCGACCTACCCGATTACATTCAAGATTATTTCGTAATTTTGCCTATTCAACCAACTACTCAACTATGGAAATAAAAGAAATGCGCAACAGCCGGCTAGGGGCCACAATGATTAAGAATCTTGAACGCCGGCACTTTGAGGCCCACTACTGCCCTACCCGACTCGACGCAATTGAACTGATCAACAGCCTGATAGCCGATGGCAGTTCGGTTACATGGGGTGGGTCGATGACCATTCGCGACATGGGGTTGCTCGACAGTTTGCGGCGCCGGGAGTCGCTGATGCTGCTCGACCGCGAAGGCCTGACCGACCGCGACGAGATTGAGGCTCTGTACCGTGAGGCGTTCGGCTGCGATGTGTTCCTGACCTCGGCCAACGCCATCAGCGAGGATGGCATACTGGTCAACATCGACGGCAACGGCAACCGCGTGGCTGCCATCACATGGGGCCCTAAGCGCGTGATTCATGTGGTGGGCATGAACAAGGTGGCTCAGGACGTCGACGCTGCCATCAAGCGCGCCCGATCGACCGCCGCACCCGTCAACGCCACCCGCTTCGGCATACAGACACCCTGCCAGACCGACGGCCGCTGCCACGATTGCAATTCGCCACAGTGCATCTGCAACTACATTCACCTCTTACGCAACAACAATGGTGCCAACCGCCATGTGGTAGTGCTGGTGGGCGAAGAGCTAGGCTACTAAAGTAATTCAGAATTAAGAATTCAGAATTAAGAATTAAGGATGGGGTGTGCTGGTTGGCATGGGGTTTGCATCTAGAGAATCTAGAATATCTAGTCGTTCTAGAGCTAAAAAAGAAACGAGATGAACAAATTGATTACAACAACTGTGATGTTGCTGGCTGTGCTGACCCTGCAGGCAGGCGACAAACATGAGGTGCCCCTGGTGGAGCAACTCACCGAAGCCGAGCGCGGGCTGCTGCCCGACAAACCCATCCAGATGGAACTGCGCAAGATGAAGTGGGGTAAGAAGGCTGATACTCGGTTTGTCGAAGCACTGACTGCGCTGATGCACACGATGTGCGACACCGATGGCAACAACTATGTTTATGCCATTGCCCTCGACCCGCAGCCCGATAGAACGATTGATGTCTATATTCAATCACAAGACATCTTGCGCGGCGGCGGTGATGAGAAAACCTACTATGGCACAATGCAGATAGGGCGCAAGTATTTTGTCTTCCTCCGCTCGCTGGACAACGAGCGACTGCTCAAGTCGCTGCTCGACAAGGACAAGGGCAAAGTAAACTTTGTACGCGAATATGAAATTGTTGAGTTTAAGTTCCAACCAGAAGGAGCCATACTCATTGCAAACTGGTCTGATGGTCAGATGCAAACGATGACCTTTGAGGCTAACGGAGAAAACTTATTGTCAACCAATGAATAACGAGAACATTACTACAGAGAAATGGGTTGTGACCATCGGCCGCCAGTTTGGCAGTGGCGGACGTGAGATTGGTCGGCTTGTAGCCGATAAACTAGGAATCGAATATTACGACAAGGAGTTGCTGATTGAGGCGGCACGGCAGAGCGGCGTGAGCGAGCATATCTTCGAAGCCGCCGATGAGCGCAGTCCACGCTTCTTTGCCAACATCTGGTCGTTCAACCTGGGGCTGAACAGCGGGTCATATTTCATGGGCGACACACCACTGAGCGATGACCACATCTACCGCGCTCAGAGCGAGGTGATGACCACACTGGCCGACCGCGGCCCCTGCGTGATTGTAGGCCGTACGGCCGACTATGTGCTACGCAAGCATTGCCGCGTGGTGAGCGTGTTTGTGCACGCCAGCACAGAGGCCTGCGTGGCCCGCGTCATGGCTCGTGGCGATTGCAACAGTGCCGACAGTGCCCGATCGCTGATTGAGAAAAAAAACCGTCTGCGTGCCGAGTACTACAACTTCTACACCGACAAGCGCTGGGGCGAGGCCGCCAGCTACGACCTGACTATCGACTCATCGGTACTGGGTCCCGAAGGCACCGCATCGCTGATTGCGCAGTTTGTGCAATCAGTCACGCACTAGGTCATTGATGATGTGTGGCTGGAGTTGCGGCACCAGCTTGTTGCGCCACTCCTTGGTGTTGATAAAATCCTGAATTACCCTGGCGTGGTCCATGCCGTGCATGTCAGTGCCCAGCATGTCGACCATGCCATTTTTAACCAGCCACAGTGCCGTCTCGCGGCAGTGCTGTCCGAAATATCCCGCCAGCGACAGCAGATTGACCTGAAACTTCACCCCTGTGGTGTGTAGTTGCTCAAGACGCTGCTTGCGCATGGCATAGTAGCTGTATCGCTCGGGGTGAGCCAGTATGGGCTTGTAGCCCTTCACCTTGAGGTCAAACAGTAGGTCGTCAAGTCCGAGCAGTTCCTGATGGAACGAGTTCTCCATAAGTATATAATTACCTGGCATGGCAATCTGGTTGTCCAACGCATACTGTTTATTCCAAAATTCGTCCATTCGGTATTCAGCCGACAGGAAGAGCTTCATGTGGCACAGGTCTTCGGTTTGAGCCACGGCTTGTTTGAGCGTTTCGAATGCCGGCCTCAACGTGTCGGGGGTGTTTTCAAACGTTTCGGCTGTGACATGCGATGTGAGCACGACACGGGCAATGCCCATCCGCCTCTCGGCCCTGAGCATTTCGAGCGAATCTTCGACCGTCTGCGCGCCATGGTCCACACCGGGCAGTATGTGGCTATGCACATCGGTGCTAAAGAACAACTGAGTGTCTTGTTTGTTGCGATGAAATATATTGAACATAGGTTTTACCACAATTTAGAGTGCAAAGTTACAAAAAAGTTGCGATATTCGAACCTTATTTTAGTCTGTTTACATTAAATTAACGAGAAAATTGCAAAATATTTTGGCCAATCGGAAAAGTCTTTGTAATTTTGCGCCGCCATTACAAAAGAGGGCGTTTACCACCGCCCACAAAACTCAATTAGTTAACTATTTAAGAGGCATTATAACAATGAAGAAAGATCTCCATCCTAGCAACTATCGCGAGGTTGCATTTAAGGACATGTCGAACGAAGAGGTATTCATCACCCGCTCGACCGTCAACTCGAAAGAGACTATCGAAATCGACGGCAAGACCTATCCGCTGGTCAAGCTTGAGATCACCAGCTCGTCGCACCCCTACTTCACAGGCAAGCAGAAGCTGGTCGACACCGCTGGCCGCGTCGACAAGTTCCTGAGCCGTTATGGCGACCGCAAGAAGAAGAAATAATTCTTCACAACAACGACATAAAAAACACCGAGTTCACTGCAGTAACTCGGTGTTTTTTTGTTGTTTCAGAGGATGCCACCACAGTAGTCGCACAGGCCATGCTTAATGGCAAAGTTGGGCTTGCCGTGACCATCCTGCATGATGCAGTTGGGATTGTCCTTGGGGCAGTGCGGCCAGTTGCAGTAGGCATGGATAAACTCATGGCATGCCAGTTTCCACAAATACTTGCGGTTGGTGAGCCTATGTGGCGAGACAACGCAGTTTTTGCCACCCATGTAGGCCAGTCCTTGTATGCCCCAGTCATCATGGCCGCGGCTTGAGGTGGAGATGTCGCTATTGGTCACTCCCAAGACCAGCGTATGCCCCTTGCACTGCGGAGCCTGCAGCTTCAGTATTTTCTCGGCACGGTAGCGCGTGTTGGCATCGTTGCGCGCCAACTGGGGCAATGGCTTGTTGGGGAGGACATGCACCTCGGTGACCATCACCTCGGTC
>JAFUVK010000096.1 GCA_017477555.1 Muribaculaceae bacterium
CGTGCAAGATTTGGGCGTAGGGACTGCTCTTCTGGTAGTAGAAATAGCCCGTGGCCCGCTCAATGGGCACCTTGCCGGCAAAGAGTTGCTCCATAGTGTTGAAGTCGATGTCCTCGAGGTGGGTGCGTGGCAGTGCCGCCAGACATGAGCGGCAGATGTGCCGCTCATCGGCCTGGAGGGCGTGGCCACACACGGGACACAGCCGCGGCATCAGCGCGTCGGCTAACGCCTGTCCCCATTCAGTCAGTGACTTCATCATTGGGCAGCTTCGAGGCGCGCCACACCTCGTCGAGGCAGCGGTAGCACAGGTCTGACTCAAACCCGCGCGAGGCGGCAAAGCGCAACAGGGCGGCCCGCGCGGCCTGCGGCTCGCGAGATGCCACTGTGCGCAGTTTCGCCTGCATCAGGTGCATGAGTGTGTCGTGATAGGCCTCGGCATCAATCTCATCGTCGAGGGCTTGGTCAATCCATTGAGGGGCAATGCGCTTCTGGCGCAGCGCATGCGCAATCTTGATGCGTCCCCAGCCGTTGAAGCGCCACTTGTCGCGCACAAAAGCTCGGGCATAACGCTCGTCGCTCAAGAAATTCTCCTCCTTGAGCCGGCGGATGATGCGGTCGGCGTCGGCAGGCGCAATGTCCCACTTGCGGAGTTTCTCGCGCAAGTCACTCTCGGCCTGCTCACCACGGCTGCACAGTGCGGCCAATCGCGACAAAGCCTGCTCGCTAGTCATAGGTTGTCGTAGGGTAGCATGGCCAGCATTTGGCCGAACTTGCGTGCCCCTTCCTCAAGCTGCTTGCCCACCATGCCACGCAAGAAGAACGGCAGATCGAGCTGCAGCGATGCCACACTGTCGGTCTCGGTCTCGCTCACCGGCGACAGTTCGATGACCATATTGAACTTGACGGGGGCTTGGGCGGCGGTAAACACGATGCGGCCCGGCTCTTGGGTCTGTTCGGGGTCGATGGCGAGCTTCAGCGGTCCCATGGGCGACTCGATGCTGATAGAGTCGGGACCAAAGACCACCTTGTCAAGGTTGGCGCGTGCCTCGTCGGGCAGGCGGTCTTTGTTCTGCTCGATGTGCTGCTGGAAGATGGCGGGGTTGCTCAACTTCTGAAAAATAGTTCCGATGTTGTGGTTGATGCGCTGGGCATCGCTCTTGTATGTGTCCAATTAATTAAGAGTTAAGAATTATGAATTAAGAATTCCTTAATAGACCGCTGCGCTGGTAGTATGTAAAAAGGGGAGGGGATGCTGCCAGGTTGAGCTTATGCCATGATGAATTATAAACTAGTCGAGGGCTACATTGTGTGGAGTCCAGTTAGCGGGATCCTCGCGCCATTGCTTGAGGGTCTCCACATCTTCGGGCTTGATGTATTTTGCTTTGACGGCGGCATCAATCATGGCACTGTAGTTGCTGATGGTGAGCAACTCGATACCGGCCTGCTTGAACGCCTGGGCAGCTTGGGGAAACTCGTAGGTGAAAATGGCCACCATACCAATCACCTCGGCCCCGGCGTCGCGCACGGCCTGTGCTGCCTTAAGGCTGCTCTTGCCGGTGGAGACGAGGTCCTCGACGATCACCACCTTCTGCCCGGGCATGATATTGCCCTCGATGAGATTCTCCAGCCCGTGATCCTTGGGGGTTGAGCGGATGTAGGCAAATGGCAGCGACAGGGTGTCGGCCACAAGGGCACCTTGCGCAATGGCTCCGGTGGCAACGCCTGCCACTACTTCGGCCTTGCTGAAGTTTTCGGCGATGAGACGCGACAGCTCAACCTTGATGAAGTTGCGCACATCGGGGTAGGAGAGTGTCTTGCGGTTGTCGGTATAGATGGGTGAGTTCCATCCCGAAGCCCACACAAAGGGTATGCTGGGCTGCAGCTTGATAGCACTGATGCTGAGCAATTTCTCGGCGAGCAGTAGGTCTAAATTTTTCATGAGTTTGTGCAGTTAATAATATTCTTGATTGTTTTAGTGTGCAAAGTTAGCATATTCTGCACAATCGTCAAAATCTTCACGATAAATTAATAGATTTTTACTCGCGAATTACGCTGTACTTGTTCTTTGGTCACGAATTATGGATTTTTGTGTCTTAAATCTGCGAATCATGCAAGGCAAAGAGAGCCGCACGAGTATCATGACCCACTTTTTCTGTCGTAATAACAACAGAAACCAATGGGAATTGCCGAGAATAAAGCATTAGCAAGAAATGCCGTGAAAAACATTAAACCTGTCATTCCATCATCGATAGCATGACGGATCCAAAATGTAACAAATATCATTAATACTGTATTAACGGCAATGCAGATCACTATCATCTTGATTGACAAATTCTTGCAGCAACGCAAGAGGTACAATAAGGGAACTCCCATTATTGAATAGGACAACACATAGAACAAAATGAGAATTGGCTCCTCGCTATAAAACTCGATTCCAGCCATCATAAACAATGGATTTAACAACACTGCCACAAAAGAGCAACCTAGCATGTATAGCCAGTATTTCAGCAAATGATTTCCAATCATTGTAATGAACTTAAAAGAATTAGACAAACGCTTTTGTTCTGTGTCTTAAATCTGCGAAATAAGATTCTTCAATTCGAAAAATCGTGATAAAAATCAGGACGGAGGGTTCAGTTCGGGATGGAGTTGAGGGTGGCGAGGTGGCCGGTGTTGACAAGGTGCAGGATGAGTTCGCCAAACAGGGTGTTCTGCCAGGCAAACCAGCGGCGGGTGTAGTTGTTGGGGTCATCCTTGTGGAACGACTCGTGCATATAGCCCGTGCCAGCATCGGTGCGCATGAGTGTTTCGACGCACCACTTGATCTCGGCCTCGTCCCGGCTGGTGAAGGCGCGCATCATGATGCTCATGGGCCAAATCATGTCTTGCCCGATGTGGGGTCCGCCGATGCCCTCGGCTGCAGTGCCCTTGAAGAAATAGGGGTTGTCCTGGCTCAACACAAAGCGGCGTGTGTTCTGATAGATAGGATCGTCGGCACTGACATCGCCCAGATAGGGCATGGCCAGCAGGCTGGGCACATTGGCGTCGTCCATCAGGTTCTGGCCGCCAAAGCCGTCGACCTCAAAAGCATAGATGTCGCCATACTTGGGGTGCCGCACTACCGCATAGTGTTGCAGGGCTTGCTCTACCTCGTCGGCCAGCAGAGTGCAGCGTCGGGCCAGGTCGGGACGCGTGTTGACCTTCGTGAGGATTTGTGCGGCCTTGCGCAGCGAGCTCACTGCCATGAAGTTGCTGGGCACCAAGAACTGGAAGATGGTGGCGTCGTCGCTGGGCCGGAAGGCCGATGCGATGAGCCCAACGGGGCGCACTGGGTTGCCATAGC
The DNA here is from genome assembly GCA_017477555.1 of Muribaculaceae bacterium. Classification (GTDB taxonomy): domain Bacteria; phylum Bacteroidota; class Bacteroidia; order Bacteroidales; family Muribaculaceae; genus Sodaliphilus. Next base: position 3,344 of record JAFUVK010000096.1, read on the forward strand.
CGCCGTTGTTGCGCGTGTCGGTAGCCACATGGGTCTTTCGCTGGAACTTATAGGCTCCCCGCCCGTTCTTGCGCTGCTGGTCGATAAACACGGTGAGGATCTTTTCGACCGCCTGCAGCCAGGTACTGTCGAAGATGCTGGCATCGCCCGTCACGCGCCAGTACTCATAGGCCAGGCGCAGTGGGTAGCACAGCGAGTCAATCTCGTACTTGCGCTCGTGCAGCTCGGGCTTCATGTCGGTGAGGTCGCTGCTCCAGTAACTGCCCGTGGGGCCGTCATTGAAGGCGTTGGCGTAGGGGTCGAGCACGATCGAGGCAAACTGACGGTGGATGACCCCCTCGATGAGCTGGCGCAGTTGTGGGTCGGAGTTGGCAAACTGCACGTAAGGCCACACCTGCGCCCCTGAATCGCGCAGCCACATGGCATGGATGTCGCCTGTGTAGACGATGGCATCGGGCTTACCGCCCTGATCGAGCCTGAAGTGTACTGTGGTGTCGAGCGTGTTGGGGAAGCACTTGGCAAACATCTCGGCCAACTTTTTGTTGGTCAGAAGACCCTGTACGCGGGCAATCTCTTTCTCGATGGCCTTGCTCACAAACAGGCGGTCGGCCTCGGCTACGCGCCGGTCGACCGGAGTGGCTTGTTCTTGGGTAAACTCGCGATTGATCTGTCCTGCGCGGCTCAGGGGCATCATTGCGGCCATGGCGACAATGAGCAGTAACGTGCGTGTAATGTTCATCTTGAAAAATTTTGCGCAAAGTTAGTGAAAATTTGTGCAAATCGAGGGCAAAACAAAATGGAAAATACTTTTTTCATTTTTTTTGCCAAGACGCCGCCAAAAATGCGATTAAGCGAGAGCCACAAAAGCTTGCTTGCTGATGGCCGAGCGTGAGCATTTTATCAAAATTTATACAAAATGACGTTGATGTGTAGCCTAATTGCTCCCCAAAAGGACATCATGGCGATGAGTAATCGTCAAAAATACAATAAGTATGTCTTTCTCGTGCGCTGCAGGCGCACAGCACCGCCTGTAGAGGTTGTTGTGAGGTTTACAATAAGTCGGCTTGTTGTAATAACTACAGTATTTATTGCGTTGAAAGATAATAAGTTATAAAAGCTTAAAAAGAACATTTTTTATTGTGTAATTCATTAATCTGTTCTATTTTTGCCAAAAAAAAGAACATGTCTTTACAATCACCCTCACAGATGCCGCTGGCGGTTAATCACATTTCGGTTGACTGCGTGGTGCTTGGATTTGACGGCGAGAAATTGCGAGTGTTGCTCGTGAAGCGCAATGGCGAGGAAGACGGAAAGGTGTTCCACGACATGAAGTTGCCGGGAGGACTCATCTATACCGACGAGAACCTGGACGATGCCGCTCGCCGTGTGTTGCGAGAGCTGACGGGCTTCAAGAACATCAACCTGCTGCAGTTTAAGGCTTATGGCTCAAAGGACCGCACCAAGAACCAGAAAGATGTTCACTGGCTGGAACGTGCCATTCAGATGAAGGTCGACCGCATCGTCACCATTGCCTATATCGCGCTGGTGCGCATCAATCGTTCGCTTGCCAGCGCAAGCCATCAGCATGAGATAGGGTGGGTGCCCCTGGCCGAAGTGGGCGAGTTGGCTTTTGACCACAACATCATCTTGGGCGATGCCATCGATGCCGTTCGTCGCCAGGCCGAGGATGACCCATCGTATCTGTTCGACCTGTTGCCCCCAAAGTTCACCATCCTGCAACTGCGCACGCTCTATGAGCGCGTCAACGGCAAGCGACAGGATGTGCGCAACTTCCAGAAGAAAGTCAATCAGCTGGACTATGTGGTGGCCCTCGATGAGAGAGAACAGGGGGTGGCCCACCGTGCGGCTCGGCTCTATCGCTTTGATCGCAAGATGTTCCGCCGCACACGGCGCTGATTGTTTCTTTCTTATAATAAGAAATATTCATTATTATTTATCACTCTATGATATGTTTCTACTAGGATATGACATAGGCAGCTCGTCGGTCAAGGCCAGTCTGGTGGATGCTCACACCGGGCAGTGTGTGGCTCGTGCCAGCTATCCCGAGACCGAAGCGCCCATCGCGGCCCCCCGGCAAGGCTGGGCCGAGCAAAACCCCGAGGACTGGTGGCGTTGCGTCAAGCAGGCCACAGCCCAAGTGCTGTACGACAGCCGCGTGGCCAGCGACGACATTGTGGCTATAGGCATCTCCTATCAGATGCACGGCCTGGTGGTGGTCGACAGTGAGCAACGTGTGCTGCGTCCGGCCATCATATGGTGCGACTCGCGTGCGGTGCCGCTGGGCGAGGAGGCGTTTAAGGCACTGGGCGCGAGCTATTGCCTGGAGCATCTGCTCAACTCGCCGGGCAACTTCACTGCAGCCAAGCTGGCATGGGTCAAGCGCCACGAGCCAGATGTGTATGAGCGCATCGACAAGTTCATGCTACCGGGCGACTACATCGCCATGCGCTTAAGTGGGCAGGTAGTGACCACGGCATCGGGGCTGTCGGAGGGCATTCTGTGGGACTTCAAGAACCAAGCCGTGTCGCAAGCCCTGCTTGACTATTATGGCATTGACGCGAGTTTGGTGGCACAAGTCAAACCCACCTTCGGGATGCAGGGCATCGTCAGTGCCCAGGCGGCGGCCGAGACGGGGCTGGCACAAGGCACCCCCATCACTTACCGTGCCGGCGACCAGCCAAACAATGCCTTGTCGCTCAATGTGCTCGAGCCGGGCGAGATTGCCTCTACTGCCGGCACATCGGGTGTGGTCTATGGCGTGCTGGGGCAGGTGAACCACGACCCACTGTCGCGGGTCAACCCCTTTGCCCATGTCAATCACACGGCCCAGGCACCACGGCTGGGCGTGCTGCTGTGCATCAACGGCACTGGCATCCTTAACTCGTGGGCGCGCCGCAATGTAGCCGATCCGGGCATGACTTATCAGCAAATCAACCAACTGGCCTCGACGGTGGCCATCGGCAGTGAGGGGGTGAGCATCATTCCATTTGGCAATGGTGCCGAGCGCATGCTCGAGAACCGGCAGCCGGGTTGCTCGCTCCACGGCATCGACTTTAATCACCACGGTAAGGCTCACTTACTGCGGGCAGCACAAGAGGGCATCGTGTTCTCTATGATGTATGGCATTGAGATCATGGAGCAGATGGGCATGGCGGTGAGCCGCATACGCGCCGGGCACGCCAATATGTTCCTCAGTCCCGTGTTCCGCCAGACCTTGGCCAATGTCACCGATGCGCCCATCGAGCTTTATGATACCGACGGCTCGGTGGGAGCAGCTCGTGGCGCGGGCATCGGCGCGGGCGTCTACAGCACGCCGGCCGAGGCCTTTGCCTCGCTGCGCCAGCTGACCGTGGTAGAGCCTTGTCCGGCCGACCGTCAGGTCACCCTCGATGCCTACCGCCTGTGGAAACAGAGGCTTACAAGAATTGAGAATTGAAAATTGAGAATTGAAAATTGAGAATTAATCTCAGTTTTCCCAGAAATCCCAGAAATCCCAGAAAACAATCAAACTAATAATAAAAACACTATGGCAAGACAAGAATTTTTCCCCGAGATTGGTAAAATCAAGTTTGAGGGCCGCGACAGCCGCAACCCGCTCGCTTTCCGCTACTATGACCCCGACAAGGTGGTTATGGGCAAGAAGATGAAAGACTGGTTTAAGTTTGCAATGGCATGGTGGCACACACTATGTGCCCAGGGTACCGACCAGTTTGGTGGCGACACCAAGCTCTTTCCGTGGAACACCGCCAGCGATCCCATCCAGGCCGCCAAGGACAAGGTGGATGCCGGTTTTGAGTTCATGACCAAGATGGGCATTGAGTACTTCTGCTTCCACGATGTCGACCTCGTGGCCGAGGCCGAAACCGTCGAGGAGTATGAGGCCAATCTCAAGACCATCGTGGCCTACATCAAGGAACGTCAGGCCGAAACGGGCATCAAGAACCTGTGGGGAACGGCCAATGTGTTCGGTCACAAGCGCTACATGAACGGTGCCGCCACCAACCCCGACTTCGACGTGGTGGCTCGTGCCATCGTGCAGATCAAGAACGCCATCGACGCAACCATCGAGCTGGGTGGAACGAGCTATGTGTTCTGGGGTGGACGTGAGGGCTACATGACCCTGCTCAACACCGACCAGAAGCGCGAAAAGGAGCATCTGGCACGCATGTTGACCATGGCCCGCGATTATGCTCGCGCACGCGGCTTCAAGGGCACATTCCTCATCGAGCCCAAGCCCATGGAGCCCACCAAGCACCAGTATGATGTCGACGCCGAGACCGTCATAGGTTTCCTCCGGGCGCATGGTCTGGACCAAGACTTCAAGCTCAACATCGAGGTGAACCACGCCACGCTGGCCGGGCACACCTTTGAGCACGAACTGGCCGTGGCCGTCGACAACGGCCTGCTCGGCTCTATCGATGCCAACCGCGGCGATCACCAGAACGGGTGGGACACCGACCAGTTCCCCATCGACCACTACACGCTCACGCGTGCCATGATGCAGATTATCCGCAACGGTGGCTTCAAGGATGGTGGCACAAATTTCGACGCTAAGGTGCGCCGCAACTCGACCGACCTTGAGGACATCTTCATCGCACACATCGCCGCCATGGATGTCATGGCCCACGCTCTGGAGAGTGCCGCGGCCATCATCGAGCAGTCGCCTTACTGCCAGATGCTTAAGGACCGCTACGCCTCGTTCGATTCGGGTATCGGCAAGGATTTCGAGGACGGCAAACTGACCCTCGAGCAGGCCTACGACTATGGCAAGCAGGTGGGCGAACCCCGCCAGACCAGCGGCAAGCAGGAGCTGTACGAGTCAATTCTCAACATGTATTCAATTTAAGTGATAGGCTAGTCGAGTGATTGATTTTTCGAATGTTCGATTGCTCGAACGCTCGAATGCTTGAGCACTCGAAACAAAAAACAAACAGCTAAAATATGAATAATCAGACAAACGGAAGCAAAGCCTATCTGTTTTCAATTGCGATGGTGGCCATGCTTGGCGGACTGCTGTTCGGATATGACACGGCAGTCATCTCCGGCGCAGAGAAGGGTCTGCAAGCTTTCTTCCTGGGTTCCGACGACTTTCTCTACAGCGACCTGCTGCATGGTTTCACATCGTCGAGCGCGCTCATTGGCTGCATCATAGGCAGCGCACTGTCGGGCATTTGTGCCTCACGGTTGGGACGTAAGTTGTCGCTCGTGGTGGCCGGCATCTTCTTCTTTGTGTCGGCACTGGGCTCCTATATGCCCGAATTCTTGTTCTTTGACGACAGCGACCCAGAGTTTGAGCTGCTTGTGGCGTTCAACATCTATCGCGTGCTGGGAGGCGTAGGTGTGGGACTGGCTTCGGCCATCTGCCCGATGTATATCGCCGAGGTGGCCCCGAGCAACATCCGCGGCACCTTGGTGTCTTGGAACCAGTTTGCCATCATCTTCGGCCAGCTGGTGGTCTACTTTGTCAACTTCATGATCTTGGGTGAGCATACCAACCCGATTATCGAGAAGATTGGCGAGGGAGTATACAACGTGAGCCAGGCCAGCGACCCGTGGACCATCGAGCAAGGCTGGCGATATATGTTCCTGAGTGAGGCAGTGCCTGCCGGACTGTTCACCCTGCTGGTGTGTTTCGTGCCCGAGACACCGCGTTATCTGGCCATGCGTGGCCGTGACGACAAGGCGCTGGGTGTGCTCACGCGCATCAACGGTAGCGAGCGCGCCCGGCAGATTTTGGCCGAAATAAAGGGCTCGATGACTGAGCGCACCGAACGCCTGTTCACCTACGGCGTGCTGGTCATCTTCATCGGCTGCATGCTCAGTGTGTTTCAGCAGGCTGTGGGCATCAACGCAGTGCTCTACTTCGCACCGCGCATCTTCGAGTCGATAGGCATGGGCGACCCCATGGCGCAAACCGTGATGATGGGCGTGGTCAACATCCTGTTTACTCTGCTGGCCGTGTTCACCGTCGAGCGTTGGGGACGCAAGCCGCTGCTCATCAGTGGCTCGCTGGGCATGGCGTTGGGAGCATTCGGCGTGGCCATGTTCAACCTCGTGGACGGTCTGCCGCCCGTGGTGGCCGTGGTCAGCATCATGGTCTACAGTGCGTCGTTCATGTTCTCGTGGGGTCCCATCTGCTGGGTGCTCATCAGTGAAATCTTCCCCAATACCATCCGCGGTGCGGCAGTGGCCATTGCCGTAGCCTTCCAGTGGATCTTTAACTTCATCGTATCGTCGACCTTCCTGCCCATGTACAACATGAGTGCGGGCGACATGGGCGAGAAATTCGGCCATATGTTTGCCTACTGTCTCTATGGGGTCATCTGCATCATTGCGGCCATCTTTGTGTGGCGACTGGTGCCCGAGACCAAGGGCAAGACGCTCGAGGACATGACCAAATTGTGGAAAAAATGATGAGACAAGCCTATCTGATAGTAGCGTTGTTGGTGTCGCTGTGCCTGCAGGGCATGGCGGCACACAACCGCTATGTGAGTGTCGACACCCGAGGGGTATCGCTCATCTTCGGCGTGGGCGACAATGGTCGCCTCTATCAGTCTTATTTGGGACCCCGACTCACGCATGAGGCCGACTATGCCAACCTGCCTGGTGGCATCGAGGCCTATCTGACCCACGGTATGGAGGACTACTTCGAACCGGCCCTCGACATCCGTCACAGCGACGGCAATCCGTCGACCGAGCTGAAGTATGTCTCGCACCAAACCACCACCAATGCCGACGGTTCGCACCGCACCGTGTTCACCCTGGCCGACGACCAGTATCCCGTCACTGTGCGTCTCTTCTTCGATGCTTATGCCGACCATGACATCATCGTGGCGCATAGCGAGATTGTCAACGGCGAGAAGCGTTCAGTCGAGCTGTACAAGTATGCCTCCAGCTTGTTGTCGCTAGATCGAAGCCAGTACTGGCTCACAGAGTATAGCGGCGACTGGGCCAGCGAGGTGGCCATGACCGAGACCGAACTCAACTTTGGCAAAAAAGTGCTCGACACCAAGCTGGGCAGCCGTGCCAGCATGTTCATGCCATCGTTCTTCCAGCTGTCGCTCGACGGACACTCGACCGAGACCGCCGGCGAGGTGCTCGTGGGCACACTGGCATGGACGGGCAACTATCGCTTCACCTTCGAGGTCGATCAGCAGGGGCGTCTGCGCCTGCTCTCGGGCATCAATCCTTACTTCTCGGCCCGCGAGCTCAAGGCCGGTGAGACGTTCACCACACCCGACTTTATCTTCACCCTGAGCACTCAAGGGCGAGGCTTGGCCAGCCGTAACTTCCACAGCTGGGCGCGCCAGTATCGGCTCAAGAACGGACAGGGCGACCGCATGACATTGCTCAACAACTGGGAAGCAACCTACTTCGACTTCGACGAGAACAAGCTGGTGGGGCTCATGGATGATGCTGTGCGCCTGGGGGTGGACATGTTCCTGCTCGACGACGGATGGTTTGGCAATAAGTATCCCCGTAGCAGCGACCATCAAGGACTGGGCGACTGGCAAGAGACCGCCACCAAGCTCCCGCACCGGGTGGGCTACCTCTGTGAGCAGGCGGCCAGCAAGGGCATCAAATTCGGCATCTGGATTGAACCGGAGATGGTCAACCCCAAGAGCGAGCTCTACGAGAAGCACCGCGACTGGGTCATCCACTTGCCCAACCGCAAGGAGTACTACTTCCGCAACCAGCTTGTGCTTGACTTGAGCAACCCGCAGGTGCAGAACCATGTGTTCAATGTGGTCGACCGGCTGATGACCGAATATCCGCAAATCGCTTTCTTCAAGTGGGACTGCAATAGCCCCATCACCAACATCTTCTCGCCCTATCTCAAGGACAAGCAGGAGCACCTCTATGTCGACTATGTGCGAGGCCTGTACAGCGTGCTTGAGCGCATCCGCGCCAAGTATCCTCAGCTACCCATGATGCTGTGCTCGGGCGGGGGTGGACGCATCGACTACGAGGCGCTTCGCTACTTCACCGAGTTCTGGCCTAGCGACAACACCGACCCCGTCGAGCGGCTCTACATCCAGTATGGTTTCTCGAGCGTGTATCCGGCCAAGGCGCAGTGTGCGCATGTCACCACTTGGAACAAGGAGGCCAGCATCAAGTTTCGTGTCGATGTGGCCAGTATGGGTAAGCTGGGATTCGACATCAAGTGTAGCGACCTCAAGGACGATGAGGTGCGTTTCTGCCAACAGGCCATCAAAACCTACAACCGTCTCAAGCCCGTGATTCTCGATGGCGACATGTACCGCCTCGTGTCGCCCTACCAGGGCAACCATGCGTCGACCATGATGGTAAGTCCCGATAAGAGCAAGGCTGTAGTGTTTGCCTTCGACATCAATCCCCGCTACCGCGAGCATCTGATGCCCGTCAAGCTACAGGGCCTCGATCCCGGTCGCCAGTATCGCGTCACCGAGGTCAACCGCTTGGGTGGCTGGCCGCTGAGCTGCGATGGCAAATCCTACAGTGGCGAGTATCTGATGACTGTGGGGCTGCCGCTCTTCGGCACCGGGCGCCTCACCAGCCATGTGCTCGAACTCGAGTAGATCCACCGACAACATCTGCAACGCCCCCACCAGTCAATGGACCGGTGGGGGCGCTGCTATGGTGGCTAACGAACTTGTCTGTTGCAGCCAGCCCACCACGATGGTGATGGTCAGGCGCGGGCCAGCAGTTTCTGGGCGGCGCGCAGCTGGTGACGCATGATGCTGAGCATCTCTTGACTCTCTTGCAGCACGGTCAGGTAGATGAGCGCGGTCCTGTAGCTCGACGAGTTGTCCGATCCTTGCATGTTGTCGATCAGGCGTTCGCGCAACTGCGACAGGTCGTCCTTGCATTGGTCAGCTTGGCTCATGACATTTTTATAGCCCTTGAAGTCGCGGCTCTCGAGCATGTTCAGGGTCTCATCCATCAGCTCGTTGATGGTGTTGCGCATGGGGGTAAACTCGTTGAGATAGGCCTCGGGCATGGGACTAAAGTTATTGTCGATGTGCTCCTTGACCGGTTCGAGCATGCGCTTGAGCGTGTAGATGTACTGCTGGTTGCTGTTGGCGCCCAGATGGAACCAGGTGTTGCGCTCCAAGGCGATGTTGCGCGGAATGCGTCGCAGACTCAAGAACTCCTTGCGGCGCGTGCGTTTTAGTTCTTCCTGCTGGCGGCGCAGGTCTTTGCCCACGTCGCGCAGTTGGCGCACCCGTTCGTGCTCCAGTCCGTCGAGAATCAGGTTGTAGTGCTGGAGTGTGAAGCGGCAAATGGATACCTGCGTCTGGCTGATGTGGCGTTGCAGCAGGTCCCAAACCAGCTCGGGGTCGTGGCTGCGCATCATCAGCTTGTAGAGCTGCTCCTGGTGAGAGTCTTTCTGGCGCCCAGCGAAGCGGATGTGGCTGCGCACCAGCGAGTAGATTACAGCGGCCATCATGGCCAACATCACGACTACCCCGCCCAGGTGCATCAGCAGGCACACCAGCGCACAGGCGGCAAAGGTGATGCCTGCCGTGATGAGCCAACCACCAATCACGCTGAGCACTCCAGTCACGCGGTAGACAGCACTGTCGCGAGTCCAGGCACGGTCGGCAAGGCTGGTGCCCATAGCCACCATAAAGGTGACGTAGGTCGTGGACAATGGTAACTTATAGTTGGTGCCTACGATAATCAGGGCCGACGAGAGCACCAGATTGATGGCGGCACGAAGCATGTCGAAGGCAGCGTCGCTATCCAGGTGGCCAGCCTCCTTGTCGAAACGGCGGTCGATGGCGGCTACCAGATGGCGCGGTGCGGCATGGCGAAGGCGACTGCCCGAGTCCTGCACGGCACGCACCAGGCTGCGCGCAGCCTGCGATGTGCCGAACATCTCGTCGCCCTCGTCCTGACGGCTCAAATCAACCGAGGTCTGCACCACATGGTGGGCTTTCTTGCTCGTGGCCATGGCTATAATCATCAGTACACCGGCTATGGCCAGGTAGGTAAATGGCGAGCGCGCCGATTGCGCCAGTGAACTCATCATATAGGAGTTGATGTCGGTGGCGCCATGCCCCGCCCAGTCCTGGTAAGAGTCAAGCCCGGCCAGCGGAACGCCAATGAAGTTGACCAGGTCGTTGCCGGCAAAGGCCATGGCCAGTGCAAAGGTGCCACAGAACACCACGAGGCGCAGCACATTGACACGTAAGGCGTAGAGTACTGCCGACAACACTGCCGTTACCACAAAGGTCGCACACAGCAGCAGGGTCGTATTGGAGGCAATCCACGCTTTGACTTCGGCGGCAATGAGGGGCGACTCCGACAGGGTCTCGATAAAGATGAAGTAGGTGAGCACGCTGAACGAGATGCCGCCGAACAGGCCCTGGGTGAGCCAACTGCTGCCTTGCAGATTGAAAGTGAACACCACACGCGACAGCCACTGCACCACCAGGCCGCAGACAAAGGCGATGGCTACACTGGCAAATATGGCGATAATCAGTGACAAGGCTTTGTCGGTATTCATCAACGTGGAGAGCGACAAAGACGGATCGGCCTGAATCTTGATCATGGCCAGGGTGAACGTGGCTCCCAGTAGGCCGAACACCAGCGTGACGGTCGATGAGGTGGGTAGGCCCAGGTCATTGAAGCGGTCTAGCACGATGATGTTGGTCGTCACCACTGCCAGAAACACAATCATCACCTCGCGGAACGTGAAATTGGACGGCTGCATGATGCCGTGGCGGGCCACATCCATCATGCCGGCCGACATCAGTGCGCCGACCAGTACGCCCAACGAGGCTACAATCAAGATGGTGCGGAAGCTGCCGGCCTTGGCTCCGATGGCCGCCGATAAGAAGTTGACTGCATCGTTACTCACACCCACAAATAGGCCGATTGCGGCCAAAATCAGCAAAAAAGCTGTGATAATCAGATAGATAAATTCCATTATGTGTTTGTTGCTTAGCTTTTATGCCACAAAATTACTCTCAACTTGTTTCAACTCGGTTACACACCCGTGAAGATAATGTTACGTCACAATAATGTCACGGGTTTGTCACCGATATGAAACAGCAGGGAGTTTATTTTGCACCGTATTAATCTATAATAGGATTGCTATGAATGAAGAACAAGCAAATAGGATACGCCGTTGCTTCAATGTGTTTAGGGCGCTGGCACTCGTCGTACTGCTGGTGCTGGCCTACATCGTGCTTAACACGTGAGCAAGGCTGAGCGTCAGGAGCCAGCCCTGACGTTTTCCTTACTGGGTCGTGATGTCGCAGTCCCCGAAAGGTCATCGTTAGTTATCGACATTTACTCAATCTCATCATAATAAGAATAAGGTGAGATTTTGACGGGTCTTGATGACTTCTGGTGGAGTGTGATGTCCGTGCCTCTGCTAATCCTGCAAGGGAATTGTCTTCATGCGGTGGCGGCCCTTAGAATGGTTGCTGTCTCGTGTTTTTGTGCGAAATTTGCACAAATTCTTGTATGTCCCACTTTTTTGAGGTATCTTTGCAAATTCGTTGTGCTATGCGCATTTTGTTGGTATGAATACGCATGGTGGGGCGTTAATTCTGCATTTAAATAATATCAATTAATAACTAAATCCTTAACTTATGTGGTTAACTAATTCCTCTGTAGGACGGAAAGTGGTGATGAGCGTCACCGGACTTTTCTTAATCCTATTCTTGACATTCCACGCGCTGATGAACGCCGTTGCACTCATCTCGTTTGAAGCATACGAGGCTGTGTGCGAGTTCCTGGGTGCAAACTGGTATGCATTGGTGGGCACTGCCGTTCTGGCGGGTGGATTCTTGATTCACATCATCTTCGCCTTTGTGCTGTCGATGCAGAACCGTAAGGCGCGTGGCGGCAATGCCTATGAGGTGTCGAAGAAGCCTGCCACGGTCGAGTGGGCATCGCAGAACATGCTGGTGCTGGGCATCATCGTGTTGTGTTTCCTGGTGCTGCACCTCTACCACTTCTGGGCCAAGATGCAGCTGCCTGAGATTATGGGCGAAATGCCCCTGAGCGGAAAGGAAGCGCTGTCGCTGACCTTTGGGCAGTGGTGGGTGTTGCCGGTCTACCTGATTGGCTTCTGCGCCATCTGGTTCCACATCACACACGGCTTCTGGAGCGCTTTCCAGTCGCTGGGTACCACCAACGAGAAGTGGATTGCACGGTTCAAGTGCATCGGTTTATGGTGGGCTACACTCGTGATGGGACTGTTTGCACTTGAGGCTTGCTACTTCACTTGGTTCTTTGCCATCCCGTGAGCTGAGTATTAACCCTTAAAAATCTATCAGA
>JAFUVK010000097.1 GCA_017477555.1 Muribaculaceae bacterium
AACAGTATGTTTGTTCGATAATTAATCATCAGAACTTATATATATGGACTGCGATTGATGCCTCTTAAAACATGAAGAGGTATCACAAAATAGCGCCTACAACCTCTTCACTTTTCTATCACCACTTTTTCAGTGGCTTCCACTGGTTGCCATCTGTCCATGTTTTCCATTGTTTTTTTGGTGGATGGATTTGCACCGTTCAGTAATTCTTGCTAACTTTGCAACCGTTATTGAGAAGTGACAGGTTTCATGGTCGCATTGTCGACCTTGAATCAAAAGGGAACCAGGTGTGAATCCTGGACAGTACCCGCTGCTGTGAGTCCCCACTCATTTCGTTTCGCACTCTGAGCCACTGGTTTGTAATCATCCACTGCACGACTACATCATCACCGGGAAGGCGCGAGACGATGGGGGCGAGTCAGAAGACCTGCCTGCCGCTGAGCCTATGAGGAAAGTCCACGTGGCATTTGGACTCTGGCCGCAAAATGGATGATGTAGTCAAAAAGCAAACATTTTTTCGATTTGACTCTGACTTAACCGGCATGGCATGGTGCGTAGTGTCATTGCGTGCGCACTGCATGTTCCCCAAAGGCTTTAAGGGATTGAATGTTAATTGCTAAAATAATGTTTAATTTTTTAAAGTTACAACCGATGAAGAAGACGTTACTTCTGAGCGCAGCAATGTGCATGTCGTTGTTTGCCGCAGCGCAAACAACCGAGTTTAACAATGGTTACTTCACCATCAATGAGGGGCAGTATGGCAATGAACCCGGACTGCTTAACTTTGTTGATGCCGAGACCGGCGAGGTGCAGACCAAGGTCTACCAGACTGCCAGCGGAAATACGCTGGGCATGACCGCACAGTTTGGCACGCTGGCCGACGGCAAGTTGTTTATCTGCTCGAAGCAGAACTTTGGTGACGGTGGCCGTCTGGTGGTGGCTGATGCCAAGACCCTGCAGACGCTTGCCAGCTACAAGCAGATTGATGGTGATGCAGACACTCGTGGCATCGGCGTGGTGTTGAGCGCCGGCAAGTTTTTTGTGGGCACCAACAAGGGGGTCTATGCCTATGACCTCCAGACGCTGCAGCCCCTGGGACTCGTCGAGGGCTCGGCTGTCGAGGGTGGAACCTACAGCCCCGGCTCGGGCGACATGGTGGTCAGCGGAGGCAAACTCTATGTCGCTGTGCCCGATGGCGTGATGGTCATCGACCCGGCCACGCAATCGGTGGTCACCACTGTCGAGATAGCCAGTACTGTGAGTGTCTTTACTGTCGACGACGAGGTCTACGCTGCAGTCAACAGTTGCACATGGGGAACACCCGGTGCCAACGACACCGAGCAATTTGTGCTCATCAACGGTGACAATACTGTCGGAGCTGTCTACACCGTGCCCATGGCATCGCCCAACAGTTGGTTCACCCCCAAGCCTGTGGCTCCGGCTCAGATTCCCGGCACTCGTGCCATTGTCTATGGCGCTGGCGAAGGCTCGAAGAACATCTGCAAGTATGACTTCGACACGCAGACTTTCACCAAGGAGTTCATCACCTACGACGGCCGTCAGCAGAACTATGGCAATGTCGTAACCACCGACCCCAAGACGGGCGACATTCTCGCATGCACCTTCCAGAGCTACTCGTCGACCAACTACTGGTTCAACATCTATGACAGTGCTACCGGCGAGGTCAAGACCAGCATCAAGATGCCGGCGCACATGTGGTTCCCCTCGCAGATTGTCAAGGCCCTTGACAAGGATCAGGCCACAGGCATCGACGGGTTGACCGCAAGTGCCAACGAAGTGGTGAGCGTGACCTATTGCGACCTGGCTGGCCGCATGAGCAACAAACCTTTCAGCGGTGTGAACATTGTGGTCACCCGCTATGCCAGCGGCGCGACGGCTACCAACCGCGTGGTATTCTAAAGGCTCAAAGCGAAATATTGATAATAGTGATAAGCCCCTCATTGCGCATGCAGTGAGGGGCTTATCACTAGGTCGGGCCAGTCAGTCCTTGAGCGAGTAGGTGATGGTGCTCACCACACGCAGCGACTTGATGTAGGGTGTGTGCTCGTCGCGGTCGTTGATGCTGAACACGCCCTGGTCGGCGCTTTCAATCTTGTTGAGCCGGCTGCCGCATTTCTGCGCAAACTGGTCGGCCGTTTTCTTGGCGTTCTCGATGGCCTCGTCCATCATCTTGGGCTTGATGTCGCGGAACGACGTGTACTCATAGTTCACCGCGTTGTCATAGCTCTGCACGATGGCCACCCCCTGCTTGAGCAGCTCGCCCTGCTTGGCCATGATGCTCCGCACCTTGTCCACCTGATTGGAGGTCACGGTCACCACGCTCGTGACATTGTATCGCTCGCTGGCTCGCTCGCTGCTGTAGTCGTTGGCGTTACGGTCATTGACCTGTGGAGCGTTCACCTCAATCTCTTTGTCGGTCAGTCCATTCTGTTTCAGGAATGCCACAATCACGCTGTTCTTGTGATTGATGTCCTCATAGAGCGACTGCAGGTTGTTGCCGGTCTCCTTGGTCACAATGGGCCACGTGACCTTGTCGGCGGGCACTTCCATCTCGCTTAGCCCCTTGACGGTGACGCGGCGGTCCTTGTTGACAAAGTTGTCGATGCCGCCCTTGATGCAAAATCCCAGCACGATGAGGCCCACGGCAATCACCGCAGCCTCGATGATCCAATTTTTTCTCTTTTCCATGACGGTAGTTTTTTTCTAGGTGTGTATTGTTTGACCTTTGTCTACCGCATTGCAAATCATGTGCCAGCGAATGCAGAACCAAGCTTGCTTGAGTTATGCTGAGTGCAGCCATGATTATCCAAATCATGTGCCAGCGAATGCAG
>JAFUVK010000098.1 GCA_017477555.1 Muribaculaceae bacterium
CCCTCCCCTTTGGGAAAGGGGAGGGGAGGTTTGTGGCTGTAGGTTTCGTACATCAGCCCTTGGCTTGTGGCTGGCATCGTGCATTATGCATTATGTTTAAACCTTGCCTAACATGGTGTTGATGATGGCATTGACATCGGATATGTCGATTTCGCCGTTGCCGTCGACATCGCAGGTCGCTTGCAGGTCGGTGCTTGAAGCCTTGCCCAGCATGGCGTTAATCACCGCGTTGACGTCCTTGATGTCGACCTGGCCGTCGTGGTCCACGTCGCAGGGGTGGTAGCTATCCCCCGGGACATCGTAGAGCAGTTCAATACCTGGGATGTCGAGCGTATAGGTCTGGCCCGCAGTGGGTGATGCCATGGCCAGATTGATATACACCAGTCCCAAGGGATAGATGCCCTGGTCGGACGCGTCGCACCACTGGTCGGTTGGCAAAGTGTAGGTCAGCTCGTCGCCATCGACGGTGGGCTCTTCTACATAATTCAGCAGTTGCGACCCAGTGTTCTGCGACATCGAGAAGGTGGCTCGACCCAGCGACAAGTCGCCCGGACGCACACGCACGCGGATGGCCCGAGGGAGTCCCCACAGCTGCACACGCTTGCTCAGACGCACATAGGGGTTGCGCGACGACGACCCGGTGAAGGTGATACGCACACCATTGTCGAGCGCGGTGACCTCACGATTCTTGCCTCCGCTCTGCGTCACCGACCAGGTGGCGGGGTCGATGGGAGCGTTCTCGACCGTGGTGACCGTGTCCTTGGGGTTCTCGACGCGCACCACCATAATATCATAGAAATTCTCGCCCGTGCCGGTGATGGTGGTTCTTCCATCGGCCACAGCGTGCAGCACACAATTCTCGTCGATGCGGCACACACCAGGGTCGTCCACTGTCCACTGCATGATGGTGGGGTCGACCAGGTCGTTGTTATATCCGCTGATGCCCAGCACCTCGATAGGATAAGGGTGGTACCGGTCGATGACCACACTGTCGCAGCGCAACATCTTGATGGCGTTGACGATGCTCACCGTCTGCTCGGTGACAATTGAGTCGCCCAGCGTGGCATAAATCTTGCCCACGGCCGGCGTGGCCGAGGCGATAAACACGCCCTCGGGCGTGAAGCGGCCCACCTGCGGGTCGCAGCTGAACGTGCATCCCTGCTGGTCGCGCGTCTTGAGCACACCATAGCGGTTGTAGCCCCACACGGCAAACCGCAGTTGTGCCGAGATGGACACGTTGTAGCAGCGTGGCTCGAAGTGCAGCATGCCTATGTCATCGTCCTGTGGCGAGGTGGCATAGAGCACGAAGCCGTTGCCCACGGCACGTACCGAGCCGTCGCTCGGGTGGTTGACAACCTCGTCGCCCACCACCATGCAGCTCGAGCCACCACCATCCAGATTCACCGCATGGGCAGCTCCCAAGGCCTGGAAAATGCCATAGGCTTCCTTAAGGGTGACACCCACACTCTCGGCCCACCGGCCATCGATGACAACAAAGAAGACACGGGTGCTGTCGGCACTCATGCCGATGCAGGTGCGCGGATGGCGCTCGGCCCAGTCCTCGCGAAACACGCCGTCGCGCATAATCAGATGGTCGCTGCCGCCCACCATCTCCTTGAATGCGATCTCGCGGTCGGGCCATTGCCTCAGGCTCACCTTGAACTTGATGTCGACCACGTCGCCGGGCTGCATGGCTTGCGCCTTGCTCACGTGGCTGCCCTGCATCCACAGGTAGGCCTTGCCGTCGGGGATGGCTATGGCGCCCCCCGTGGCATCAATCACCTGCTCGACCACACAGTGCTCGGTGCCCGTGTGATGCCAAGCAAATGGTTCGGACTGCGGTGCCAGCAGCACCAGCTTGCCGCTGGCGCAGGTATAGGTGCTGGGGCCATAGGCCCGGGTGAACAAGATGGTGCGGTTCTCGCCCGAGTTCTCGGGATTGTTCATCTTGCCGATGGCGGTGGTGGTGCCAGCGTGAGTGTAGCTGGCCGTGAAATCGATACGGTCGATGTAGGGACGGTGGTTCTCGTCGAGCGCAAAGCTTGCGCGCCCGGTGGGGGCAACCATCACCTGGCCGTTGGTCACCTGTCCCGAGGTGGGAACCCCCACCTGGTCGCTGGGCGACGTGCGGTAGAAGTCGCCATTGGTGGCACCCACCACCTCGCGCCCGGCAGCGCGCTGACGCGCCACGACGCTGGTGGGTGTCTCGCACCCCACACTGCGTTCGCTGCCCAGCCACGACTCGAGTTCGATGTAGGGGTTGGTCAGGTCGAGCGTCATCACGCTCACCTTGAGCGGCATCAGCGGCAGGTCGTACTTGGCAAACTCCACGCCCGGTCCCACAGGATGGGGATAGATGAGTGTGTCCACGTCATAGGTATTCCCGTCCAGGGTCCATTGGTCGCGCGCACCGGCCCACATGGCCAGTGTCACGACCCACAATAAAAGCACATCTCGTCGCATAATCGTTATCGTTGGAGTGTATAATAGTCATAAGGCACTAGCCGGCCAAGATGTCTCTCAGACCCACTAGTGCCTCGGTTTCAAAAAAAGGGGCTACTTTCCCAGCATGATGTTGATTACAGCGTTGACATCCTCGACACCAACACTGCCGTTGCCGCTGAGGTCGGCTTTGGGATTCTCGGCCTTGCCCAGCATCACATTAATCACCGCGTTGACATCCTCGACACCCACCGAGCCGTTGCCGTCCACATCGCCCGGCACACCGGGTTCGGGTCCGGCGGGTGTCACGCCCTTACCAATCTTATAGACGGCCATGCCGTTGTAGGCCTTGAAGGTGAAGAGCGTAATCTCCTCGTTGCCCTGGGCATCAACTCCCTTGTCGACGGCGAAGCAGTGTACGCGCAGACCCGAGTCGTTGACCTTGCCCAGCGAGTCGGCAGGCACCTGCCAGTAGAGCTGCATTCCAGCGAAGGTCTGCCCCTCGCCCATCTCGCAGATGTTGGCCTGGCAGCCGTGGCCGTTGCCGTTCATGTCGGCGCGGGCATAGACAAAGAAGTCGCGGCCGTCGAGCTTAAACTCGGTGCAGCCGTTGGGTGCCGTCTGTGGCACGAGGGTGGGGTCGACCTCCTCAAACGTGTCGTAGATGCTGCCGTCGATGCTGTAGAGCACGGGTGCGGCATCGAAGCAGTCGATGTAGAACAGCTCGCCCGAGTAGTCCTCCTCGTCTTGCTGCACCATCTTGATGACCGGCGCCAGGCTAAATCCGGTCTTCTTCTCGGGATAGAAGTCTACGAAGTCCAGGTAGGGGTCTCCGTCAAATCCTCCCTCCCAGTCGCCATTCTGGTCGCCATGCATACGGTAG
The DNA here is from genome assembly GCA_017477555.1 of Muribaculaceae bacterium. Taxonomy (GTDB): domain Bacteria; phylum Bacteroidota; class Bacteroidia; order Bacteroidales; family Muribaculaceae; genus Sodaliphilus. The sequence goes on from JAFUVK010000098.1 coordinate 3,326, forward strand.
ACGGTGGCGAAGCCCGGGTCGGCGGTCGAGCCGGCCACAGTCATGATGTTGCACTCGGCCTGCTCGAGCGTCAGGTCGCCCATCACATCGAGGTAGTCGGTGCGCTGCGGTGCCTCGCCCTTGTCCATCTCCACCACCAGGGTCAACTCGCCCGTCTCGGTATTGACCAGATACACGGGCACCACCACTTGCACATTGCTCGTCATGGGAGCCACCCATAAGTGCCCGAAGTTGTCGCGCCCCACACTGGCCACACCCAGGAAGCGGCCATAAGGCGCACCATCCAGCGTCAGCTCCAGGTCGGGCAGCGGGCTGCCGTCGACGGCGCTGAAGCGGTGAATCACTGACTGCGAGATAGAGTCGCCGTTGATGACGACGAGCTTCTCCTCGCTCCGCCCCACATAAATCACCCCATCGATCATCGTGGCGGTGCGGGCGCGCTGGCTGCAGATGGCGTCGGCCGTATAGGCTGCCGAGGTGTGTACGCGGTCGTAAATCCACTGGTTGGCAATGTTGATGCCGTTGACGGTGGCATACTGCTGGTTGTCGGTCACAGCCCATGCACTGCTCACTGCGGCCAGTGCCAGGGCCAACATAAGTAATAATTTCTTCATAATTAAGTACATTTAGGTTAGAAATGATAATTTTGCCGCTAAATTAGCAAGTTATTTTCACTTGTGCAAGAAAGCAAGACAATATTTTTGAGACAACAGCCGCACCCAATTGCGAGCAATTCAGGTGGGAACGAAGCGAATCCAACATTCTAAAAAGATGTCAATAATTCAAAAACAATGTTTAACACACATACAACCAATTGAAATAGGTGCTATTTTTGCAGAAGAATTAGAAATTTAGACCGAATCGCAGACATGTTAACACAAATCTTCAATGGGCATATTCTCACTCCTGAGGGCTGGATCAACCAAGGTTCGGTGGTCTTTGCCGAGGGTCGCATTGTCGAGGTGACGCGCGGCAGCAACATCATCGACAAGGCCGACATCACCATCGACGCCCATGGCTTGAACGTGGTGCCGGGAGGCATAGAGTTGCACTGCCATGGCGGCGGCGGCAGCGACTATATGGAAGGCACCGAGGAGGCTTTCCGAAATGCCACACGCACGCACATGAGGCATGGCACTACGGCCATGTTCCCCACCCTGTCGTCAGCGCCACTGCCCATGATTGAGAAAGCGTGCCACACCTGCGACATGCTGATGCGTGAGCCGGGCACACCCATCATGGGCCTGCACCTCGAGGGGCCCTACTTCAACCCCCGCAAGGCCGGGGCGCAGATGCCCGATATCATCAGACTGCCCGACCGCAACGAGTACAGCCACATCATCGAGGACTTTGAGTGCGTCAGGCGATGGGACGCCGCACCCGAGCTGCCCGGAGCGCTCGACTTCGGACGCTATGTGACCGGCAAGGGGGTGGTGGCGGCCATCGGACACACTGCCGCAGAGTATCTCGAGGTCAAGGCGGCCGTCGATGCCGGCTACACCCACGCCACACACTTCTACAACGGTATGCCCGGCTTCCACAATGTGCGCGAGTTCAAGCATGCAGGCACTGTCGAGAGTGTGTATCTGATGGAGAACATGAGCGTCGAAATCATTGCCGACGGCATACACGTGCCACTGCCCATCTTGCGGCTGGTCTACCGCATGAAGGGGGTGGAGCGGACGGCCTTGGTCACCGACGCCCTGGCCGTGACCGACAGCGACAGCGACAAGGCTTTCGACCCGCGTGTCATCATTGAGGACGGTGTGTGCAAGCTCTCGGACCGCTCGGCACTGGCAGGGAGCATCGCCACGATGGACCGCCTGATACGCACCATGGTCATGCAGGCCGGTGTTCCCCTGCACGACGCCGTGCGCATGGCCAGCGAGACACCGGCACGCATCATGGGCATCTACGACCGCAAGGGAAGCCTGCAGCGTGGCAAGGATGCCGACATCCTCATTCTCGACGACAACTGCAACCTCAAGGCGGTCTATGCCATGGGCCAACTGGTAGAATAAATGCCAAGTTTGCGACTTTTTTGCAAAAAATGCCGATAAAATTTGGCCAGTTCAGAAATATGTATTACCTTTGCAGTCGCAATTGCGAAACATGGTGAAATTAGCTCAGCTGGTTAGAGCGTCGGATTGTGGTTCCGAAGGTCGTGGGTTCGAATCCCATATTTCACCCCAGCAAAGAGATTGGCAATATCGCCAATCTCTTTTTTTGTGTTTTCTTTTGGATTTCTCGGCTTTTATTGCGAACTTTGTGCCTGTAACCAAACAATCAACCACTATGACTCGAAAACTTATCTTGATGCTGTGCATCACTGCCATGGCCCTGGGCATGACGGCGCAACAAAACGTCGAAAAGCGAATCAGCGTCATCCGCCAGGCCTACGCCAACCGAATGAATTTGATGCAGAACCAACCATACGATGATGACTCCGACAAGGTCGACCGCCTCACCATCGCCTACAGCCGCATGTATCCCGGTACAGGAATGGCACGGTTCAAGGACACCTACTACTGGACCGATGACGAGAACGAGGAATATATGCTCAAGCCCACGCTCTATTTCATGACGCGACAATACACTATGAACTCTGGCATCTATAAGTTCTATAAGGAATATTTGTTTGATGCCGAGACGGGTGAGCCGATGTTCATGCTTGTCACCACCGAGTTCGCCAACAAGCGGGAGTATCGCTTCTACTTCGACAATGGCAAGCTCATCCGTCAAACGCCGGCCAAGATTGAGCCCATCAAGGATGGCGAGCTTGAGCACGGCATCGAAGTGGACAAAAACGGCAAAGCCGTCGCCGCCAGCCTGCTCAAAGAAATGGAGGCCATCAAATCCAGCTTCCACGACCACATTCCCACCTACCCCTGGTAAATTTTCTCTGACATGCTGGTTGATTCTGCTAGCAGGGAAAGCTATATCCTCTGTAAGTTGGATTAACAGTGGCTTCTTTACTCAAGTTTAGCAAGTAGCTACTTTTCGGTAACTATTCAGTCCCCCACTTAGGCTGCGCCTAAGAAATAAATAATGGTAACATGTAAGGGCAACGGGTGGCAGGATTGTGTAGGGACGGCACCCCTGTGCCGTCCGCCTCGACAAAGGGTAATTTCGTTTCCGACCTGGCTGCGGACACCTTCCCCGACAACCCGACGGCGGACGGCACAGGGGTGCCGTCCCTACCTCGCCTGGCTGCTGCCGCCCCGGCCGCTCCCCTGCCACCCACCCATTGCCCCACAATGCCACATCGGCTGTAGGGAC
>JAFUVK010000005.1 GCA_017477555.1 Muribaculaceae bacterium
AAATCAAGAACGATGGGAGGTGGCCTGAAAAGACACCTCTGAAAACAAGCCAAACCGCCGTATGCCGAACGGCACGTACGGTGGTGTGGGAGGAAAGGGAGCGAAAGCCAAAACTCTCGCTCCCCGACCTACCCGATTGTGTATAAACAAAAATAGTTGTACCTTTGTCGGCGTATTGCGAGCCATCGGCTCGCACAAATCACAGTGACGATGAAAAGACTCTTTCTCACACTCTGCACAATGGTGCTCGCTCTGGTCGGGTGGGCGGTGAGCCGCGACCACTACACGGTGATTGTCTCGCTCGACGGATTCCGCTGGGACTATCCTGAGGCCTTCGACACCTCCTTCCTCGACCAGATGGCACGCGATGGGGTAAAGGCGGTGATGACACCGTCGTTCCCCAGCAAGACGTTCCCCAACCACTATACCCTGGCCACGGGACTGGTGCCCGACCACCACGGCATCATCAACAATAACTTTGTGGTGCGCAAGACGGGCAAGGTCTACTCGCTGGGCAACGCAGAGACGCGCAACGACCCGCAGTACTATGGTGGCGACCCCGTCTGGCTCACGGCCAAGCGGCAGGGTGTCAAGACGGCCACCATCTTCTGGGTGGGCAGCGATGTGCCCATCCGGGGCGACCATGCCACCTACTGGCACGACTACCAGAAGGAGCACAAGGAACTCACCTACGCCAAGCGTTGTGACGAGATTGTGCGGCTGCTCTCGCTGCCCGAGGCCGAGCGGCCCCATCTGGTCATGGCTTACTTTGACGACCCCGATGCCACAGCTCACAAGCAAGGCCCCATCTGCCGCGCCACCCGTCAGGCCATGGAAGACATGGACCTGCGGCTGGAGGTGCTGTGGCGGCGCATACAGATGCTGCCCATCGCCTCGCAGGTCAACCTCATCGTCACCGGCGACCACGGCATGACCTGGCTCAATCCCGAACGACAGATGCTGTCGACCGACTACCTTGACTCGGCCTGGGTCGAGAGCATGTACAACGACTTCCCGGTGCTCATCAATGCCACTCGCCCCATGTATGTCGATAGCATCGTCAGTGCGCTGCAGGGCGTTGACCACCTGCGTGTGTGGCGGCGAGGCCAGGTGCCTGCCTATCTCAATTATGGCAATAACGCCAACATGAGTGATGTCATCGTCCTGCCCGACATCGGGTGGCTATTCGGCGACAAGAAGCAGCTCAAGAAGAAAGACCGCGGCTCGCATGGCTATGACAACACCGCCAGCGACATGTGGGTGGCCTTCCGCGCCGTAGGGCCAGACTTCAAGCAGGGTTATGAACGGCGGGGCACCTTTCCCAACGTGTGTATCTATCCCCTGCTGTGTCACCTGCTCTGCGTGGACCCTAGTCCCAACGACGGCTCACTCGACACCGTGGGCGACCTCCTGAAATGATGCCGCACTGCCTGAGCCACAGCATCTCGCTTCCTAACCACTCTAGCCATTGAATGCTAAAATACTCGAACACTCGAACACGCGAATGCTCGAACACTCGAATGCTCGAACACTTGAATACTCGAACGAAACCCTAACTAACCTCTAACCTAATATTGGCACGCGATTTGCATATCGCTGAATGCGACATTTGAGTTGGTTGAGTTTTTTCATTTTTTATTTTTCTGAAATGCAAAAATTTTTCCTCTTGGGTGCGGCGTTATCCTTCCTGGCACTAGGAGCAAGCGCCGAAGTTGAAAACACGGTAGAAATGGATTCCCTGCTTGAGGCCCAAATCGCGGCATGGGACAAGACCCTCGACGAGGTGGTGGTCACGGGGCAGGGTGGGGCGGTGTCGAAGCGCCGTCTGTCGTCGAACATCACCAAGCTCTCGTCCTCCGACCTGGAGCACCTTCGCGCCAGCCGCATCGACCAGATGCTGCAGAACGCGCTACCCAATGTGCAGTTTACCTTGACCAATGGCCAACCGGGAACCACGTCGATCATCAAGTCGCGAGGACTGTCGTCGGCGTTTACCAACAGCACCCCCGTCATCTACGTCGATGGGGTGCGCGTTGACAACCTGAACACGGGCTCGTCGCTGTTCAACGTGATGAACAACGCTTATGGCGACATCAACGGCCAGACGGCGGCCTCGGGTGCCATAGGCGACATCCCCATGGAGAACATCGACCACATCGAGTATGTGCCCGGTGGAGCGGCCACCACGCTCTATGGCTCGGATGCCGCCAATGGTGTCATACAAATCTTCACCAAGAATCATGGCCAGGGGCGCTTCAGCGCCGCACTGACTGTGCAGATGGGGGCCGATGTGGCCAGCAGTCAGTTCTATCACTTCGACCGAACCAAAGACCTGCTGCACCGCCCCGGCTTCCAGCAGCGCTATGCCCTGTCGCTGTCGGGCGGCAATGAGCGCATGGGCTACTCGCTGGGTGCCAGCATGAGCCAGAACACAGGCACACTCATCCACGATGGCAACAAGCAGCGCAAGTATGACATCCGGTTCGGCTCGGCCATCACCTTGTGCAAGCCGCTGAAGTACACCAACTCGTTTGCCTTTGTCGCCGAGAACCATCGGCGCAACCGCAGCGGCAACCAGGGCTATTACACGGGCTTGTGGTTTGCCGAGGGCAGTGCGGCGGCCAACTTCACCTATACCGGCCAGGACGGGCAGCAACACAACTTCTCAGCCGACATCGATGCGGCCACGCCCTACGAGTTTCAGCAGATGAAGGAGTTTGTCTCGCAGGCCGAAGCCTTGCAGGACCACAACGAGAGTGTCAAGCGCTTCCAGACCTCGCAGCAGCTCGAGTACACGCCCATGCGCAATCTCACCTTCCATGCCACCATCGGTGTGGACTACCGCTACAATACCGACAAGCTGGTGGAGACCAACCGTTATCTCATTCACACGCAGATGAAGCCCCAGGGCACAACCGATGCCGGCAGTGTGGCCAACTACGACCGCAACTACTATGGAATCACCGGCGAGCTCAACGGACAGTGGAAATACTACAAGAACGAGGACTACAGCAACATTCTCACGGCCGGATTCCAGTACTTCAGCACACACGACCACCAGAGCTTCTACAAGGGCCAGAACGTGCGCGACGGAGCACGTGTGATGACCGGCGCAGGCACCATCTATGCCGACGAGTGGTTGAGCTACTTACACAACTACGGGGTCTATGTGCAGGACAACTTCGGGTGGCGCAATCGCTATTACATCGACCTGGGGTTGCGCATGGACTATAACACAGCCTTCGGCGAGCAGGTGGGATGGCAGGTTTATCCCAAGGTGGGACTGTCGTATATCCTCACCGATGAGCCATGGATGCGGCGTGTGGTGGATGGCGGGTGGATTAACTCGTTCAAGCTCATGGGCAACTACGGTGTGGCGGGCAGTTATCCGCCGGCATTCGAGTACCAGCGCACCATCGACGTGAGCTCATACCTCGACCAGCAGGCCAACACCTTCGGCAAGAATGGCAACCCCAACCTGGGTCCCGAGAAGAAGTACTCGCACGAGATTGGCTTCCAGGGAACATTCTTCCACCGTTATCTGGACTTGGGACTCACCTATTACTATGCGCTCACGCGCCATGCGCTGTTCAATGTGCCCACACTGCCATCGTCGGGGCAGAGCAGTTCGTACCTGGCCAACATTGGCCGCATACGCAACAAGGGATTTGAGGCCTATGTGGGGGTGAATATCCTCAACGCCCGCGACTGGGGGCTGAACGTGCGCGCATCATTCAACACCAACGACAACATCGTGCAGTCGACCGGTGGGCTGGTGCCCTTTGCCATCGGCGGATTTTCGTCGCGAACCATCGTCACCGTCGTTGAGCAAGGCAAGTCGGTCGGTTTCCTGCGAGGCACCAAGACCATTCTCAACGACGACGGGACAGTAGCCGAGACGCTCTACAACCAAGACCTGGGCAGAACCGTACCGCGCTACTATGGCAACTTCTCGATTGCCGCTCGCTGGCGCAATTTGAACTTCACGCTCATGGGCGATTACCAGGCCGGAGCATACGTCCACTCGTTCGACCGCCAGTTCCGCTTTGCCAAGGGTGTCAAGGACGATGTCATTCCTGAGGCGGCCCTTGAGGGAACCACGCAGGCCAAGTCGTGGCTCAACTTTACCAACTTCTTTGTCGAGAAGGCCGACTTTGTCAAGATTCGCGACATCGGTGTGGACTACACCTTTCAGTTTGCCGGTTGTGCGGTGCGGTCGCTCAATCTGGCGCTGAACATCTACAACCCGCTGGCCTGGACCAGCAGTAGTGTCGACCCCGAGGCGGTGCTCAGTGGCGCACGCACACAGGGCGCAGTAGCCACCGGCGGACTCAGCTACAGCAGCTACAGCCAGCCCCGCCAATACGTGTTCACGGCTAAAGTATCATTCTAAATTAAGAATTAAGAATTATGAAAATAAAATATATTCCTGTCGTTCTGATGGCGCTGCTGCTCGGCAGTTGCGACCTGGTAACCCCCGACGACATCATCAACCCCACTGTTGACGAGACGGCATTTCTGAACTCGGACAATCCTATGCAGACCTGGGTCAATGGCACAGAGAAAGAGTTGGCATTGCGCATGAGCGACTATGTGGAGCTGATGGAAATCTTGTCGGACAACTATTTCAACAACTATACACGGTCGAGCAAGGTGTTCGACATTCCGCAACTGCTCTATACCGATGCCGATGTAGCCACGTTGCAGCGTCATGTGGGAGCACTGCGCGAGATGGCCGACTACGGCCTGACCACAGTGGCGGCTGCCGATGCTCACACCACCGATGCCCAACGGTTTCACCTTCTCTGGATCAAAGCCTATTCGCACCTGCTGGCCGGCGACTTCTTCCGCGCGCTGCCCAGCGAGAATGGTGGCCCCGCAGTGACCTGGCAACAGCACTTGCAGCTGGCACTGGAGGTGCTGGAGCAGGCTTTGCCCCTGGCACAAAGCGACGAGGACCGCGCCCTGATCCATACTCTGGCCGCACGCGCGGCACATCGCATGGGCAACCGGCCGCTGGCCGAGGAACACGCCACCCAGGCCCTCACGCTCAAGAGCGACCTGCTGTGGCAGGTGCGCTTCGACAACAAGAATGGCGTGCTCAACGGTGCACAGGAGGCCATCTGGGGCGATTGGTTCCAGCCGCTGCCGCGACTCGACTTCCTCGACCCCAAGTACTATCAGATGAGCAGCAGCGACCAGTGTCCCATCAATCTGGCCAAGGCCGAGGAGAACTACCTCATCCTGGCCGAGGCGGCAACGGCTCGGAACGATGTGGCCGGTGCCAAGAAGCAACTGTCGGCCTTGTTGGCACTCGTGAAGTCGCGCCCGGTGCAGACGGGTATCAACGATCAGCTCGAGCAGCGCTATAACGGCGGCCTAAAGGCGTTTCCCAACGACCCGGCCTATCGCGTGCAGGCATCGCCCGTCGACCCCTTGCGCCAGGGCTTGATCATCGACCGCCGCCCACCCATGCTCATCACCATACCCTACGTGTCGGGCACATCGGTGACGCAGGACATGATTGACGCGCTCCAAGACCACGACAGTGCGCTCGAGATGGTCTACCTCATGCGCCAGGAGGTGTTCTTCGCCGAGGGCCGCCGCCCCGCCGACCTGGGCATCCGTCTGCCCCTTTGCGAGGTCGAAGCCGCGCATGCCATGTCCGATGACGACTACACACAGGCATGGATTCCCCCGTTTGTGCCGCTCAACTATGGACTCGACGACTTCACCGTCGACGACCAGGCTATGACTGTCACCATCACCCACAATATGAATCGTGTCATCGCGGACAATGCCCGAACTGCCGATGTCGCACCGTTTGAGTGAAATGCACAATTCATAATTTATAATTCATAATTTATAATTCATAATGCATAATGCATAATGCATAATTCATAATTCATAATTCACAGCCTGGCAGCCTCCCCTCCCCTTTCTCAAAGGGGAGGGGTAGGGGTGGGGTTTGAGGGCAATGCACAATGCACTATACACATAACTATAAAAAACTACTGAAAACAATGCGCATCGGTCAACCATACCGAGGCCACGCCTCGGCCCTGAAGCTACTCGTCGCAGCCTTGCTCGCTCTGCAGCTTGCCCTTGTCGCCACTGCCGCGCCACTCGAGTGCCCCAAGTATGTCATGCTCATCACCATCGACGGACTACGGGCCGAGATGGTCGATGACCCCTTCATGCCGTCGCCCTTCCTGAAGATGATGAGCCGCGAAGGCCTGCGTGTGCAGCGCGTCACCGGCATCCCACCTGCCGAGACCTACCCCTCGCACACCACCCTCGTCACCGGTGCCACGCCTGCCGAGCACCACATCTATTACAACCGCCCCTTCTTGTGGAACAAGGACACTGCGCGCGTCAGCTACTGGTGGGCCGACTCCATTGCCGTGCCCACCATCTGGCAGTGCGCCCACGAGGCGGGTATGACCACCGCGTCGCTCTTTTGGCCCGTATCGACCGGAAGTCGCTACATCGATTACAATGTGCCGGAGTTTTGGTCGCTCGACTACAGCTGCGACCAGATGGAGTACATCAAGCCCTGGTGTACGCCGGCCGGCATCCTCGACACCCTCGAGCGTTACGCATGCGGCAAGCTCAACACCATCACCTATCAGGCCGGGTCGATGCAGCGCGACGGGCGTACAGCCGCTATGGCCAACTACCTGATGAACCACTACCAGCCGCGGCTCATGACAGTACACCTGATCACCACCGACTACAGCCAGCACGCCCTGGGCACACGCAGCGAGCAGCTGCAGTACGATATGGCCAGCTGCGACCACGCTGTGGGCAGCATTATCGAGAACCTGCGCCTCACCGGCCGCCTCGACAGCACCCTGGTGGTCGTGTGTGGCGACCATGGCTTCTGCGACTACTACCAGACACTTAGCCCCAACGTATGGCTCACGCGTGCCCGGTTGCTCAGCCCCAAGCCCGGCGGCGACTGGCAGGCGTGCTTCTACAGCAGTGGCAACACTAGCTTCCTGTATCTGCGCCAAGCCGGTGACCAAAGCACACTGCGGCGTGTGCGGCGACTACTGGCCGACCTGCCTGCCAGCGAGCGCGCCCTGTTTCGCATCGTCGAGAAGGACGAGCTGACAGCCCTTGGGGCCGACCCCGCCGTCTGGCTCGCCCTGGAGCCAAAGGTGGGCGTCTCGGTGACCAATGACCGCACCGGTCCTGTTGTGGATATGAGGCGCGGCGGCACCCACGGTTTCATCAGCGGACAAGATGCCACCACCCTTATCGCCTACGGTGCAGGAGTGACCCCCACCCATCGTGACTCTATCGCTCAGACCGCAATCGCCCCCTGGATTCTTCAGCAACTGGGCCTACAATAATCAAGTTCCTCAAGTTTTTTTGAACTTGAGGAACTTGAGGATTAAGGGGGAAAGGGTAAGGGGGGAAGGGGGAAGGGGTTAAGTAGCGACAAAAGCTGGTTACTTTCCCAGCATAATCTTGATGATGGCATTGATGTCGGCAATGTCGACAAGGCCATCGCCTGTGAGGTCGGCCATCTCGGTCTTTTGGGTTTTACCCAGCATCATGTCGATGGCGGCATTGATGTCGGCAATGTCGACCTTGCCATCGCCCGTCACATCGCCGATAATAGGCTGAGATTGAGATGGGTACTCAAAGGCACCCATGTCGATGGCGGCTCCCTCGATGCGTGCATTGCCGGCTAGGTCGGTGTCCACCTCAAAACCTGGCGCAACTGTCCCCGCATCAATAAATTCGCTGCCCTCGGCCAGTGTCCACAAGGCATTGCCTATTTCAGCCTGCTGGTCAGAATTCGTAGCAATGCCCCGGACCGTGGTGGGGCGCTGGAAGTTGCTGCCCTCGGCCTCGAGATAGATAGAGTTGAGCACACTACTGCCTTCCAGCTCGTGATGCACCATGCCTATGTTGGCGGTGTCGGCATCGACATCGGCACGGATGGCGTTGCGCTGGGCTGTGGTATTGACCACCTTGCCCGAACCGGCAATGTAGATGCCGCCTCCCCAAAAGGCAGTGTTGTTCCACACCGCGGCGTTGACGATAGCACCGTCTTGCAGCAGTATGCCGCCACCGCGTCCGCCCATGGTCTCGCCATATTCTGGTGCGTCGGCATAGCAATTGTACACGTAGGCGTTGGTCACGCGGCCGTTGTAGTTGTAGATGCCTCCGCCCAGCAGACCACGGCAGTTGGTCACTGCAATGTTGCCAGTGGCACCATTGTTGAACAAGGCACCGCCCGCACTGGCATAGCAGTCGGTGAACTCACAACCCTCGACTGTGCCGCCGTTGTTGTACACAGCGCCACCGTCATCGGCCACACAGTCGACAAACACGCAATTCTTGATGGCGCACTTGCGGGCATAGATGGCCCCTCCGAGTCCGTTGCCATAGCTTGAGTGGGCATAGTTGCGCGCAAAATAGCAGTCTTCAATCACTGCCTGTCCGTCGCTGTAGAGAAACACAGCGCCGCCATAGGTGTTGCTGTCGGTCGACGATTCGGCCGAGAAGTAGGCCGAGTTCTCAATCACTTGGCATGCCCTCAGCTGCACATTGCCCTGTGCATAGAGCGCACCGCCCCATGCTTTTGTTTGCCAAACGTTGGCATTGGCTCCGGTGAGGGTAAACCCATTGATTTCGGTCGGATTCACGATGTTCTCGGCACAGTAGAGCACATGTGTGGCGTTGGCATGTGTGCCTGGCACTTCGAGTGCGTCGTTGTCGGTGAGCCAGGTGTAGCGATAGCTCGTACCGTCGGCAATGGCGCGTTGCCACGTGTCGGGGATGTCGTCGTCGGCACTGAGGATGGTGGCGTGTGCAAAGTTGTAGGGCTTTCCATCGGTAGGCATTTCTCGCTCGTTCTTGCTCTGCTCATAGCCGGCGAAGCCACCATAGAGGCTCACACCGTCTTTGAGGAAAAACGCGCGTGATGTGGGTTTGTTGGAGCGAATGAGCGAGTCGGCACGGTAGGTGCCTTGTGCCACCCATACCTCATCGCCGGGTTGTGCGCGGTCGATGGCGGCTTGCAGGTTGCCCATGGCATTTTGCCACGAGGAGCCATCGCCTTCAGCGTCTTGTTTCACATAGTGGATGTTGGCGGTCATGGCCAGTGTGGTGACCATGGCTACTGCTGTGATTATTTTTCTCATAGTCAATAAATTGTTAAAACTATAGGGCGTGCCAGAACACGGCACGCCCCATTGTGAATGGTAATCAGATTACTTGACAACCTTGCGAGTGCGGCTCTGGCCGCCCACGAGCATGTCGCGGGCGATGTACACACCGCTCTCGGGCTCGCTGGTCATCATGGTGCCGTTGATGCCGTAGTACACCGTGCGCACCACCTGTGCATCGCCATCCACACCGGTGATGGCGGTGTAGGGAGCATAGCCGGTCACTTGCCAGCCCTTGAGGGTAGCGGGAGTGCCATCGACACCGGGCAGGGCATCGTAGCCGAAGATTTTAGCATAGCTCTGGTTGTATTCTGTCACATCGACGTTGGTCACATCGGGCAGGGCATTGATAATCTCCATCAAGCGTTCGGCCGTCAAGCGGTTGTGCTGCAGCGTCAGTCCCTGCAGATAGCTCATGCTGGCGAATGTGACATCGGTCAGCTGGTTGTTCTCGGCAGCCAGACGGTAGAGGTAGTTCGAGCTGCTCAGGTCCAGGGTGCTGAGCTGATTGTCGTTGACTTGCACATAGTAGAGGTTGTGGCGGCTCAGGTCCAAATTGGCCAGCTGGTTGAAGGCCAGATTCAGGTCATAGACACGAGGTGTGACACTCAGGTCGATGTCGCTGAGCTGGTTGTGGTCGGCATACAGCACATAGAGGTTGGCGTTGCCGCTCAGGTCCAGTTCGGTCAGCTGGTTGTTCTCGCAGGTCAGGCGCGAGAGCTGGCTGAGCATGGTGGTGTTGAGCTCGGCGAGCTGGTTGCCTCCGATGTTCAGGTAGCGTACGCCCGTGTTCTGGCTCAGGTCGATGGTGCTCAGGTTGTTGTTGGTCAGGTGTACACCCTCCAGATTCGGGCAGGTGCTCAGGTCGATGGCGGCAATCTGGTTGTCGCTCAGGCTCAAGGTCTTCAGCCCGGGGACACCGCTGATGTTGATGGTCTCGATGGCGTTGTCATAGGCATACAGGTCTTCGAGTTTGGTCATGCCCGTGAGGTCGAGCGAGGTGATGCGGTTCTCCTGGCAGTCCAGCTCGGTGACGTTTCCCAGTCCGGTGACGTCGAGGCTGGTGAGCAGGTTGTTGCGCACGTCCACCTGATAGATGTTCTGCTGCTTGGGCAGCAACACAGTGGTGAGCTGGTTGTCGCCGCAGTCCAGTTTGGTCAGCGCGGCCATACCCGAGCAGTCGAGCGTGCCGGCAATGCGGTTCTCACTCACGTCCAGCACACGCAGTGCGGTGCAGCCTGCCACGTCGAGGCTGGTCATCGCACCGCCCTCGGCATATAGCCCCGTCAAGTTGGTCATGTGGCTCAGGTTCAGACTGGGGAATGCGTTGTAATTCATCTGCAGCTGCTGCATGTTGGGGCATCCGTCCAGGTTCACGTCGGTAAGGTTCACACTGTTGGCAACGATTTGGCGGAAGTCGCCATAGAGCTTCACGGTCTGCCCTTTGAGGGTCTCGGTGTAGTAGGCACCGCTGGTGTAGTCAACCAGGTTGCCGTCGCCCCAGTCGACCTGGAATCCGTCGCTGGCCACCAGTCCCAGACGGGTCGACTGGCCCACCTGGCTCGACGCAAAAGTTAATACGGCTGTCGGCTCATCGGCCATCATGCCCATTGCGGTGCATGCCGCAAGAGTGATAGAAAGTAACGTTTTTTTCATTTTCCTAAATTCCGCAGCACTTTAGTTTAACTTTATTTACAAGTTCCTGAGCAACAAAAAGTTGCCCAGGATTTTGCCATGTCAGATTTTTCACTTACCTTAGTGCTGCGTTTAAAAACAAGCAAAAAATCCTCAATGACATGGCAAAGGTAAGCATAAAATCTGAGAAAATCACTCCTTTTGGAGGAATTTTTCACGTGAGAGAGCTTTTTTCGCGTTTCGCAGGTCCGGTTATCGACAAAGTACTGGGTTTGCGGTGCACGTCATACGGCTATCAGTACAGTGAGATTGTAGCTTCACTGTCAAGTGTTTACTTCTGTGGCGGCGACTGTGTGGAGGACGTGACAAGCCACCTGATGCCACATCTCTCGCTTCATCCAACCCTGCGCACATGCAGCTCTGACACCATTCTCAGGGGAATCTCTGAGTTGAACTGCGCCAACACGACCTATACCTCTGACACGGGAAAGAGCTATGACTTCAATCCGGCCTCGAAACTGAACACCCTGCTTGTCAAGACACTGCTGCATACAGGCCAGCTTGCGGCCGGTGAATCATACGACTTGGACTTCGACCACCAGTTCATTGAGACGGAGAAGTATGACGCAAAGATGACCTACAAGAAGTTCAGAGGCTACAGCCCCGGCATTGCCGTCATTGGCGAGCTCATCGTGGGCATAGAGAACCGCGACGGCAACACCAACGTGCGCTTCCACCAGGCCGACACGCTGGAGCGCATCTTCTCGAACCTTGAGCAGAACGACATCCGCATCAGGCGCGCACGGATGGACTGTGGCTCATGCTCACGCGAGATTGTGGAGACCGTCGAGAAGCACGCCGAGCACTTCTACATCCGTGCCAACCGCTGCAGCTCACTTTATGACAGTCTGCTGACACTGCGCGGATGGCAGCGCGAAGAAATCAACGGCATTGGGTATGAACTGAATTCCATCATCGTCGAGAAGTGGGAGGGCAAGGCTTACCGCCTCGTCGTACAGCGGGAGCGCCGCAACAGCGGCGAGCTGGACTTGTGGGAGGGAGAATACTCGTACCGCTGCATTCTGACCAACGACCACACCTCAACCAATCGTGAGATTGTGGAGTTCTATAATCTCAGGGGCGGCAAGGAGCGCATCTTCGACGATATGAACAACGGATTCGGATGGGCCAGGCTGCCAAAGTCCTTCATGGCTGAGAACACCGTGTTCCTGCTGCTGACGGCTCTCATACGAAACTTCTACAGGTTCCTCATGGGCAGGCTTGACTCAAAAGCCTTCGGACTGAAGAACACGAGCCGGATCAAAGCCTTCGTGTTCAAGTTCATCAGCGTGCCAGCCAAGTGGATAAGGACGGCTAGGCACTATGAGCTGAACATCTACACGGACAATCAGGCATATCTAACACCTTTTGAAATCACTGACGGATGAGTATTCGACTTCGAGGATTAAGAACAGCATAAAACCCCTGTACTGCTTGACGGGGTAAGGGGAAACTGTGTGCGAATCACACGTAATCGTTGCTGTAGGGGCGGGAGATTACTCTGAAGGAGGGCCAGACGGCAAAATTAGTCCGAATGACTATTAGTTGCGGATTTTAGGTAAAGTATTGTCAATCTATAGTTGGGGGGATGTTTTGGGAGACGCAAACGTGGCAGCTATCAGGCGCACAGAAAACCAAAACCCGTTGCATCCCAGCGGGTTTTATCGTTGTGTTGGCTCTTAAATGAGACTAAACACATAATTGTTGTTACCCGTTGGCGGGATTAAAAAGTTAATAAAAAGATGTTCAAAAAGTTGCGCATATCGTTGATTTATAGTAATTTAGTGGTGACAAAATCATTAAATTCAAATCACCGTATGCACAACTTGTGTGCAAATTTCGTCAAAATTCTTGATGTATGCAAGAGTTTTTCGACAAATCTCGTGAATGAACTCGGCAATTTGCCTCGACCAGGTGTGATACCGAAGTTCAGCGATCTGGAAGTGATAGCCCTCAATCTGACTGCTGAAAACATGAGCATCGATAGCGAAAACTATCTGTTCGCATTGCTGGAAGACTACCGTGATGAGATGCCGAACCTGATCTCTCGCCGCCAATATAATGACAGGCGCAAATACACTGCAGAATTGTGCGAGAGAATCCGCAAGAGGATTGTGGAACGCATTGATGGCAGTGAAGATATCTTTGTTATAGACTCCAAGCCTGTCAAGGTCTGCCAACTCTCGAGAGGCAAACGCAACCGCATGGGCATAAAAGAGCCGGAAAAAGCACCGGACTTTGGTTATTGCGCTGCCCAGTCGATGTATTACTACGGTTACAAACTCCATGCCGTATGCGGCGTCTCGGGGGTGATTCATTCCTACGACCTGACCCAAGCCAGCGTGCATGACATTCATTATCTGAATGATCTCGGGCAGGACTTCTTCAGATGCACGGTTATCGGAGATAAAGGGTATTTGAGTGCCGAAGTCCAGTTGAACCTCTTTGAGTCTGCGCGCATTCACCTTGAAGTGCCATACCGCCTCAACCAAAAGAATTGGAAACCGTTTTACAAGCCTTTCGGTAGAATCAGGAAAAGGGTTGAGACCGATTTCTCCCAATTCACAGACCAGTTCAACATCATGCGCAACTACGCAAAGCTGCACGTCGGCTTTTTCACCAGAATCATCAGTAAAGTGAGCGCATTTACTGTTTCACAATACTTAAACATTATCAATAACAGACCCATCGGCAGGATTAAGTATGCGCTCGCTTAATTCCGCCAACGGGTATTAATAATCACAAAATGTAAAAAACTAAGTTATGTCAAAAAGACTATGGATGAAACCTGCAACCTTTGTTGCACAAAGCTTTGAGGTTTGGAGTTCGGGTGTTTGCCTAAAAAGAGGTGCTACGAACACCACAATCCACATCACATTTCCGAGAAAGAGTACAGTATGTTTTGAATTTGAAGGCACTCGTCAAGAGGGCTTTGGGAGGATTATTGAGCTTGATCTCTTGGGCGCAGACATTCTAAACGACAGAATCCAATACGGATTATTACCCACATCCTTACGGCCAAACACGATTTATGTTTGCAACATCTTTAATGGCTTAAACTGCATGAGATTCGGCTATACAGATGCTCTTGCGTGGCTTCATATTATTGAATTCCATGGACGTTTCGTATAGCTTACACAATCAACCACATTTCCGCAACACATGCCAAGAAAGTAATAACTTCACATTATTATTTAGCATTAGTGTTTCGTTAATGCATGAACGCCAATTTCTAAACATGCAAACTCGTCAATTCCAATAAAGTAACTATGGATACAATAAGCAGTACATCCATCAAATTGATTAAGGCAATAAAGGACAAGGAGCAGAATGCAATAATCATTGCAACCTGGAAAGATTTAGCAGAATGTATTAATAATTACGAGAATTATGAAGACATTCCAGATATAGAGATTGTGTCGGAAGCCATGTTCTCATTTGTCGATAATCATAGTTATAAAGATTATGATGAAGAGCTTGTCTGTTCTTTCATTGCTTTCTGTCTATTAAAGCGTGCGATAGACGAAACAATGGGTAGATTAAGAGTCGAGAGCTTTATTAGACTAACACTATTCCTGTCTCGAAAGTTAAAATACTTAATGCCTGTAATGTATTATACATTGCCGCGACATATTTCAAAATATAGTCCTTCGCAAATTCCCCAATTATCCGCTGATCAAATTGAGGCTATGCAAAAGAACTACAATGCAATCATTGTGTTTATACACAACAGTATTGATGCTGAAATCAATGAGTATGCTATTGATGCTAAATTGAAGGAACGCTACGAAGCAAATATTTCATCTTTCTTTGAAAATCATAAGAACACTCCCTATAACTTGATGGAACTGTCTAACGGGAAAGTGTTACTGAATTCTTGTTATCAAAGAGTTTTAGAATATGGGAAATATCCTTTGCTTGTGAATAGAGAAGGTACAAGTGCTTTCTATAAGAAAAGCAATGGCCTAATTAAGGGTGATTTTGTCTTTAATGCTAATATGTATTTTACAACATCAGTTGGCATAGGGGCTACCAATTCAACTTTCATAGTAAAAATGATTGATGAAGAACTAGAATTGTTAGTGACTGGAGTCAAAGAAAAAATTATACAATCACATCTTCGTCTACCAATAAGGCATACTGTCATAGAAAAATTAGATCGTAGAGTACAATTACAGTTTGATGCTGATGTGGCGGACAATGTACCAATGAATTTAGGTATTGCAATTAATAATGGTGAAGTGTCCGAATTGAGATTCTTCTTTTTAATAAATGATAATTGGCCTCGTATTATCAGTTTTGATGGTGAGAGTAGATGGCTCAATAAAGGAGAGAGTAATCTTGCATTACTTAGTGACTTTAATTTTAATCTTGATAACACCTTTGATTATGAAGTCAAAGAAAAATATCTTCCCGTTAGAGCAATGACAGCAGACAACATGGGAGTCCTTGGTGACGTTGCAATAGTTGCTTGTAATCCTATTAGTTACAACAACATAGGACATTTTTCAACAAGTTATTTTGAACCTTCAGAGAATGAATATACGGAATATTTCGTTTTCTCTAAAAACAGTCCGCTGTATAATGATTTGATCCGGAGACTTCATGAAACAGAGTCTTGGTCTCCACAATCCTTTTCGTATCGTACAATCAAGGGATGGGTTCTGGGTAATTTAAGAATTGTCCATATTGACAAAAGACTATATTTCACATAAGGTAATTAACTATAAATCAAACAATATATATCAATGCTGCATAGATTATATTCGTAACTGATGAGGCAAATTACGAAACAAATACTCCTATTCTTGGTCATGGCTTGCTGGGTGGTGGGGGCGGTGGCTTGCCCGGAGGCGGGGGAGGTGGAGCGCGACCATGCCGTTGGGCGGATGATTTTGTGGGGTTGTGCCGCTTGGGGGGTGCTGTGGGGCGGCTGGATGCTGTGGCGCCGCCATAGGCAGAAGCCTATGGGATGGCGATGGCTTGCGGCACTGATCGTCCCGCTGGTCAATGCCGTGCCTGTCGGGTTGCTCTATCTGTCGGAAGTCGCTACCGACATCAACGACTCGCCCCTAATTGATGCGGGGCTGGTGGGCTGCATCTTTGCAGCACTTGTGGACATTATCACACTCGCTGGTGCCATCATTTACCTCCTGGCTCCGCTCCCAATTCGCAGCCGTCAACCATGACACCCCACGCACGATTGCAAGCCTTGCAATTTGGCGCAAGCCTTGATTGGAGCGTAACTTTGCGGTCAACAACACAATTAACTGTATACTACTATGCAAAACAGAAGACAAATATTATTACTGGCCATCCTTTGTACATTTGCTCTATTCGCATTTGCAGGACCGGGGGCCGACAGTGAGATCATGCATGAAATCGCTGAAGAATCATACGAAGACGAGCCAGCTAGTTGGCATGGACTGACAATTCATTTTTGGATTGGTGCTGCGCCATTTATTTTGGGCGGCATCATTGCTCTGATAATCAACATCATTCATAAGGTTCGCAAAGGATTGGGGTTGGATGACTGAGCAAAGGAATGACAAACGCATCAGTCGCTGGATAAAGTGCTTTATTGTGCTTTACCTTTGCTTGATGGGGGTGGCGGCAGTGCATGCGGCCAACTATGTGCAAAGGAATGCCGAAGTGTCGACATCAAAGGTTCTTGTCTGCACTAGTCCGAACGCATATGCCTTTCATTCACACTATTGCCGCGGGCTGAAACGTTGCACCTACGACACAGTGACAATGTCTCGTAGCCAAGCTGTGAAAAGAGGCTATAAAGCGTGCAAGATTTGCTATAAATAGCACGCAATTAAAACACAACGTGAGTCAGATGAAATTTATTCTTGATAATCAATTTGTTAACAATCTCCCTCCTATAGAACTGCGCCCCAGGCACAGTCGGAGGGGAGCTGCAGCCAGTGGGTCATACCACCCCAACCCCTCCTATCTTAGGAGGGGAGCTTAATTGTCAATGCTTTAGTTTTTTATTAGTCTCACTCAATTTAATCACTAATACAGCTATGGCGATAATTGGGATTTTTTTGTATATTATAATATTGATTACGGGGTCGCCGTGGTGTTTCGCGGTGATTGCTTTGCTGTTGGGTCTGACGTGGCTAATGGTCAGGCGACAGTCGGCCACAGTCAAGTGGGCCGCGCTGGGGGTCCTTGTGGCAACAGGTGTCTACTACGTGTTCTGCAACGACCTATATGGGCCCAACTTGTGGATGACTTGCGACCGCCCCATCGACTGGCCTGCGATGTGGCACGACAACTGGCGGCTGTGGTGGCTGGGACAGGTGGGACTGATGACCACCTGGCGCGCTGGCATGATTATTGCTGCAATGATGATTATTATAAAGCTTTATCGACTCAGCCAAAAATACATGAGATTATGAAGAAATTGATTACACTGATGATGGCTCTGGTGATGTGCCTGAGCTTCAGTGCCGAGGCGCGCAGGTGCGCGGCAACCACGATGCGCGGCTCGCAGTGCAAGCGCGAAGCCAAGGTGGGCCAGTATTGCACCCAACATCACAAGAGCAAGTCGCGTTCGCAAGAATACATCCTACGGTCGAAGCCCAACTTCGACCGCAGCGGCAAGCCCGTCAAGGCCAGCAACGACCGTGAGCGTTGCCAGTCAACCACGCGGCAGGGCACGCGTTGCGAACTGAAGATTATCGACGGCACCCGTTATTGTCCCATCCACACCAACATCAAGTGACATGAAAGTTTTTGAATATCACGACCTGCCATTCTACCCCGACACGGGCGACATCGTCTATGTCGACCAACGCGTTGAGACCACAAACGGCAACATAGTATCCCTCCATCGTAAAGCCATAGACCTGGTGATGCAGAGTGAATACGCCAAACGGTTCTGGTATCTGCCCACGGCATTGGATGACATTCCTGATGAAATGAGAAGATGGAGAGCACCCTCACGCGCCCATCTGGTCAAAGACGCTGTGGGCATCTCGTCAACATCGCTCAACCAGTATCTGTATACCGAGACAAAAGATAGCATCTCATCGGGACTGCTTGTGTGGACACCCGACTCGATTGACCGTAGCCAAGCCTACTTCCTGCCATTGCCCGCTCTGGACTACAGCACAGCTCAGTCAGTCATCATCGCCACGGCACGGCAGCTGCTGGCCGAAGCCACCGAGTATGACCAGGAGAACGAAATCATGCGCTCCAAGTGGCTTGACCTGGACGAAGAACCCGACACGCCAAGAAAGCGAGACAGGCCCACGATGTGCGCTATTGAACGAGGCGTACCTGACGATACACCCGCCGACAGAAAATTCGACTACGAGGTCACTAAGCTGCTTGAGGAGGCTCGCAAGCAGATTGACACTTTGCGCGCCAGGGGAGTCAGCCAGATGGTGCTCGACAGGCTGGTGCAGCCTCAACGCCTGTTGAGCCGACTACTGGTCACCGCCGACTGGCACATCATTCTTATCGACTATGATGACCTGGAGATTGAGATGCGACCGCTGGCCAAGGCGGTCTACCTGCTGTTTCTATGCCATCCCGAGGGAATCCGGTTCAAGGACTTGCCCGACCACCGCGATGAGCTGACACGCATCTATCAAGTGATACGCGGCGGCGAGCTCACCGACAAGGCTCGGCAGAGCATCGTGGACGTGACCGACCCCACCAAAAACTCCATCAACGAGAAGTGTGCCCGCATCCGCGAGGCTTTTCTGCTCAAGATTGACGAGAGACTGGCATCCAAGTACATTATCAAAGGCTACAGAGCCAGGCCCAAGAGTATAGAGATTTGCCAGAACGAGTGGCTAATCGATTTTGAAAACGATGCTGTAGAATACCGTATGGACCATGGATACTCATTCCGTCCAGAATAACTTTTGACAGGAAAGCGACATGATTGAGCCACGAACCATCACATTCGTTGCCCTGCCGTTTAAGCCCATCGACGGTGAAATGGTATACGTCGAGGGCAGCTTTGACGAACGTGTCAACGGCATTGTGGAACGGCACTGGCGCGAACTGGACGCCGAGATGTATCGGCACTGGCGCATCCACTTCTGCTACGTGCCCACCATCCATGAGCGGGTGAGCGAGGAGCAGCTGCAGTGGATCAACCCAGTGCGTCATGGATGCCCCATGCCGCCACTGCACCCCTTGCGCACCGCCCAGCTCATGCACCACTTGTCGCCACAGTGCGACCGGGCTTCATTGCGCCCCGGCATGATAAGCTGGATCAGCATGGAGAACTTTGCTTACTTCGAGTGGCCAGATTTTGACGAGGCAACCTTTGTTGAGCGAGTGGTCGAGGAGTATCGCCAGTATGTCGAGCGTCCCCTTGAGCATTACGGTGATGAGATTGAGGTTGGAATGTCTTCGGGCTTCATCCGCCCGTCAATGTACGCACGATTTATGGCCGACGAGACATTCCGGAAAGACGTGCTGAAACTGATGGAAGAGGTCAGGCAGAAGGTGGAACAGCTGCGATGCCATGGCCTGAGCGAGATGGCCATCAAGCAACTCATCCAACCCGACAACTGCCCTAGCCGCATGGTCATCACCGCCGACTGGCGCATCATCCTACCCGACTATGGCAACATGGAGATTGAGATGCGCCCGCTGGTCAAGGCGGTCTACTTCTTGTTTCTGCGCCACCCCGAGGGCATCTTTTTCAAGGACCTGTTTGACCATTATGCCGAACTGGCATGGATCTACCAGACGCTGCGTGGTGGTGACGAGCTTACCGACAAGGCCCGCCAGAGCATCTCGGACATCGCCAACCCTTTCCACAACTCCATCAACGAGAAGTGTGCCCGCGTGCGTGAGGCGTTCCTGGCCAAGATGAACGATGCCCTCACGGCGCAATATATGATTGACGGTGAGCGCGCTTGTGCCAAGGCCATCTTGCTGCCGCGCGAACTGGTGACCTGGGAGCGTGAGATTCCGCTCCCCGCCATCGATTACGCCTCCGATGATCCCTATTCGCCACATTATTTCTAGCCTCATACCGAGGCGACAAAACTTGGAACCGTGCTAAATTAGTTATTAGTTTTTAGATTTTAGTTTTTAGACGTGGTCGAAATTGTGGATTCTTAATTTATGCCCAGAACAAATCATCGAGAGTGATTTCGCGAACACCTAACTCTTCTGCATAACTGTTTCGCACAAGTCCAGACGATGTGATGAATGTGGGCACAATGCCACATCGGCTGCCGACGGAATGGCTGGCGAAAGCCGCAATGCGGCTTGAGTATTTTCCATACTCCTCCTTGCCGATTGTATAAGGTTGTTCGCTGTACTTCACCTCACAGACATTGACCATCTTGTCGGCACGATCAATCACAATGTCGATTTGCGCATTGCCTGCTGCCTGGCTTGACCGCCATGAATAATAGTTGGCCGTGATGCCGTCGATGCCCAGGGCGTGCTTGATTTGGTCGATGTGCGCCATGGCCACACGCTCAAAGGCCAACCCCCGCCAAGTGTTGACACGTGGTGTGTGCATGTTTTTGCTCCACCACTTCTCGTCGTTGTCGGCGCCCCGCATGAATTGCAGATAGAACATCGAGAAGAAGTCCATGAGTTGATACAGCCCATTGCGTTTCGACAGGGTGCGCCCCTTGGTGGGATAAAGGCGCACAAGGTCGCAGTCGACCAGATTTTGCAGCAAACGGGTGAGCCGGCCATTGGCATCGGTCTTGATGGCCTGGCCAATTTCGGTGCGGGTCATTCCTTTCTTCTTGGCAAACAATGCCTCGACGATAGCAATATATGGCTCACTGTTGTCAAACAGGGTCTTGTAGAGTCTTGCGAACTCTCGCTGCAACCCACCATTGCGAGCAAACAACATCGCATCCATGTTCTGCGCCAGACTCATGTCATTGTCTAGCAGACTCAGATAATAGGGTACTCCCCCCATGGCCATGTAGCATTGTAGCACCATGTTTCGGCTCCAGTTAAACCCTCGTGCATGCAGATATTCTTCAGTCTCGTGCAGCGTAAACTCGGACAGATGCATATCGTGCGTGATGCGATTGTGCAGTCCACCATGACTGTCGATGAGGTTTGTCATCATCCATGCAGTGGCAGACCCACAGACAATCAACTTGATTTCGGGCTGTTGTGATGCCCAACTGTTCCAAAACAGACTAAAGGCATCGATGAACCCAGACCGCGGCGTGTCGAAGCACGGCAGCTCGTCAATAAAGACGATGCAGGGTTTGCCACTCGGGATGTGCGTCATCAGATGCCGCCGGAGCATCCTGAATGCCTCATGCCAGTCGGCCGGACGCTGTGCTAGGCCGCCATACTGGTCCATTGCCTCAGCAAACGAGTCTAGCTGTGCGGCGCGATTACCCCCGATGATGCCCGTCATGGCAAATGCCAAGCGTGACTGGAACAAATTGTTCACCAGAAAGGTCTTGCCCACACGGCGGCGGCCATAAATTGCCACAAATTCAGCCTGATTGCTGTCCACATATTTGTTTAGACGCGCTATCTCGTTTTTACGACCTATCAGTAACTGTTGCATCGTTTTTGCGATTGAATAATCTTGGCTGCGCTCAGCAGAACTCGAGCAAGCTCGGTTCTGCGCTCACTTGCACAAGATTTTTGAGGTTAGTGGCGCAAAGTTACAAAAAAAATCTTGAAACCGTGCTAAAACTCGAATTTTTTGTGAGTTTTAGCACGATTTCAGTCCAAACCGTGCTAAAACTCGAACTTTTTGCGGGTTTTAGCACGGTTTGGAGCTTTCTCCTCCCCTTCACGCAAAGGGGAGGAGAAAGCGTAGTGGGCGGCTTAGTAGCCGAAGATTTGCTCGAGGGTGACGCGGCGGATGGGGCCGATCTTCTCCAAGGCCTTGATGTCAAGCTCTTTCTCGTCACCAAGGATGAGGTAACGATAGGGCTTGCCGGCCATGGTCGACTTCTCAAAGCCCACCACGTCTTGCAGCGTCAGGCTGGGCAGGGTTTTGTAGACCAGCGAGTTGATGTCGTAGTCCAGGCCCATGCGCTGGGCGGCGAGGTAGCTCCACAACACATTGCTGCGCACGGTGCGGCGGCTGGCCAGTTTCTTCATCATCGACTCCTTGGCCAGGTTGAACGCGGCCTCGCTCTGCGGAATCTCACCCACAATCTTGTTGAACTCACCCACGCAGTCCATCATCTTGTCGTTCTGGGTGATGATGTAGGTCATGGCATACTCGGGGTGCTTGACCTCGCTGGGCTGGCGATAGTAGGCCGCGGCCGAGTAGGCCAGACCGCGCGACTCACGCAACTCCTGGAAGACGATGCCGTTCATGCCACCGCCGAAGTACTCGTTGAACAGGCCGATGATGGCGGCATGCTCGGGGCTCCACTGGCGGTTATCGTTGTGGTACTGAATCATGTAGATGTTCTTGGCCTCGTAGGGGGCGAGCAGGATCTCGGTCTGCGGCGTGGGCTGCTCGATGTAGTCCTGTCCCTTGGGCACATCGGCCAGACGCTTGGCGGTGCGGTGGTTGCGGTCGATGGTGGCGGTGAGGTCTTTCTGGCTCAGCGGGCCATAATAAATGACGGTGTGCTTCATGCCCAGCAGACCCTTGATCAGTCCCACCAGTTCGGCAGGCTTGGTGTTGCGCAGCTGCTCGGCGCTCATGATGTTGGTGTTGGAGTTGCGTGGGCCATACATGCCATACTCGCTCAGGCAGTTGAAGCAGCTCTCCTGGTTGGTCTTGGCGTCGTTGCGAGCCTTGATGATGACCTCGACCATGTTGCGGTAGGCCTCCTCGTCAACCCGGGCGTTCTGTGCCAGGTCTTCGAGCAGAGCCAGTGCCTGCGGCATGTTCTCGTTCAGGCCCGACAGGGTGATGTAGGTCTCGTTGTCGCTCACGCTGAAGCCGATGTTGCAAGCCAGGCTGTACATGCGCTGCTTGAACTCGGTGGCGCTCAACTTCTGGGTACCCAGATAGTCCATATAGCTGGCAGCCACCTCATAACGGTTGTCGGCCGTTCCGCCAAAGTCAAACTTGAACGCCAGCGTGAACAGGTCGTCCTGCGTGTTCTGCTTGTAGAGCAGGGGCAGGCCCTTGCCGGTGCGGGCAACGGTCATCTCCTTCTTGTAGTCGACAAACTGCGGCTGGATGGGCGGCACGGTCTCGCCCAGGATGTTGCTCACAAACGTGCTCTTCATGTCACGGTTGGTGGGAATGGGCGTGATGGCAGGCTTGTCGATCTTCTTGGCGGTGGTGTCCTCGCCCATGCGCTTGTAGACGCACACAAAGTTGTCGTTCAGGTGGCGGCGGGCAAAGTCCACAATCTGCTGTTTGGTCATGGCGGCCATGCGGTCGAGCTTGCCGACCTCCTGACCCCAGTCCACGTGGTTGATATAGGCATTGACCAGCTGACGGGCGCGTGCGCCGTTGCTGTCCAGCCCGCGCAGGTAGTTGAGCTTGAAGTTGTTGACCACGCTCTGCAGCAGGTCATCGGCAAAGTCGCCGTTGCGCAGCTTGGCAATCTCGCCCAGCATCAACTCGCGCACCTGCTCGAGCGACTGTCCCTCGACGGGATAGCCCAGAGCCATGAACATCGAGTAGTCGGTCATCGGGTCGGTGAAGGCTCCGCTCTGCATCACCTTGTGCGGCTGGTTCAGGTTCAGGTCCATCAAGCCGGCGCTGCCGTTGGCCAGCATGTCGGCGATGACCTCGATAGTGTCGTTCTGCAGCGATGCGCCGCCGTCAAAGCGCCAGCCCAGCGCCACAAACTCAGCCTCCTGGCCCACGATGTTGGTGTCGACGGGGGCGGTGATGGGTGCCAGCGGGGCAAACTCGGGACGGGTCAACTGCTTGTTGGGTTTCCAGCTGCCGAAGTGCTTCTCGAGCGTGGCGATGACCTCGTCGCTGTTGAAGTCACCGGCCATGATGATGGCCACGTTGTTGGGGCAGTAGTAGTTGTGGAAGTAGTTCTCGATGTTGACAATCGACGGGTTCTTCAGGTGCTCCTGGGTGCCGATGGTGGTCTGGGTGCCATAGGGGTGCGTGGGGAAGAGCTTGGCATTCATGGCCTCAAAGAGCTTCCACTGGTCCTTGGCAATGCCGATGTTATACTCCTCGTAGACGGCCTCCAGCTCGGTGTGGAAACCACGGATCACCATGTTCTGGAAGCGGTCGCTCTGGATGCGCGCCCAGCGGTCCACCTCGTTGGCGGGGATGTCCTCGGTGTAGCAGGTGACATCGGTGCTGGTGTAGGCGTTGGTGCCAATGCCGCCAATGCCCGCCATGAGCTTGTCATACTCGTTGGGGATGTTGTATTGCGCAGCCAGCTGCGACACACTGTCAATCTGGTGATAGAGCACGCGACGGCGCTCGGGGTCGGTGACCTTGCGATATTCCTCATAACGGGCCTTGATGTCGGCCAGCAGCGGAATCTCGGCCTCATAGTTGCTGGTGCCAAACTGCTTGGTGCCCTTGAACATCAAGTGCTCCAGGTAGTGTGCCAGACCGGTGGTCTCGGCAGGGTCGTTGCGCGAACCGGTGCGCACGGCGATGTGCGCAGCGATGCGCGGGCTCTGATGGTTCTCACTCAAGAACACCTTGAGGCCGTTGCTCAGGGTGTAGCACTTGGTGGCGGTGGGATCGCCCGGATAGGTCATCGCCACGGTGCCTCGTGCGGCCACGACCAGACACACCAGTCCGGCCAGCACGGTCAGCAATGCTCTCATTTTTCTCATGTTGCTATTGGTTTTTGTTGGTTTAGTTACTGTATTTTTTGAAATTTGCTGCAAAGTTAATAAAAGTTTCTATTGTTGTATTCATTAGACGCAACGACATGCCGAAAAATTACACAGTCAGTCAACAAATGCTTCAAGTTGCCAGTCATTGTTGATTTCCACACCGGCAATCATGGCGTTATGATTCTCCCACTCCACAAGTCATGCAAGAACTCCACCGCAGGAATTACCTCAACGCCGTTCAGCAACCGCCGATACTTGTCAAGCGAAATCAGTCTTTTGTACATAGCCAACGATGTTGTATTTTGCAAGATAAAACGACATGGCAATGCTGTTTTATCAAGATAAAACGACAATAAGATGCCGCAAAATAAGGCAAAATTTCGTAAACTTGCAACACTTTGGCCTCCAAAATGCTGCTATTACCCGACTCATCGCTGAGTGGCGACGGGGAGGCGTACCCAGAGCCAGCGGGGCAGCAGCTGCCAGCCGGCCACGAGCAGGCGGTAGCGCCAGTCGACGGTGATGACCGAGCGATTGCGCTCGATGCCTCGCACGATGCTCTGTGCCACACGCTCGGGATCGAGCTGCATGGGATAGCGGTTGCCATCGGCAATGAGCGGCGTACGCACAAAGCCCGGACGTATGTCATGCAGGTGGATGTGGTGCAGGCGACGGATGGTGCACAGCTGCGACAGGCACTCCAGATAGTGGCTCACATAGCGCTTGGTGGCCGAGTAGGCCGGTGCGGCTCCCAGCCCCCTAGTGCGCGCGATGCTGCTCATGACGGCGATGTGGCCCTCCTGGTCAGGACGTTGGGCAAAGTAATTGAACATGAAATCCACCATGCGGGTCATGCCCAGGGCGTTGGTCTCGACTGTGCGCAGTTCCTTGTCGGCATCGAGGGTTGGGTTCTGGTAGCCGATGCCCGAGCTGTGGAAGTAGAGGTCAATGCCGCCCATGCGGTCGATGAGTTGCTGCAGTTGCATTGTCGCATCGCCGCGGGTGATGTCGATGCTCTGGTCGGCCACCACTTGCGGCATCTCGTCCTTGAGTTGCTGCAGCACATCGCTGCGCCGTCCTGCAATGCCTACTTGCCAGCCCTTGCTCGCCAAGACCTTGACGACCTCCAGCCCGATGCCCGAGGTGGCCCCCATGACAATGGCCTTGCGTTGTTCTGTTTGTATCATAAAAATCGATTGTTCTTAGTTCTCTTTATTTGAGTAAGTCTTCTAGTGTGACAACACTTTGCACAACCCCTGAAGGTGAGTTTAGCGTGAGCCCCATTATCCTTGTTTTGGCGAAACTGTGTATTGGTTTTGCCAAAACTAGCGGTCAATTCGGAATTTTGGCGGAAAGATTGCTGGGTTTTGCCAAAACTGACGATCTCAATCTCAAACGAGCCGGACAGGTGCTGTGCAAAGAGCAGCCAAAGGCCTTGGGCCACGACTTCCTGTCCTTCGCTGACGGAGCGATTTCGACGACTGTCTGCCCAAGTGGAACTTTCTCGTCAAGTTGGTTTGATATACAATTTCATCCCAAGTTACTTATTTAGCGTTGTTCAAGTTGCTCTCTTTCCTGATTCAAGCATTATATAGAACCCACTTGGCAATTCAAAGTCTAGGCACTCGGGTTGCAAGTTTGTCCATTCGATTTTTTTGCGGAATTCCGCAGTTTTGTCGAATGGCTCTAGATGCTCAAGCTGTTTTCATCCATGAGAAAGTCATAGATGCTCAAGAACAGGATTCCATCATCATTCAAGTGTTTGGGCGTATGGTTGCCCAAGACAACCACTTTCTGAAACGAGTCATTGATGTTGCGCAGCGACTTCAACTCCTGATCGCGCTTTGCTTGGTCGGGAATGCTGTAGGCAGACTGAATGTAATAGCGCCTGTAGCCGCGGTTACAAACAAAATCTACCTCCAAGGTCCTGCGCACGTTTTTGCCCTCATCCGACACCGTGTTCACCACCACCTCGCCGACATCTACCGACAAACCACGCATGCGCAACTGATTATATATCAAGTTCTCCATCAGATGGGACTCTTCAAATTGTCTGAAATTCAGTCTGGCGTTTCTCAGCCCCAAGTCTTCGAAATAGTATTTGGCGGGTGTATCAAGATAGCGCTTCCCTTTGATGTCATACCGCACAGCTTTTTCAATCAGAAAGGCGTCCTGCAGATAGTCTAGATATCTCTTGATTGTGTCTTGTGTGATGCTGCTGTGCTTGACCGACCGGAATGTATTCTCCAGCTTTCGGGGATTTGTAAGGCCACCAATGGCCGAAGCCAGCATCGTAACAAGGTCTTCGAGATCGTTGTCTAATTGGATATTATAGCGATCTTTGATGTCACGGAGATAGGTATGAGTGAAAATCGACTTCAGGAAATCCTCGCGTTCCCAATTCTCGCTCATCAGCGCAACTTGTGGCAGCCCGCCATAGTTCATATACTCGAGCAGGATATCATCAATCAGCTGACCATCACGCGATTGGGCAAATTCGGCAAACGACAATGGCGACACTCTGATTTCATGTCCGCGCCCCCGAAATTCAGTAATCACGTCTTTGGACAAGAATCTGGCATTAGAGCCTGTGACATAGACATCGGCGTTAGAGACATGGAGATAGCTATTAAGTACATCTTCAAACTCCTGGACCAACTGCACTTCGTCAAGCAGCACATAGTGCATGTCCTCATCGTCAAGCCGGGTGTCAATGTAATGGAGCAATTTGTCCGGATTTCTCAATTCGGCATTGCGACGGTCCTCAAGATTGATTTTGATGATATGCTTTGAATCAACTCCCTCGCGCAGCAATGCCTTGCCAAATAGGTTGAATAACAAGTAAGACTTGCCACACCGGCGCATGCCGGTTATAATCTTTATCATGCCGTTATGCCGGCTGTTGAGCAGTCGCTGTAGCTGTTTCTCGCGCTTAAATTCCATAGTCCATTCGATTTTTTTGCGGAATTCCGCAGTTTTGTCGACTGCAAAGATAGGGATTTTTATCTGAACTTCTGCAAAAGTTGGATAAATTTTGATAAAATGCTCACACTCGGCCATCAGCAAGCAAGCTTGCATGGCTCTCGCCTAATCGCATTTTTGGCGGCGTCTCGGAAATAAAAATCAAAAACTTTGTTTTTAATTTTGTATTTCGTTCAACTTGCCCTATGTTGAGTGCTGGTACACTCGAAATTAGGCGGCGTCTCGGAAATAAAAATCAAAAACTTCGTTTTTTATTTTGTATTTCTCTCAACTTGCACAAATTTTGCTTACTTTTGCGACCTAATTGTTAAAGTAACTAGTATGATGAAGAAATTGTTTTTTGCAGCCGTGACGGCAATGGTGATGTCGATCTCGCTGCAGGCCCAAGAGGCCGAGACCAAAGTGAAGAAAGTCTATGACGAGACCATCGACCCCATCGAGCAGATCGACCAGGCGCTGGCCAAGGCTCGCGCCGAGGGCAAGTTTGTCATCGCTCAGGTGGGTGGCAACTGGTGCCCGTGGTGCTTGCGCTTTGCGGCCTATATGGAGGCCGACAGTGCCATCACCGACATCGTCGAGAAGAACTTTGTCTACATCCACGTCAACTATCACCCGCGCAAGAGCAAGGACAATGTCCGCGCTCAGGAGATGCTCAAGCGACTGGGCAACTGCGGACGCTTCGGCTATCCAGTGATGGTGGTGCTTGACCAGGATGGCAAGGTTGTTCACATCCAGGACTCGGCCTATCTCGAGGAGGGCAAGAGTTACGACCACGACAAGGTCATGAGTTTCTTCAAGCACTGGACTCCAGCCGCCGTCAAGGGCAATTAACTTAGGAAACTATACACCAGTTGTCCCTGCTAGCAACTATTGTAGGGTCGTCGCGTGCGGCGACCGCTAACAAATATGGTAGTAACCTGGTATGGAGATAATAATCGCAATCGGCCAGTGCGGTCGCCGCACGCGACGACCCTACATTGTGGCAGAGGGACAACAAGTATATAGGTTCGTTAACTTAACGTGTAATCATCAAGCAAGCAGGGGCGCAAATCACATTTGCGTCCCTGCTGTTCATTTAGTCACGCGCGAGGCGTGATACTCGAGTGATTTACTTCACGACCTTGGCGCTGCTGGTGGTGCCATCGGTGTAGGTGGTGACGACGATGGTCACGCCCTCGGCCTTCTTGATCTGCTGACCGGCCAGGTTGTAGTAGCGCACGCTTGCAACCGACTTGTCACCATTCATGGCCTCAACGCCTGTGTTGGCCATTGCCTGCTCAGGAATGGTCCAGACGTAAGCATAGACAGTATCCTCAGCCTCAACTCCAGTGAAATCAGTATCAACCAGTTCTTGGCCACCGTTGACATAGAAGACGCAATCGTCGGCAAAGTAGTAGCCCTCGTTGGCCTCAAGTGTCATACCCACTGAGTAGAAAGTGCCCTCAACAAAGATGCCGAAGAAGTCGTCATCTGCGTCGTTGTCCCACCATTCGGGCGACCACTTGTTGGCGAAGATGTGGTAGTTGGCATCCTCAGGAACGGTGATGTTGAGGTGCTCTTGCGAATCCTGTCCAGCGACAGGCGACTCATAGCCATTGACATAGACCTCGTGGATGGCGTAGTCGGGAGCAGCCTGCTCGGGAACAGTCCAGAGGTAAGCATAGGTGCTGCCTTCGTCGGTATCGACATAGGTGTAGTCGGTATCAACCAGAACCTCGCTGCCGTTGACATAGAACCTGCAGTCGTCAGCAAAGCGGTAGCCTTCGTTAGCCTCAAGGGTCATGCCCATCGAGTAGTAGGTGCCCTCAACAAAGATGCCGAAGAAGTCGTCATCTGCGTCGTTGTCCCACCATTCGGGCGACCACTTGTTGGTGAAGATGTGGTAGTTGACACCCTCGGGAATGGTGATGTTCAGGTGATCTTGCGAATCCTGACCGGCAACAGGCGACTCATAGCCATTGATGCGAACCTCGTGGATGACGTAATCGGTGCCAGCGCCACTGCCTGCTACTTCAGGAACAGTCCAGATGTAAGCATACAAGTTGCTGTCCTCGTCAACACCCGTGTACGAATTGTCGACAAGATTCTGGCTGCCATTGACATAGAACTGGCAGTTGTCGGCAAAGTAGTAGCCGTCGTTAGCCTGCAGCGTTACGCCAATCGAATAACGCGTGCCACCAACAAATACGCCGAAGAACTCATCGTCCACATCATTGTCCCACCACTCGGGCGACCAAGAAGTGACGTAGATCTTGTAGTTGGCGCCTTCAGGAACACTCAGATTCAGGTGATCCTGCGAGTTCTCGCCCTCAATGGGCGACTCGTAGCCATTGAGGTAGACCTCGGTGATGGCCTCTTCGTTCAGCGTGGTGAAGATGGTAGACTCAGTCCAGTCGCTCTCGCCAACACTGTTCACGGCCTGTACCTGCACCTCATAGGTTGTCTTCATCTCCAGGCCTTCGATGGTGTAACTCCTGTTGGTCACGTTCTCGACCTCAATCCAAGATGCGGGTGCATTCTGGGCACCGATGCTCACGTTGTCGATGTTGAGGCGGTACATGTCGGTCACATTGTAGTGACGGATGGCCACATGACCCTCTTGTCCTTTGTAGTCGGCAAGACTGAAGGTGTATTCCTTGATGGGATTGGTTGCGGTGATGTCATCAGAGATCTTCACATAGCCTTCAAGGTTGTCGGGCTCACCTGTTGTCACATACACAGCAAATACCTCGGCAGCCCAACTAGCATCCTGACCACCTGCCCAGAACGTCAAATCGCCATTCAGGGTCACCTTGGGCGAGACAAGCCAGTTGTCAGGGGTGAGAGGTGTGCCGGCGTAACTGGCCGATGTCATGCACTTGGTTCCGAAGAGCAGAGTGCCATCGCCTGGATTATAACCACCAGCGATGGGGTCGTTCACATACCATCCATTGCCGTCTCCGTCAGAGTCAATCGAGGTCCAATCGCCCATGCCGTCCTCAAAGTCCCAGAAGTAGGATGCCTCGGCATCGGGATTAGCATCGGGATTGTAGAGACGATAGCGCAGGTTCCACTTGGAGTCGTCGATGTCAGCCCACTTCACTGATGCTGAGGTCGATGAAGGAACAACTGTCAAATTCTCGGGAGTGGTTGGAGCGACCTCAGGTCCACCAGTAGTGACCGTCAGGTCGGTAGCATCAGTGCCCTCTTCGCCCATGTAGACGGTGAAGGTGTAGGCCTTGCCTGCCTCAAAGTTGAAGTCGTTGTAGCGCCCGCCGATTGAACCATATTGCGATGCAATGAAGACGCGGCTGCCGGGGCAAGGATTTGTGATGACATAGTCATATACACCAGCAGGAATCAGAATGCTGGCGCTGGAACCGACCACAACATTCTCGGTGGTTAATGCGCCATCGGCATTCTCAGGAATCTTGTACTCAAACTCTGCATACACCGATTCATCGGCATCACCGTATTGGTTCAGGGGACCGCTGGCGGGGAAGACGGTGCCATAAGCAGTGGCATCGGCATCCAGCAGCATTTGGTAACCAGAGTGGTCACTCCAGATGTCTCCAGCAGCCAAGACGACCATTGCCATGCCTTCGGGAATGTCCTCGGCATTAACTGCTGGTGCTTTGTACTTGGCGTGATGTGCCACCGTGCCATCGCTGTGGCGAACACCCGCTAGCGCTTGTTGTTCTAGGGCCTTTGTCGGGTAATTCTGATAGGCCTGCATGGCTGGAATAGCCAGAGCAGCCATCAAAGCAATAAAGAAAATTTTCTTCATAAACCTTAAATACTAAAATTAGACATTAATGTTAATTATAGATTTTTACCAAATCCACGGCACAAAGATAGTGAATTATCTCAAATAATCGATAGGAGTTATAAATTTTTAATGATTTTTAAATATCCACGATTGATTGTCGCTCTCAAACCATTCTTCAATCGATGCATATCCGTCAGTTTGAGCATTGAAGACACGCACAATCGGGTAGGTCGGGGAGCGAGAGTTTTGGCTTTCGCTCCCTTTCCTCCCACACCACCGTACGTGCCGTTCGGCATACGGCGGTTTGGCTTGTTTTCAGAGGTGTCTTTTCAGGCCACCTCCCATCGTTCTTGATTT
>JAFUVK010000099.1 GCA_017477555.1 Muribaculaceae bacterium
CTTAATGCACCACTGCCATACTGCCCACGACAAGTAAGCAATGCCTTATTTTTCTAAGACAATTTGACGGTTGGTGTACTGATCGGCTGTGTCGAGGATTTGCAACAAATTTGGCCACTCGGCTACGGGAAGATGCGCTTTTAGGTAGCATTTGTTCACCACTAAATGCAAGATGTTGCCCTCAAGAGTTGCGGTCGACACAAATTCTCCTGCCGAATTTTTTAGTTCTTGTTGCAGTTTTGACAGGCCCTCATCCGACAAGTGATAACCATCGGGCAATTGGAGCGTGATGTCCCAAGAAAGCATTGTTGGCGATTTGCGATTGACATCATCAACACGTTCTCGTTCTTGTTCCTCGACCTTGATTTGAGTGCCAATAAGTTTTCCTATACTTACCACAAGATTTCCTCCCGCGCGTTTTACTAAGCCATCCATCAGATACTTGCTTTGATATGCCAGTTCGGGCTTCGCCGGATCAAGTCCATCAGACAAGATTTCATAGGAAAAGAATTCCCTGGCATGCTGCCCATGATATAGTTCAACCTCTTCCTTGAAAAAATCTTGCTGTGCTTCATTTGCCTTCTCGAATGCCTGAAGGACTCCTTGGCGATTCTTCTTAGAGACAGTTTCGATAAATGGTTTCTCGCAATTGAGAAATTTGTCATAAGCGGCATAAGTCTGCTGGGGCGTCACAAGCATCGTGAAATCCTCTTTTTGCCCGCCAGTTCTTGACTCGATACGCTCGACGCTCATGCCCAAGCCGTCGATAGTGGCTTTCATAATCACCTTGTCAACGTTCTGGTCGGCCCTCGTGGTTGGCAAGTTTATGATACTATACTCCGTTTTGTCCCCTTTCAACTTGTTGATAACTGCTGCTTTTCGGCCTTGCAATTCTACTGGCAACACTCCAGGCGTGGCACAGTTGTATTGTGGTGGGGCATAATAGTAATCTCCGACTTTGATTATCCATATGGTTCTGCTGCGATTAATGAGCTGGTCTAATGATTCATGATTCTTATCGGTTGCAATCACATATTGGAAAGGTATCTTGCAATGCTTCAGGTACATGCCCAGCACCACCGAGAATGTGTAGGTCGAAAACTCGTCATACTCGTCAAATGCAAAATAATAATAGGTCAATCCAGCATAGAGTTTGTCGACGGCTTGTTTTATGTCGCTAGGAGATGAATTTTGCTTGAGAAGGTTGCGAAGCATCTTCATGTTATTCCCTCTCGGCGGGAGACACTGCTGATTGTCACTTAGGGCCGACAAGTCGTCATTCAGAATAGTTCTGAAGTCGGGATTGGGCTGCAGTTTGTCTTTCTTCACACTTTTGATATACTTACTGCTCACGCTCTTGTCTATAGCATAGAGTATCGTCATTGGAGCCTGCTCCATCTCATTATACCACAGAGTGGGCGGCACAGCACTCACATTCCTAACTTCGGTCTCAAGCACAGTGTTTTTATCTTTATCAGTAGTGGCTGTGAAGTCTGGAGCGCCATTAAGAGTACGGTATTGCACAGCAAACTTGTCGTCGATTTTGCAACGCACTTTATAGTGCATCATCGGATACTTATTAACAAAGTTGAATTTAAAAGGTGGGATATTACGCTCCTTAATGACCATCTCGTCATACGTGAAGATATCAAGAATGTCTCCAACTTCCAGGTTAGGGACAGCCAACTTGTGGCTTACTTCTTTCCCTTTCTTGCCTTCACGGGTTGTCATGTAGTCATCCGTACTGACATTGACTATGGTTCCGTCGGGTTTAATGACACGAACGCCCAGCACTTGTCTTAGGCTCTCCTGAAGGCCATAATCATTATAGCCCTTGGTGATAGTGGCATAGTCAAATTCGGAGAACGACTTTAAAGCGGCATCATCATTCAGTTTGACCAACATGCGATTCAGTTCGTGCCGTCCTAATTGCTTCACACTATTGAACATCAACAGTCCGGTCATCCGCAGGTAGGACTTGCGTGTCAATTCGACATCGGTCAATGCCGCAAGTATTACAGCGGAATGGGTTTTGTCATACTGATGGGTAACTTCATATTGAGTAAACATCGGGTCTGTGTCACTCCATACCTGCTGGCGCAGGTTCTGGGCAAATTCGGCATACTTCTTTTCGTCATCTGCATGAGCGGACAACGACACCACCAAGGCTAAGATAGCGAGCCATAGAGAAAGGTTAGTTTTCATTGATATTCGTTTTTGGGGTTATGCTTTTAAGTATGATTTGCTCATGGCTTGCCTCGTTCCATTGTCTCAAGTTTTTATTCCATTGAGAAATGTGATTGCAAGCCAGTCGTGGTTGATGGATGGTGAGCACTTTGCGAAATATAATCTCATTGCCGTTTTGCTTAAAACTGCAATTCATTTCAGCCACCTCGTTTCGCAGGTCGAAGGGGTCGGGCAACTGCTCGCAATGATAACTGTCTGGCATCTGCAAGACAACCTCACGAATTATTTGGCAGGGCATATCGAAGACATAGTCATTCTCACGCTTTGTTGTGTCAATCTGCGTTGAAAACAACATGTTGTCGGGGTCTAGTTCAATATATAAGTCACCTTGCAATGCCTCGCACGAATGGTTGTTTATGACATTGCCTTTCAGTACAGCCCACTCTGCCCGATTGTCCTTTTGTTCCCATTCAGCATCAACAATATTGTTGCTATGCGAAAGGTTGTTGAGCATTTGGGCTTTGAATGCCTTACGTTGTTGTGTCTCGGTGTTGTAGTAGGCCGAGAGCATGGCTTCTTTCAGATCCCCTTTCACCCATCTCTCAGCTTCGCCTCGCAGCGCCTTATCATCGGACAGTTTCAATGAAATGTGCAGGCTGTCGCAATTGGCCGAGACAGGAAATACTGGCAACTGTCGCAATGAACATCCATCGACTTCCTCAACCAATGCCTCCATTCCCTGAATGTTTGATGGAATATGGCCAACAGGCACATAGTGAGAGGTCGGGTCTAGGTAGTAGGTAACACCTTCCCATTCAACAGTGCATATTGAGTGGTTCAGCGAGCACAGTGCGGGCAATTCACTCACTAGAATAGGAACCTGTTTTGTGCCGATATCGGTCTGCCGCGCATCAAATCCTTGTGCTTTGAGCAGGGTCTTGAGC
The DNA here is from genome assembly GCA_017477555.1 of Muribaculaceae bacterium. GTDB lineage: Bacteria > Bacteroidota > Bacteroidia > Bacteroidales > Muribaculaceae > Sodaliphilus. The sequence continues at coordinate 3,132 of JAFUVK010000099.1, forward strand.
AATAGGGACATGCCCTTACAATCACCATACCGCTTGCGGATCACTTCAGACGGCTTGTCGGGCTGGTGACTGCTCACGCCAGCCTCAAAGGCAACATAACGTATGTTTTTCTGCACCCAGGCATAAGTGTTCTTGATTTGCTCGAATGGTGTTGTACTCACCGCCTGTATTTCATTGAGAATCTCATTGATCGAAGGGATGGATGTGTCAACGTCGGCCATTTGCCTACTCCAGCCAAACAAATCCCTTAGGTCACTGAATGCCCCTTTGACAAACACAATGGGATAAACTTGCGAAAGTTTGGGCATGTTTTCTTCGTCCTTGACAGACTTCTGATCACAGATTTCGTAGGTGATGATTGTACGCTTGCCGTCATTCTTGGTGCTTGCCTGGATATTTTGAGTGATATTCTTTGATATCAACTCAAATTGTGTCATTCCTTGGGGAATGATGAAAGTGACGGTCTTGTGCTTGACATAATACTCCTCGCAAAGTGATACACAGACGAAATAACGTATGTCTAGGAAGGTTCGTTCAAACTTGACTTTGCAATTCTTGGTTTTGCGATCAAGGGTGACATCGTAATAGCACACTTTCGAATCGTCATAAAACACGTTTTCGGGTGTGATGGACCGATATTGAGGTGTCCTGGATCGAGAACAATAACTATTATCTATGGTAATGTTGTCGCCATAGAAAATGCCGGGTTGAATCTTTTTGGAATATTGTCGCAAGTGCTCATAGGTCGCCTCACGCTTGTTTTTCACCACAATGCGGTCGTGAACGCTCTTGAATTCGTAGATTTCATTGCATTCAGCAATCATGACTTCATCATCGGCTGTCTGCGGAAAAACTGCTAATGTCGCAAACCAATAGAATGCCAGTGTCAATAAGATATATCTCATAAAACTCTTACCTTTAGTGTCTATTGTTCAATTCAAGTTTCTACAGTGAAGTCCCACACAAACTTTAGGCCACAAAAATAAGGAAAAAAATTGATATATACAACACCCGGCAAATAAATATTTATTTGCCGGGTGGATTAATGATGATTTTGTTGTTTACTTGACGATAATCAGGTAGTAGTTCTTCTTGCCGCGCTGGGCCAGAATGTATTTGCCGTTGAGCAACATGTCGGTCGATGCCGCCGTGTTGGGGTCGGCGAGTTTCTCCTTGTTGATGCTCACACCGCCGCCCTGGGTGAGCTTGCGCATCTCGCCCTTGCTGGGAAACACAGCGGCATGGTCGGTGAGCAACGAGATGAGCGGCGTACCCTGTTCGATGACCTCGCGGCTCACCTCGAACTGCGGCACACCCTCAAAGACGGCCAGCAACGTCTGCTCGTCAATCTTGTGCAGGATATCCTTGGCCTGATTGCTGAACAGAATCTTCGACGCCTCGACGGCCATCTCATAGTCCTCAAGGCTGTGGGCCATGATGGTGACCTCGCGGGCCAGACGCTTCTGCAGCGGACGCTGACCGGGGTCTTGTGCCTGCTCGGCCTCGAGCGCGGCAATCTCTTCTTGCGTCAGGTCGGTGAATATCTTGATGTACTTGGCGGCGTCCTCGTCACTGACGTTGAGCCAGAACTGGTAGAACTTATAGGGCGAGGTGCGCTTGGGGTCGAGCCACACGTTGCCGCCCTCGGTCTTGCCAAACTTGGTGCCGTCGGCCTTGGTGATGAGCGGGCAGGTGATGGCGAAGGCCTCTCCGCCATTGATGCGGCGAATCAGCTCGGTACCCGTGGTGATGTTGCCCCACTGGTCGCTGCCACCCATCTGCAAGCGGCAGCCCTCGGTCTCATAGAGGTGCAGGTAGTCGTAGCCCTGCAGCAGCTGGTAGCTGAACTCGGTGAACGACATGCCGTGGTCGGCATTGGCGGCCAGACGCTTCTTGACCGAGTCCTTGGCCATCATATAGTTGACGGTGATGTGCTTGCCGATGTCGCGGATAAAGTTGAGGAAGCCATAGCCCTTCATCCAGTCGTAGTTGTTGACCAGGATGGCATGGTTGGGCGCGTCGCTGTCGAAGTCCAGGAACTTGGCCAGCTGCTTGCGAATGCACTCCTGGTTGTGGCGCAGTGTGTCCTCGTCGATAAGCACGCGCTCTTGCGACTTCATCGACGGGTCACCAATCATGCCCGTGGCCCCGCCTATCAGGGCAATGGGGCGGTGTCCGGCGCGTTGCAGGTGCTTGAGCATCATGATGCCCACCAGGTGGCCAATGTGCAGCGAGTCGGCCGTTGGGTCGATGCCCACATAGCCCGAGGTCATTTCTTTATTAAGTTGTTCTTCGGTTCCGGGCATGATGTTATTGATCATGCCGCGCCATTTCAGTTCTTCTACAAAATTTATCTTACTCATCGATAGGGTTGTTTTAGAAAAATTTGTGCAAAGTTACGACTTTTAGTTGAAAAACAAGGCAAAAGTTTCGACTAATGTCATTGTTTGTGCAGGTGCAGGGTGAGCTCGTCGCCCCAAACATTGGTGCACACGAGTTGGACGCGTTGGTCCGACTGCCGATTTACAACGAAATGGAACGTGTTGTCCGTACTGCCCTGTGCCAACTGGTCAAGCAGCAAGTTGTAGGCAACATCCTGGTCGGGGAAACTGATGGTCATCTTGTCGCCGTCCTCGCTCCAAGTGCCATAGTCCACCAGTTGGTTGTGACGGGTGTCAATATACATCACAGTGCACATGTTGCTCTGAAATTGGAAGTAATATTTGCCTCGATCCATCGGATGGTCAAGCTCGAAGTCGGCCGCACCACCAGTGATGTCCTCCACCATCCAGGTGCCGAACCAGATGCCGATGTCGCCGTCGTTGTGGGTGCAGCCGCTCAGCCCCACCAGGGTCAGCAGCGCGATGAGTGTGTGTCGCAATGTCTTCATTTTCGTCCAATTGTGAAGTTTCCTGTATAAGTGATGTTAATCATGCCGGCCACATTGTTGCCCAGCAGCGAGCCGTGGTCGGTGGCGAGCATGGCCTGGAGTTGCAGTCCTGGCACACGTCGCAGCGTGTAGCCGGCCTCGGCCATGAACGAGGTGCAGGTGGCCTTGGGCATGGGCATCAGCGTGGTGCCCCAGGCAGCGCGACGGCTGGCCATCACGCGGTATTGCCACTGACCCACATGGCCCTGGACGGCGGCGTGGATGGCGCGCACGCGCGTGTGCACAAACCGCATATAGCCGTCGGTGTTGTAGATGGGGGCCACTGCCATCGGGCTGCCTAGTGCCATGCCGCGCACCTGGTAGCCGTTGAAGGCATAGTTGTTGTAGTAGTCATCGCCGCCTGTGGTCTCGCTGGTCATCGGCGTGCCCTCGTGGTCGCCAGGTGCCCAGTGGATGGGCCCGCTCTGGTTGGTGAGGTCGATGTACTCCACCACGGCACCATCCAGCCAGCCCTGTGTCGGGGCCTTGTACTCCAGTCCCCACAGGCCGTCAAAACCGTTGCGGAAACCGATGCCCGAGCCATCCTCCCAGATGTGCTGGTGATAGGCGCTCAACCGGTGTCCGCCGCGTAGCGTGTAGTCGGCTCGCAAGTCCCAGGTACCCAGATGGTTGCCTTCAAAGAACTCGTCGCCCTTGTTCGAGCCGCCGCTGCCCGGAATCAACGCCTTAAAGAACGCCTCGGCATTGGCTTTCTGCTTGACACGTCGCACCTCTTTGCCATCTTGGTAGAACACATTGTCGCCCCCAAACTGGCAGGCAGCCTGCATGCCCAGGGTCACCACCAACGGCTTGTTGGGGTTGCTGCGCAGGTGCAGATATTTGTAGTTCATCCACCAGCCAGTGGTGATGAAGTGATTGCGGTAGTTGTAGTGATGCTCGAGCCACTTGTTGTCGCCTGGCTTGTAGTATCCCACCTCGCCGTTGATCTGCACCCATCCGCGAGTGAAGGGGATGGTCTGGAAGTTGACAAATCCGGCGCGTGCGCCCACCAGTGGTCGGGCGTTCTGGCTCCATACCATGTCGCCGCTGCTCAGGCAGTCGTTGACCATGGGCGACTCGTGCCGCTTGGCGCCCAGCACCAGCTGCACGCCGCGGTACTTGCCCTCGACCCAGGCCTGCTGCAGCCACACGTATGCCGGGCGTTGATGATTGATCGGAGGCATCACGAAGAAAGGCTCTCCTGATGAGGACGCAGGGTCGTCACCACCGGAGGGGAATGCGCTGCTGCTTGAGTTGTTCACCTGCCAGTAGGCCGCGGTTGATGCCCAGCCTCCCCAGGCCTCGACACCGGCACCCCACGACAGGCGCCGCGTGGTGTCCATCGTGTGCCAGATGCCCCCGTGCAGCAGGGTGCTGAATTGTTGTGTGACCACACCGCCACGGTTGGCCATGATGTAGTGTGGGGCCAGCTCGTTGTCGCCGGCATTGGCCGTCAGGCCCGCCTCATAGTTCACTTCGACTTGCGCCGCCATGGCCATAGGCAACAGTGCCGCAAGCAGTAGTTTGGTTCTTTTCATCATATTTTTTTAGTTCTTCTTGGTAGTTAAAGGATTGTGCATTGATTTCAAACCCCAGCCCTGACCCCCTCCCCTTTAAAAGGGGAGGGGAGCTGGGAGGTTGTAATTAAGCATCGGTTACAGGTCGCGCTTGACAATTTGCTGCACGATGCGTGAGCCGGTGGCATTGCGTGCCTCCACAAAGTAAACACCTGCCGGCAGATGGTTCAGGCTGAGTGTAGCCCGATTGTCCTGCGGAGCGATGCGGTCGGTGCGTTTGCCATCCAGGGTGTAGACGCAGACCTCGGTCAGCAGGTCGCCACTGGCCACGGTGACCACGTCGGTGACCACTGTCGGGGTGATGGTGATGGATGTCGATGCCATCACATTGGCGACACCCGAAGTGTTGTTGAGGTCAAACACCTGCGGCTGCTCGAGGTCGCCATAAATCCAGTCGCTGAGCCACTGCAGGCGCTCGGCAAACCACACCTTCTCACCGCCCCATAGGGTGGCAAAGTACACATTCTTGCCGGCCTCGTCGGCATTGCCGGCGATGGTGAGCAGATACAAGCCATCGTCGGTGGCGGTGGTCACGCCGCGACACTCGCCGTCGACAAATGCCGCCAGGCACAAGTCATCCACGTCGACACCGTCCTTGACGATGCGTGCCACCACATTCATGTTGTCGCTGAACTGATGGTGGTCGACGGGCGTGAACGGCAAGTCGGCCGGAGCACGCATCACCGGTGGGGCCCCTTGCACATAGCTGGCATCGATGGTGGGATAGTGGAATTCCACCGGCTGCGTGTTGCACGACTTGTAGTAGTAACCCATGCCCGGAATGACTGCGGTGAGGTCGCCCTCCCACTTGTAGCCGTCGTAGAAGGCTACCTGGGTCTTGCTCTTGATCATATCGCCACGGGTGGGGTTGAGGTCGGCAAACGCCTCTTGCAAACTCAGGTTGTAGATTGACAACGGCCCGATCCAGTTCCAGCCCGGATAGATGGTCTGCGTGGCAGTGCGCGTGTCAATCATCGTCCCCACGATGTTGTGGTCGATATCGCTCTTGACCTTGAGCTTATAGAGCTTGCCCACCTCCAGCGACTCAAGTCCCTTGGAAGTCCATGCGGTGCCACTGTTCATGGCAAATCCCTCCTTGCCCTTGACGGTGTTGAACACCTTGGCATGGCCAAACACACTCTCGAGGTCGTCCTTGCCCTGTTCGGGCTCGACATAGAGCGAAACCCAGTTCCATCCGGTGCTGAACTGGCACAGCTGGTCGACCTGACTGCTGGGCAGCCACTTGACAGGATTGTCAAAGTTGCCAATCATGTTGTTGGGCTTATACACGAGTGTGAGCGGGCTGCCACCCAGGCTCGTGTGTACATTGCCGTAGACCACACCCCGGTCGGCATCGTAGATGCGGAAGGTGATGGGCTTCTCGCTGGTAATGTCCTCGAGACCATAGATTGTCATGCTCACGAAGTAGGCATCGCGGCTGGGCATGAGCTTGGGCGAAGCCACGCCACAGCAAGTGTTATCGACAAAGGCTGCTATCTTGGTGTTAGTGTTGGTGCAAATCTTGTCGTCCAAGTAGATTTGACCTATCATGTTCATCGAACTCTCGGCTCCATAGGGGTCGAAAGTCCAGTTGGGCTCGTTGCCAGTGACAGTGACATTGAAGAGGAGCGGTGCGCAGATGCCGTCGTCGTTGGTGGCGTAGGCATAGACCATGTGAGTTCCAACAGGCGCGTCGGCTCCCACTGTGAACTCAATAGTCGCCCACTCGCCAGTGCTAAGCACGCCAGAGGTTACCGAAGGAGTAATCCAGGTGGGAAGCCCCGAAATGTCGAAGCGTCCGCTCTCACTGCCCTTGTTGTGCAAGGCTGCAAACAAAGGCGTCTCGCTCAAGCGGTCCTTCTCAACCATGAGCGCCTCTTGATCCCATTCCAGAGTGCTGTAGTCGACCACTGCACTCCAAGTAATGGCCTCCGATAGGTTGTCCTGCATGTCACGCACATTCTTGACAATGAACGTGAGCAGATTGCCCTGCATGCGTGCCGGCAAGGTGTTGAGGTTGATATAGATCTCGTTGGACGAAGCCGTGTAGTCGAAATCGAGGTTCTGCTTCAGTGGCGACTTGCGCAAAGCAGGAGCAGTAGACGATTGCACCACTCCAGGGCCTATGGCCTCGCCCATGCCAAGCTGCTCCATGCCAGGAGCATTGTTGATGAGGCTGAACTCTGTGATGATGTTGCCGTTAGCATCAAGCACGCTGTGCTCCATTGGGTAGTAGGCTATGAGTCCAGTAACCTGGGCGGTATCAACTTGATTGTAGCGGTTAGCTATAACCGAAGTGCCATCGCATGCCACGTTCCACACACGCAGCTCGTCGATGTCGCCAGTGAATCGATAGCTTTCCTGAATCATGCTTGACTGTGGGTCAAACTTGAGGATACCTCCCACATAGAGGTAGTCGCCTGCTGCAGCTTGCAATTGCTGCTCGGCAAGGGTCTTGACCGGCTTACCGTCGAGATAAACCACGGCACTCACGCCACGATGCACATTGAGGGCGATGTGGTGCCAGTTGCCGTCGTTGTAGTCGGTGTTGGTGAGCACGATTGGCAGGCCATTGCTGTCGAGCGACGACAGGCTATCGTTGTAGAGGTGGAGAATCATCGAGTTGTCGTAGTCGAAGCCTATCGACATTCGGTCGGTGACCGAAAGCAATGTTGCTCGGGCATTCTTGTCTTTCTCGCCACGGAACCAGGTCTCGACAACATAGCTGTCGGTTGAGCGTGGCGACACACCTCCAATAGGCACCCTGATGATGTGCTCGCCATCGAGGTGGGCGGCAAGGTTGGTGTTCTCCACGTTCCACGACTCGGCAGCCAGATGCATGTTGCGTCCACGTGCATAGTCGGTAACGATGGTGCCGTGACCCTCGTTCATCTTCCAGTAGCCCACGAGTCCTGGCAGATAGGGTGCTACAACCTCATCTTTCTGTACCAGCAAAGTGCGCACTGGGCAGTTCTTGTTCCAGAGCACAAGTTCGTGCATCATGCCAGTGAAATCACGACCTAATATTAAGCGGCCGTTGCTATTGTAGTCGGACACAATTGCTTCGTCGAAGAGCATCGTCTCGTTGCCATCTTCGGCCATGAGCATGGTGAGAGTGTTTTGACCCGCCATACCTTTCACATAGTTAAGAGCGAGGAAAACCCACTTGTCCATTGGCACGGTCTCCATCGACGTGATTGTGATTTCGTTGATAGTTGCATCGACTTGGCCATTTTCGTTGATGGCAACCTTGAGCATGTTGCCTTCGGTTCCGTGCTCAATGATGGTGCCGCTGCCCTTGCGCTTGAGCCACAACGAGGAGGCGAAGCTGGTGTTGGCGATGGGCAGGTAGGCATCGGTCTCGACTGGTGTGCCGTTGAACTGGAGCGACACGTCGTGGCTCACCTGCGCGTCGTTGAGCGAGCCGGTGATGAAGAAGTTGTCGTCCTTAGTGAGATAACTCTCGCGGATGTCTTCGTTAAACTTGATGCGGATGTCATCGGTGGGTGTTAGTATGCCTGTGTTGGGATAAGCCTGACCGAGCAGCTTGGGACCACGGGTGTCGCGAATCACTTCTATCTCATCGGTCATAGCAGTGTAGTCCTTGCCTCCCAAGATGCACATGCTCTCGGCAGCCACCATGTAATGGCCGTCGATGTTAGGCAGCTTGAGATCGTAGGTGATGTTGGGCTTATCGTTTGGCATGAGCGACTGTTCGTCGGTCTCATGGCCTTCGCTCAAATAGCTTTCATCGGTTAGCCATTCGTGGGCTGTAATCCACTGGGCATCGCCAGCAAAGCGGTATTTGAGTCTCACACCCTTGAGACCGCTGAAAAGACGGTTGATATCGCTAATGGTGGCAACTATCTCTTCTTTATTTTGCACAGCTCGCTGGTTGAGGATTGTCTTGTTGAGATTGAGAGTGACTGGCGGCGCTGCAGGCACAAAGTGAGCCGAGAACGAAACAGTCTCATAAATCCACCTCTCAGGCTTGCACGAGTTGGCAAGGAACAAGGTGATGTCGTTGTAGTCGAGAACGGAGTTGTCGGCCTGCTTGATAGTGAGCGTCTTTGTGATGGGCACTCCATACTCCATCCACATTTCCACTCCGTTGACAAGAGGCTCTCCGTCCATTAAAATCTGCAATCCATTAGGATTGGTTAGTGCGTCAACATAGACTATACCCGAGGTGAGCGCCTCGTGGGTCTCGCTCTCATTGACAAATACCACCTGCACTTGAGCTACTTGGCCAGCGGGAATGTCAACAAAGTTGCGGATAGGCATCGAGATGTGAGGATTATCGCTCTTCATCGACGCATAGTCGAGCAGAGTGCCAGGATTGTAGTACTTAGTGCGTGTCTCACCCTCGTAGGGGCAGCGCGTCTGTCCGCCACGAGTACGGAAGATGGTGGACCATCCCTTAGGGGATTTAAAGATGTCAACCGTGTGGGCATTGCCGCGCTGCGTATCGTTGAGCGTATAAGCGAACCTATCAACTATGGTCGTCTCGTCAATGTCATACTTGGTTTGATGATAACCAATATCGGTATTTGAGATAATGATGCAACCACTCTTATTGATTAGGTAACCGTTTTTGCCTCTATAGGCAAGTCCAGTTGAGAAATTCTCGGTAGAGTTGTCAACGGTATTTGTCGTGGTGCCAGTGGTGTTAGTAACTGTCACACCACGCTCGAACGACTCGTTACCTATTTTGTAATTCGGGTTGTTGAATGCTTTAATCTTGTCTTCCTCATTGGCGGCAAGGGTTTTCTTCCACGACTCAATGACCTGGTTGCACCAGTGCACACTGTCGCAACCTTCAAAACCATCGGGGAAACGGGCATAGTAGCTTGGTCCTTCCATGCCATCGACGGCCTGGTCGCCCCACACTTCCTTATCGCTATTGCTCGAGCCGTAGCGCGGGTCGTCCTCGGTGAGGAAAGTGTAGTAGGTTGCCACTTGTGGATTCTCCTCAATCTCGCTCATCGAGTTGATGTGCTTGAGCATGGTGTTGCGGGTTCGCTTAATATTGCTGAACAGGGTTGTCTCGATGTAGTTCTGAGAATACTCAAAATGAGTATTGAACTTCTCATCCATCGACATGGTCTCTTGCATATCCACTGCCCAAGAGCCATCCTCTTGCTTAAAGATTCCAACCTTGTCGGCAGCACCTATTATATAATTGGTGGAGTAACCTATAAACACATCTCCATCTCGGCCCACATAGTCCATAGTTGAATTGGAAGATGTTGACATTCCATTGGTGTAGGTAACTGACTTGTGATTATCCCAAGTTTTATGAACGTCATATTTCCATGACACTTGATTCTCACTAACAATATTGTTGTAGAATACTGTGCCGAAAAATGCCGAACCAGCAATCATATCATATTCTACAGAGTTGCGTATGTCAACACCAAACTCTGTATTGTTGTGAACACCGCGCACAGTGTAGGTGTAGTCGCTAGTGACCGAATCTCTCGCCCAAGTTGCATAGGATGCGTCACCAGGCGGGTCACGCAGCACCATCTGCACATGGCTAGGCCCCGCAGTGATAAAGTTGTTGCCCGTGGGCACCACGCCAGCAATAATACCATTTAAGCCTTCGTAACTCCATAGTTTTGTCTTGCCTTGAACAACCATCGAGGCGTTCATGTTGCGGGTGAAGGGCGCCGTGAGGGCTGGTATTCCAGCTCTCCATTGTAATGTCCCACTCCTAACGAATCGAGCCGCACTTGCTCGGGGTCGAGTTTCGCCATGTCGCCACGTTTTAATTCGCGACCATCGATAACGTTGTCCTCGGCAGCAATGAGCGCAGCCTCGCCCAACTCATTGCCAAAGGTGATGACGGAGTCTCGTAGCATGTCTTTTCGCAACTTCCCTGACGCAATCTTGTCATAGTTCATGTAAGGCTCATAGGCCATCACCTTGAAGTCGTAGGTCCGCCCTAACTGGAAGATTGGGTAGCCATAGTTGTAGGTCACCTCACCTGTTGACTCGTTGTAATTGTAGATAGGAAGCTTGATTTCTTCACCCATATCGGTGACGGTCAGGGTGTCGGTACCGAAAGCACCTGGTGGCAATCCCATCTGAGTGATGTCTATCACTGGTGTACTGTGATAGGTGAGCATCATCTTCTTGTTGCACCTGAACAGTGGCAACGGTTCATTGCTTACCGTGTAAACGGTGTCGGGAGCAATTGAATCTTTAGGATTGGTGAGGTTCACCGCAGGAATTGACAAGAACACCTCATCATTTTCAATGGTAGGATTATTGGGAAAACCTACACTTTTCACCATGTAACGAATTGGAGGTATCTTGGCGCTGAATTCACCAGTATTCTCGTCGGTGGTGATAATGATATTTTTCACATCATCAACGTCACCACCAGCGCGATAGGATGTGCTGCCGATATCGAGTGAAGAACTTTCTACGGCAATATTCTCGGGATTAGGCACCCACTCAATGGTGGTGCCCTGCACTTGCTGCACGGCGTTGAGCATGCGTTGCGGGTGGTCGAGCGGCGTCAAGGTTATTATTGCTTTGCCAATGGTGTTTTCGCTAACTCCATATCCCAACGGTTTCTCGCCCTCGGTGTTGCCACCGGTAACACGGCCTGCAAATACCGCGAGCGTGTTATCATAGAAATCGATATGGGTATCATCAACGAACTCATAGGTAGCGTCCTCTTCTACAGGATAGCGACCGGCACCCTCAAAGGTGTGGCCGTCGCGGCGAGCCTCGATATAGTGGCTGCCGATAGGTACCGAAATCTCATATTCGCCATTTGCGTCGCTGTAGATGAGTTTGTCGTTCTTGTTGCAAGGCATACCGTCAACATAGAATGTCACACTATCGACAGGAATCGTGGTACCAGAATAGCGAATTGTGCCTCGCACTTTGAAACTTGACACATCGGTAAAGTCATAACCGTTGAGCGACAGCGAACTTGCACTGATGAAACCAGTGCGGCTGGCGGGATTGAAGGAGTGAATGCCTTTGGTGGGGGCTACCGTGTAGCCCGTGCCGCTGCCAGTGAATGGAATGCCACGTATGATATACTCACCATTGGTGTTGGTCAAGCCATAAAGCGAGAGCTGATCTTCGCTAGGCACGATTTCCGATGGACGGTTGTTGGTGCCCAAGTCTGGGTGGTTTCCGTTAGGAATGCCATCGGTATAGGAATAGTCATAAGCATATTCTTCTAGACCTTCGTCAAAGGGCCAGTAGAGTTTAAGTCCTGTTTCACGTCCACTTAGCAGGCGGTCGTAATTGGTGACAATCTCGTTGTCGGGAAGCGCGCGATTCCATATTCTCACTTCATCGATGTTTCCCTTGAGGGTGTTGTGATGATTTCCTCCATAGGCACCACAAATCCTCACTTTAACCTTGTTGTCGGCATCTGCTGGAATATCGCTGGTGTCGAAGTGAAGAGAGGGAAAATCCTTGAGGTCAAATATGTAAGGATTCTCGACATCTCCGTTGATGATGAAGGTTATTGAGCCATCAGCATTGTTGCGGATGGTGATGTGGCTGTATTTGTTGTATTCAATTACTCCATAGGCTCCAGTGGCAGGATTCTTGAACCACTTTTCGGTACCACCGAATTTCAGCATCAGTGCAAAACCGTCATGGTCGCCACCATACCGATTGTGATCGTAATTGAACAGACCGAAATTATAGCCTACGAGGTTTCCTTCGGCGTCATGAGTGTCACCATCATATTTGTCCATCTTGAAAAGTCCCACCCAGTGTTGCTCCTCATCGGGATTAATCCACATTTGCAAGGTAAATGGTCGGTCAAGACGCAGCATGTTATTGGCAGTACTGGGCTCGGCAAGCCACACCATTCCGACACCCTCATCAAGCAATTTGCGACTGTAGAACTGTGGACGCGACGTCTCGTCACCACTGCGCATGAGATTGAGCCTTACTCCTTCAACCGCCGTGCCTGTATCAAATTGTACACGACCGGCAATCACACCAGCCGCTTGGCTGAAGCCGCTCTCAACAATCGAATTGCTGATAACTCGGCCTGTGCCGTCACAGTCGGGGGAGTAGGCAGCCACGCGATATTCATAGAATCTTCCAGGCTCGGCTGTCTGGTCCACGTAGGTATAGTTGGTTGTTGTTCCCGAAGTGGTGCCGATTGTGAGCCAGTCGCTGGCACCTATGAAACGCCTGTGAACCTCATAGTAAGTTGGGCTGGTGCCCACCTGTTTTGCTGTCCAATTAACATGAACGCTTCCCTGGTAGTTACCCTTACTGATTGTTACACTAGTCACAATGCTGCCGTCAAGCAAGCTTGACTGAATAGTGTCGCTGGTGAAGTGCAATTTCCCGTCAAGCATATCGGTGTTGACAAAATATCTGTACACCTCGCAGCTTGACTCAGGCTTGTCATCGGTGAACGATGCTTTTCCTGCATCACGTGGCACAGTGACTTCTCCATATTTTTTCCTTATTGTTCCATCGGGATCAATGCGGTTCACATAGAATGTTACCGATGTCTCATTCTTTGGCACATTGCCAAAATTCCAGTCTATCTTTATGTTGTCGGTGACATCCACATCCTGGCTGAGGTGCAATGGTATCACCGGCACGGTGTTAGCCATAACAACGGCTGCATTGATATTAGAGAGTGGCTGAGGGTCGCTGGGTATATCCAACGGAGCCCACGAATTCTTGAGCTGGAACAATTCGTAGCGATAATACTTGTTGTAGTCCAGTCCATACATTTCTTTGTCGATGAAATAATTATCGGACGTTGAGCCCACTTTCTCGCGGTTGCCCGTGTAGGAGCCATACTCGCTCATGGGCGTGCGGTAAATCTGAAAATCTCCTTCCTCGGCGACAGCGTTATCCACCTCCCATTGCAGGCGCATTTCTCCCTTCACTTGGTTGAACGTTGCCGTCACATCAGATGACGTGTTATTGAAATGAGTTACCGTCTTTGTAGCCTTGGGAAGCTTCAGCTCAAGTGTGGTATTGTTGTAAACGTAATAAAAAATACCAGTTTTAATCACTTCAACATTGAAGTTTTGAGCAGGCACGTCAAGTTCAATCGATTCTGCATTATGGTCATGCACAAAGATTGATCCGTCGCTGTAGACCGTGCCATCGTCGGTAACAACTTTGGCCATATAAGAGCTCCTGTAAGTGCAGGAGTGCGTATATTCAGGCAGCCAAGTGTTGTCGGCACTCATCTTCACTTTGTTGGGAGCAATCCATTCAAGTTCGGCATCCTTGCACTTCTCAAACTCCATTTCCAGCCCCTTCAGGTAGCGCATATGGATAGTGAAACTATAGTCTGTATCCCAAGCCCAGAAATGGTCTTGCTTGTAGTAGGTGTCATTCTCAATCTGGATGCCGGTCACATTGTCAAGACCAGCCTGATTGGGGGCGTAGCGGAACGATAGCCAGGTGCCGTCCATATTGCCATTGCCAATCACGCCATAAGTGTAGTCAGTCTGAGTGAAATTGCCACCTTTGGGCCACTCACCAATCTTGTGGAGCGAACCAGAGCGTGTCATCACATAGAAAGATTGATCAGAACCATTTCTTTCAAAGCCATTGGGTTGACCGTAGTGATAGCGGTACCTGATCGTGACGGTTGGATACTCTGTCGACAGTACTCCGCCAGTATTAGTATCAAAGCCACGGAAATTGTTCATACCCGTGTCTTCGTTGATTCCGGTGCACCATTGATAGCTTTTGCCGTGGCTCACCTCGGCGACATAGATGTTACACCAGTAGGTGCCACCGCCCGCGTCGCTGAAATTGCCCGAGATGGCACTCGCTGTAAAAGTTACCATCAGCATTATAGCCGACAGCAACAGAGGCAGTATCTTACTGTAAGATTTCATAAATCATTATCAAAATGAAGTAATAGGCTTATTTGGCAGGTTGATATTATTGCTGGAACGTGGCTATGTGGCGGCGAATCTTGTCGTCGAAGATGTCGGCGATGGTGATCAGCAGCCCCGTCTCCTCGACCTCGCCAAACTCGTGGTTAATGGCAGTGCCCAGGATGCGCATCGACGGCGACAGTCCCATGTAAGCGTTAATCAGTGGCGGGATGTTGATGCCCCGCGAACGCACAAATGCGTTGAGCCTCCGATAGTCTTCCTTGAAGTCTCCACCCACAAAGAACCCCCTTTCGGCCTCGTCGCTATGCGTGTCGGTTAGCGGCTCGATGGGTCGGATAATCTGGTCGGGATCGGGGAAGTAGAGATGCAGGAAATGTAACAATAAGTTGCGACAAGCCCGGTCATAACTGGGATACATCGTCATCTTGCCGAACAGGTATTTGACCTCGGGGTGCAGCACAGTGAGCGCACCCAAGCCGTCCCACAGGTTGTCGAGCGTGTAGATGGCACGCACACCGGCACGAGTAGACTGATACTCGGGCTTAATCCAAGAGCGTCCCAACTCGATGGTGTAGGGAAGCATGCCCCGCATAAAGTGGTCAGAGAATCGGAACATGTGGGCTGTGGCTATGCGCGGCGTACCGTCCGCCAGGATGCGGATGTCACTGCCCAGGATATAGCGATAGGCACCAATTATCTCGTGGACCTCGGGATTCCACACCAGCAACTGACGGCAAGGTGGCTCCATCAGGTCGAACTCGTCGATGTCGCAGTCCTTGCCCGTTCCGCCACCACCAGCGCGAAACGAGAGCTCGCGCAACCGACCAATCTCGCGCATCGTGTGCGGCGCCGTGTGGGCATCCACGACATAGATGTGGTTGCCGGCGCGGTTGGTGGCACGCAGGTGACGGTCGGGAGTCAGCTCGCTCTCAATCAGACTGACGTCCACTGCCGGGATAATGTCTTGGGCCATAACCTATGGTGATTTTTTGGGTTTCAGGTGATATACTATGTCGCGCAAAGTGGCTGCTTGGTCCAGCGCATGGCTGCCGTCAAGCGTCTGCCATCCGATGGGCCGCCCCACATAGATGTCGAACGTGGCTCCGCGGCTCTTAAACACCTCGGCCGGCAGCAACGCCTGCTCAAGGTTGACCTTAATGCCCAGCCGCTTACGCCATTGCGCCAGCCGGTAGAACCGGGCAGAGTTCTGCCCATTGAAGTACACCGGGATGATGTCGCGATGATGACCGATAGCACTGGTGACCACAAACTTGTTCCAACGCAGGTCGGCAATCGAGCCGTCAGGCTGGCGACGCGAGCACAGCCCGGCCGGGAAAGTGAGCATCTGACGGTCGCCGGCATACTCTTGCTCGATGGCTGTGACACCCTCACGCGACTGACGACCAAACTTGTTGACCGGCAGGAAGATGCTCCGCAGCGGAGTCACTGCCATCAGCAGGTCGTTGACCAGAAAACGGATGTCGCCCCGGTAGTGATGCCCCAGCAGCGAAATCAGCGCCAAGCCGTCGAGCCCGCCCAGCGGGTGGTTGCTGGCAAAGATAAATCGCCCCTGCGCGGGGATGTTGTCCATGCCGTGAGGCTGCAAAGTGATGCCCAGGTCATCGAGCACCACATCGGCCGCATCCACACCCTGCTTATCGCCTATCTTGCGCAGCATAGCGTTGAGCTCGTCTTGCCGTAGCATGCGCGCCAGCCAGCGCACCGCCCAGCCGGGAATATATCGGTAGTAGCGTGCCGCACGCGTGCGCAGCACCTGGTCGATGTCAACTTGTATCACCTGCGACATAGCACTTAGGATTATCAAAAAGCAAAAGTACAATAAAAGTCACACCAGACCAAATTTTGGCACAAAAAAAACATTTTGAGCAGCAAAAATCGCTTATTTTTGTTAAAATAGGCTGCATCGGCAATTGGAGCAAGCATCATTGCGCTCGGTTTGCGCAAATGTTCTACAAATTTGGCACTCCTCAGCAAAAAACAAGCTTTTTGCATTTGGTTTGCGCAAAATTTTCTAAAAAAAACGTATCTTTGCAGCTTATGAGTGAGTAGTGAGGACTCTGTCCGCTGTTCGCTGTACACTATTCGCTGTCCACTATTCGCTGTACGCTAATCAGTAGTGGATTGTGCATCATGAATTAAGAAAGAGAGCTGCAGCCAGGCAGTAATTACGAATTATGAAATATGAATTATGCATTTAAAAAGGCGTGGCTCCATGCCGCCGAAGCCATGGCGCTGCTGGCCGTAGCCACCGGAACCGCATGGGCATTGCCCACGGCCCAGGCAGCGCAGATGACCGCCGCTCTGGTGGTGGCCTATGCCCTACCCTGCTGGATTTATGCCCGCTCGCGGCACCGCACCCTGGCAGGCCGAGCGGTGCTGCTGGCGGCGGCCCTGTGGCTGGCCGCCATAGCCATCGTGGCCGTGTGGCAGGCCACTGTGGGCAGTGGAGCGTCGTTTGCCATGCCACAACTCTACGGCGATGCCAGCCAGTACTACGATTGGGCCCTGGCACACTACGACGGCAGCGCCGTCCGGCCCAAGGTCACTTTCTGGGGCTATTCGCTCATCATTGTGGCACTGTGGCGCATACTGGGAGTGAGCATCATCTGGCCCGTGGCGGCCAATGTGCTGGTCACACTGCTCACCATCGTGCTCACCGGCCACATGGCTGCGCGCCTGGTGGCCACACGCCAGGCGCGCACGGCCACACTGGCCATGGCCATGATTGCCGTGCAGGCCTATTTTATGTCGCAGGGCGCACAGATGCTCAAAGAACCATGGATTTACCTCGCCGTGACCCTGATGGCCTACAGCCTCATGCCCTTGCCGAGAAGCAAGAAGCGAACAGCGAACAGTGGACAGCGAACAGTGGACAGCGAACAGTGGACAGCGGACAGCGAAGAGCGAATAGCTGACAAAAAGGGTATCGTCTTAACTACATTTAACTCCTTAACTCCTTTAACTACTAACAAAGAAACGAGAAGCGAGAAACGAGAAACAAGAAGCGAGAAGCGAGAAACGAGAAGCAAGATAATTCTCAATTCTCAATTTTCAATTCTCAATTATTCATTATTGTTCGCGCTGGGATGCCTGCTGTTGGCGGCTGTCAGGGCCAAGTATATCAATTTCTTCATTATCGCCATTCTCTTGATGGCCGTGGCCAGCCGATTCAAGCAGTGGCAGCGCTACGGCGCACTGCTGGCCATCAGCCTGCTGTGCTGGTGGCTGGGCATGGTCATGACCGACCACTACACCGTGGTACAGCAGGTCAACAACGTCACCGGCCAGGGAGGCATGGCCGCCATGTTTGCGCCTGCCGGCCCCTATCACCGCCTATTGGGCGACTACTTCAGCTACCCGGTATGGCAGCGATTGCTGCACCTGCCGCTCACCTGCGCCGTGCAGTGGATTATCCCGCTGCCGTGGCTACCCGACAATGCGCAACCCCAGTGGCTCCCTATCGTACCGCGCCTGAGGCTGGGCTGGTATGTGCTGTCGGGTGTGGTGGCCTACTTCTACCTGTTCCGGTCGTGGCGGCGTGGATGGCCGTGGATGGTGTGGGCAGGGTTGCCCATGATGTGCTATGTGGGCATCGCCTATATCACCGCCGGCACCGTGAGCCGCTACATCCTGCCCTTCGAGCCCTGGTGGATGACAATGGCCGCCGCCACCGCACTGTCGTGCTGGCGCTGGCGGCCGTTCAGGCTGTTCATGGCCACCTATGTCGTGCTCATGGCCATCGTGCTGGCCGTGTGCCACGCCCTAACCCACTAGCGACTATTGGCTATCGCCGCGGCCTTGATGCGGAAGAAGTTGACATCGGGATTGGGGTCGAGCAGGCGGTACTCACTGTGGTTGCCCCACCAGGCCGGCAGGTCTTGGATTTCCATGTCCTCGCCGGTGTCGTTGCTCACGTGTGGCGCAATCATCTCGTGCCAGGCCTCGATGCGCTGCTTGGCGTCAAGGTAGTGCATCAGGTCGCTCTCGGGGTCGACAAGCTCACGCAGATAGCTCAGGTACTTGGCCTTGAAGTCGTCATACTCCAGCAGGCGACGGATCAGCGGATTGCCATCCTGCCCCCAGTGCAGCGGGTCCTGGCGGCCGGCATCGCTCTGCACACCGCATTGGCTCGACGTGCCCAGGGTGTTATCGTAGTCGTAGGGCAGCAGGTAGACCTTGTAGTCATAGAGGTCTTCGGTGGTGAAGTAGAGGTAGTAGTTGTTGGCGTTGTTCCAGTAGTCGTCCCACATGCCCACAGCCACACTCACGGCGTAGGTGCGCAGCAGCAGGTCTACGTCGCACACCTGATTAATCCATGTATAGAAGCTCTCGCGCCCCTTCCCGTTGAGTTTGAGCTGGAAGTCGATGAGCTGTGCCCGCGCATCGTCAAATCGCTTGGTGTTGGTCTGCAGGGTGTAGGTATGATTGTCATCGGAGTCATCGTCATACCAGTAGTCGCCGTTGTAGGGGTCGGCGAGCGTGGCCGGGCGTCCCACATACTTGCACTTCCACAGATTGCCTTGGTGGGTGCCGAAGTGCAGCGAGTCGTCACGCTGCTTGAGGTAGTTCTCATCGATGGGTTCGTTCATCTCGTAGACACCATAGTAGGTCTCGGCCGGGTCACCGGCCACCTTGAGCCACAAGCGGCAGTAGTGGCTTCGCGGCGCAGTCCACACTCCGGCCTGAGCAAACAGGTTGTAGCAGAACAGCTCACGCACATACATCGGGTCGTCCTTGAACCACTTGAGCACAAACTTGCGCACTCCCTGCACGGTGTGCTCTTCGTCCTTGTAATACTTGCGCAGGTTGATGCCCATGTGGAAGTGATGCCAGTCGGTGTTCCCGGCCTGGTGCATCTGCCCTGACGAGCCCTCGGGACGCCGCCGCGAGGTGTTGCCCTTGAGGCGCAGCCCGATGTCGGCAATCGATGTGGTATCGGCCTGCCCGACAAAGTCAAAGCGGTCGGCCATGACATACTGCTTGGTGCCGGAGTTCTGGTCGTAGAGTTGCAGCAGCCTGTTCCACTCGTCCACTCCCACGGTGATGTGAATCTCGGGCAGAGTCTCTGGATTCCATACATAGTCGTACCCGGTCAAGACAGGCTCGGGCACCACCTTTCCAAGCATGATGTTAACCACTTGATTGATATCGGTGATGTCGACCACGCCATTGCCGTCGATATCGGCTTCTGTAACCGAACCTTTGCCCAACATGGCATTAATCACAGCATTGACATCGGCCACATCGACCGAGCCATTGCCGTCCACGTCGCCGCTCACCTTGGCCTGGCTCGCCATTGCCGTTGCCATCAAGATTACCAGCAGTAAGATTTTCTTCATTTCCCTAAAAGTAAGATTAGTCGCCACAAAAGTACATTTTTTTGTTGATACAGCAAAAAAAACAAGAACGACCTTACTTCTGATGTATTGCAATCGTAACAATGCGTCATCGCCGCCAAGAGTTGCCCGAACGGGTAAATTCAGGCTAAGAGCTACCCATTCGGGGCATGGTAATCGGGTAGGTCGGGGAGCGAGAGTTTTGGCTTTCGCTCCCTTTCCTCCCACACCACCGTACGTGCCGTTCGGCATACGGCGGTTTGGCTTGTTTTCAGAGGTGTCTTTTCAGGCCACCTCCCATCGTTCTTGATTTC
>JAFUVK010000100.1 GCA_017477555.1 Muribaculaceae bacterium
GGCGTAGCGGAACATACCACTGTACTTGATGTCCTGTGCCAGATGGTAGGTGAGCACGTCGCCGTCCTCGGCCACAACCTCGAATGGGAATGCGCCGTAGAACTTGCTCTCACCATCCATGTCCTGGTAGACAACCAGCTCGATACCCAGGCTGCGCCCCAGTCCGGCGGTGTTGAGGCGTATGGTGGCCTCGATATCCTTGCCGTTGTTGACGGCGTTGAGCAGGTTGTCGGAAACCTGTATGTCTCCCTCAACGTGTATGTTCTCCCATCGTGCGTCGACGTTCTCCTTCCAGGCGACGATGTCGCGTGTCATCGCATAGTTATCGGCCTTAAGCTCAGCTGCGCGTTTGGCCTGAGGCACGTAGAACTTGCGCATATAGTCGTGAATCATGCGCGACATGGTGTAGTTGGGTGCAATCTGCGCGAGCGACTTCTTGATGTACTGAATCCACTCGGGCGAATATCCCTTGGAGTTCTTGGCGAAGTATAGGGGTATGATCTCGTTCTCAAGCATCGAGTAGATGGTTGCCGAGTCGAGCTTGTCCTGCTGTGACTGGTCGGTATAGGTTCGTTTGTCGGTGAGTGCCCATCCAGCTCCCTCTCGGTAGCCCTCATACCACCATCCGTCGCGCACCGAGAAGTTGAGCAGTCCGTTCATCTCGGCCTTCTCGCCCGACGTGCCCGAAGCTTCGAGTGGTCGTGTGGGTGTGTTGAGCCAGATGTCGACTCCGGTGAGCAGGCGCTTTGACACAATCATATCGTAGTTCTCGAGGAAGATGATTTTGCCCAAGAACTGCGGCATGCGCGACACTTCGATGATGCGGCGAATCAGGTCCTGTCCGGCTCCGTCGGCAGGGTGTGCCTTGCCGGCGTAGATAAACTGCACGGGGAACTGCTCGTTGTTGACAATGCGCTCCAGGCGTTCGAGATCATTAAAGAGCAGATAGGCACGCTTGTAGGTGGCAAATCGCCGCGCGAAGCCGATAAGCAGTGCGTTGGGGTTGATCTTGTCGACAATCGACATGATACGTGTGGGGTCGCCCTGCTTGCGCAACCAGTTGGCGGTAAAATCACGCTTGACGAAGTTGATGAACTTGTTCTTGAGCTGCATGCGCAGGTTCCAGATGGTCTCGTCGGGCACACTGTAGATGGGTGCCCAGGTCGCCTGCTCGTCCTGGTGTTCGAGGTAGTCCTTGCCGAAGGTCTGCGTGTAGAACTCTTTCCACTCGCTGGCTGCCCATGTGGGCATGTGCACACCGTTGGTGACATAGCTCACGTGCGACTCCTCGGGGGCATATCCCTTCCATACTCCCTGGAACATCTTCTTCGACACCTCGCCATGGAGCCAGCTCACACCGTTGCTCTCTTGCGTGGTGTTGAGCGCGAACACGCTCATCGAGAATTTGTCGGCCGTTCCGGGGTTCTCTCGTCCCATGTTCATCAGCTCGTCCCAGGTGATGCCCAGCTTGGCGGGGAACTCATTGATATACTTGTGGAAGAGCCCTTCGTCGAAGTAGTCGTGACCTGCCGGCACTGGAGTATGCACGGTGTAGAGCGACGATGCCCTTACCACCTCAAGTGCCTGGTTGAATGTGAGTTTCTCGTCCTGCACATAGTCGACCAGTCGCTGTAGGTTGAGCAGTGCGGCGTGACCTTCGTTGCAGTGATACACGTCGTGCTTGAGCCCGAGTCGCTTGAGCAGCAACACTCCGCCAATGCCCAGCAGATACTCCTGCTTGATGCGGTTCTCCCAGTCGCCACCATAGAGCTTGTGGGTGATGGGGCGGTCATACTCGCTATTGAGGTCGAGGTCGGTGTCAAGCAGGTAGAGCTTCATGCGCCCCACATTCACGCGCCACACGTTGGCATAGACGGTATGACCAGGATAAGGCACCTCAAGAATCATCTGCTGCCCTTGCGCGTCGAGCACCGGTTCGATGGGAAGCTGGATGAAGTTCTGCGGCTCGTAGTTGGCAATCTGTTGTCCGTCCATCGAGAGTGTCTGGGTGAAGTATCCATATCGGTAGAGGAATCCGATGGCGGTCATGTTGATGCATCGGTCGCTAGCCTCCTTGATGTAGTCACCAGCCAGTATTCCCAGTCCTCCCGAGTAAATCTTCAGTGCGTTGCACAGTCCATACTCCATGCTGAAATATGCCACCGAGGGCAGGTCGTCGCGCATGGGCTGGCTCATGTAGTTGCTGAAGTGCTCATAGACGGTGTCGATGCGGTCGAGCAACGAGCGGTCCTCGACAATCTGGTCAAATCGTTCGGACTTCATCTTCTGCAGCAGCATCACCGGGTTCTCTCCAGTGGCACGCCACAGGTCACGGTCCAGGTCATGGAATAGCGACTTACCCTCGCTGTTCCACACCCACCAAAGGTTCTTGGACAACTCCTCCAGCTTTTTCAGTCGGCCGGGAAGCTCGCTCTGCACCGTCAGGTTGCGCCACTGCGGTGCGTTGGTGTTGCTAACTCTTAGTTTCATTATCGTTTAGTCTAAAATGTTTATTGTTCCTTTTAGAGGGTTTAGACGCTCTAGATAATCTAGATTGCTAGAATGAATAGGCTGCCTGATAGTAGGCGATGAATTGCTTCCACTGTGCCTGGCGCGAGGTGGCGCGGGCAGCCTGGATGCGTCGGCGGCTGTCGGCGGCCGCTAGGTGGTAGTGCTGCATGAGTTCGGCAGCCAGGGCATGTACCGTCTCGCCATAGTTGGAGTCGGTGCGGTGAAGCACTGTCACACCGCTGGCCGCTGCATCGTGCCCGAAGTTGTCGAGCACCCACTGCCCGAAACCAGCCAGATTGGTAGTGATGGTGGGCACACCGAATGCGATACTCTCGAGCGGCGTGTATCCCCATGGCTCGTAGTAGGAAGGAAAGACGGTGAGGTCAAGTGCCGGCAGCACGTCGTAGTAACTGAGCCCTACGATGCCGTCGTGGCCGTTGAGGTAACACGGCACGTCGATGACCATGAGGCGGTCGTCGGGCTGGTTGTTGAAATTGACATCGCGCATCTTGCACAACACCACATCACTCTCGGGCTGGTGCAGCTGATGCGTGACCACTGGGTTGGGAAGGCGAGTGAGCTGAGCGCTTTTCATCGAGTCCACAAGGTCGGCCCTGGGGCAGTCGACCCACGACGGCACCAGCACCAACGCCACGACTGGTCTGGAAGATTCAACACTGCTATGCAGCAGGGTGCGCGTGACATTGAGCGCATCGAGATATAGGTCGATTCCCTTGTTGCGGAACTCACATCGGCCCGAAGTGGCAATGAGCATGGCGTCGGTGGGTAAACACTTTCCGGTCAATGCCGCCACTATGTGCAGCAAATGCTCCCGCGCATTACGGCGTGCAGTGTCGTAGTCTTTTCCCTTGGGCACAAAGCGCTGTTCGAAAGCGTTGGGTGTGACCAGTGGTCTGCGTTCGAGCAGCTGCTCGCATTCGCGTGCAGTCACCTCGCTGACGGTGGTGAATGCATCGGCGGCATGGGCCGCGGCCTTCTCCAGCGAGTGCTTGGCCTGCATGTTCAGCTCCTGTGCCATCTGGTCGCCATTGTAACCGGCCATGTAGTCATAAAGCGGCTTGCCATTGCCGGCAATGCTGCGCCCTATGCTTGTGGCATGTGTGGTGAAGACTGTGCGCACCTGCGGCAGGTGGGCCTTGACGTAGAGCAACCCCATTCCCGTGGTCCACTCGTCGAAGTGTGCCACTACATGCGGTGCTTTTCCCTTGAAGTAATCTACGATACTCTCAATGACACGAGCGGCGGCATAGGCAAAAGCACATGCCTCGTCGTAGTCGCCATAGCCATGGAGCGAGTCGACACCAAATTGCTGCCACATCTGCCCATATATCTCGTTGATGCGTCCCTGCAAGTGTCTGAAACTAACCAGGATGGCCAATGGCCGCCCAGGCACATTCCATCGGCCGGTGCGCACCTCAATGTCGTCGGGCAACCGTGTCCCTTTACGCCAGTCATCGAGCAGCGAACGGCACTCGTCGAAGTCGGGCGCCTCGTTGACGGGCGACCACACATCGGGACCGATAAAAATCACCTTGTCTTTATAGAGTGACTGCAGGGTTTTTGCTTTAGTCGACAGAACAGCATAGATTCCACCGACCTTATTGCATACCTCCCAACTCGTCTCGAACAGCAAATCTGGCATAAAATCTTAAAAGATTGAGTTTTGAGCGGCAAAGTTACAAAAAATATCGCAACCAGATGTCAAAAAAATGCTCAACGTTAAGATTTTGAACACTTTTTGCCGTTTTTTCACATAGTATGCTACCCCAAATAACAAATCGAGTAGGTCGGGAAACGAAAGTTTTCTGACCTACTTTCGTTTCCTTTCCTCTCACACCACCGTACGTGCCGTTCGGCATACGGCGGTTTAATTTGTTTTCAAAGAGTGTCTAATCTCATAGTAATCAAGCACGCTCA
>JAFUVK010000006.1 GCA_017477555.1 Muribaculaceae bacterium
AAGCCACGATTTCGCTATCGCTTCTTCTCTCCCAAGCGTCACCACTTGAAACTTGCGAGTCGCTATAGGGTTCGTCGGTGACTACGCCCCGAGTGGACTTTCACCACAGATGTACAACATGCCCGTCATACCAAAAAAGAGGAAAACCATCAAGGATTTTCCTCTTTATGTGACTCCCGCGGGATTCAAACCCACAACCTTCTGATCCGTAGTCAGATGCTCTATTCAATTGAGCTAGGGAGCCATGCTTTTTTCAAATGCGATGCAAAGGTACTGCCTTTTGCCGGACTGGCCAAATTTTTGCGCAACTTTTTTTCAAAAAAGTTCAAATTTCGCTCATTTTTGGTGTTACACCTTATTATATAAAGCGCGCTACGTTCAAAAAAAGACGCGAAGCTGTCCAGACTACAGCAGCCAGGTGGCAATGGCCCAGACCACCAGAATGAGCAGCGCAATGAGTGTGGGCTTGACCAGCGTCTTGTAGTCGACAATGTACAGCCCCTGTTTGGGCACATCCACTGGTTCGGGGCGGTCGCCGGCGATGGCCAGCTTCTGCTCGTTGAGCGGCTCGATAGGCTGCTCGACCTCGTTGTATAATGCTAACTTTGCTTTCATGTCGTTTGTTGTTATGCTATTGTGGCTGCAAAGGTACGACAAATTATTGAGAACCGAAAGCCACCATGCAATAATTCTTGCCTTACGACCCAAAATTCGGCAAAAACGGGGCCGGTCATCACGACCGGCCCCGAACGCCATTTAGTCTTATGATTAGAAATTACTTCACAACTTTAGTCGTGTTCTGCGTGCCATCGCTGTAGCTGGTGACAACCATGTTCACGCCCTGGAAGGGCACGTTGCTCACCTGGCCGGCAACATTGACATACTTCACACCGGTGGCAGTCTTAGCGGCATTGACATTGCTCACGGCAGTCATGGGAGCCGACAGCTTGTAGCAAGCCACAAACAGTCCGGGCATGTACTGATAGATATAGGCATCATTGCCGATGACCTCGGCATTCACCCAGTTGCACTGAGCATAGGCAGTCTTGCCGGTGGGCTCGACGGTGAACAGCGGTTCCTCAGCGCCAACCTCGGCCACGGCAAAACCGTCCTGATAGTTGGGCAGGATGGGATAGACAGCAATATCCTTGCCGTCGAACTGGAAGATCTGTGCTCCGCAGCTGGCACCCTTGTTGGGCAGCGAAACGGCCTCTCCGACAAAGCCTTCGCCATTGGGGGTCAGGATGTAGGGAGTAGCGTTGCGTGTGACGTAGAAGATGCGCTCGCCGTCGATGTTGTTGATAACGGTTGCAGTCGACGCAGACAAGGTCACATCGGCCATTGCCTCATAACTGTTGTCGAAGTCAACCTCACCACCGACGATGTTGAGGATGCACACGCCAGAATTGGTATTTTCCGGCTCACCGTTTGTGCATCCACACATGAACAGTTTGCCATCGTTGAACAGGTCGCCCTGTGCCATGCCCAGCATGTCGCTGCGGCCCAGCACGGCAGCATCCTCAGGAATGCCATACTCCACAGCATCGCCGGTCTCAGGGTCAATCACGCGAATCATGGGCGTGTCGCCATCGCAAACCCAGCTGCCAGGGAAAGTGGCCAGACTGATAACCAGATTGCCGGCCTCGTCGCGGGTGATGCCGCAGTTAGCACCTCCGGCAAAGTTAGTGGTCTCGACACCATTCTCGGTCACGGCCACCACATAGGGCGTGACACCTGTCTCGGCATTGTTGGTCTTGACATTGATGTAATAGGTGCCGTTGATGCAGATGCCCTGACGTGCGTCAGCATTGGCGGGCAGACCTGAGTTCACCTCCCATACTTTCTCGAACGTGTAGTCCTGAGCGCTCATGCTCAAGGCTGCAAAAGCAGCCGCAAAGAGTAAAAATTTCTTCATAATCGATAGTTTTTAGTTAATATTATTATGTTTATATCACAAGTTTCGTACCAGAATGGACTGCACAAAGGTAGAAAACTTTTTCCACACCACCATCATTTCGTCGGCATTTTTTCTGTTAAAAAACAAAAATTTCTGCTACAAAAACAAAACAGGACAACATCTATAGCGCACCACCCTACTCAAAATCATGAAAAACACGGCAAAACGCAAAAAAAATTCCATCTGCCAGGCCACAATTCCCAAATTTGTTGTACCTTTGCACCCGCATTTGCCACCTGTCGTGGCAAGTCGAGAGAACTAACTGATTTACTAACTTTTAATGCATGCTCCGCCGTCTCCACACGCTAGTGTGCCGGCAGAGCAAACCAAACTAAATGAGCGAAGAATTAAAAAATTCTCCCATCGCCGATTTCGATTGGGAAGCCTTCGAGAGAGGCGAGACTCAACGTGACAAATCGTATGAGGAACTGGAAAAAACCTACGACAAGAGCCTGGGCTCATTCCGTGACAAGGAAGTGACCGAAGGTACTGTCATCTCGATCAACAAGCGCGAGGTGGTGGTTAACATCGGTGCTAAGTCGGACGGCATCATTCCCTACAACGAGTTCCGCTACAACCCTGACCTGAAGGTGGGCGACACCGTTGAGGTGTTTGTCGAGAACCAGGAGGACAAGAAGGGCCAACTGATCCTGTCGCACCGTAAGGCACGCGCCGCCAAGAGCTGGGAGCGCGTCAACGAGGCCCTGGAGAAGGACGAGGTCATCAAGGGATTCATCAAGTGCCGCACCAAGGGCGGCATGATTGTCGATGTGTTCGGCATCGAGGCATTCTTGCCCGGCAGCCAGATCGACGTGAAGCCCATCCGTGACTATGACATGTTTGTGGGCAAGACCATGGAGTTCAAGGTTGTGAAGATCAACCAAGAGTACAAGAACGTGGTTGTGTCGCACAAGGCGCTGATCGAGGCCGAGCTCGAACAGCAGAAGAAGGAAATCATCGCCAAGCTCGAGAAGGGACAGGTGCTCGAAGGTACCGTCAAGAACATCACCAGCTATGGTGTGTTCATCGACCTGGGCGGCGTGGACGGTCTGATCCACATCACCGACCTGTCGTGGGGCCGTGTCAACAACCCCGCCGACATCGTCGAGCCTGAGCAGAAGCTGAACGTCGTGATTCTGGACTTCGACGACGAGAAGAAGCGCATCGCTCTGGGTCTGAAGCAGCTCCAGCCCCATCCATGGGACAAGCTCGATCCGGACCTGAAGGTGGGCGACAAGGTCACCGGCCGCGTGGTTGTGATGTACGACTACGGAGCATTTGTCGAGGTCGCTCCTGGCGTGGAGGGTCTGATTCACGTGAGCGAGATGTCGTGGTCGCAGCACCTGCGCAGCGCCCAGGACTTCATGAAGGTGGGCGACACGGTCGAGGCTCAGATTCTGGCACTGGACCGCGAGGAGCGCAAGATGTCGCTCGGCATCAAGCAGCTCAAGAAAGATCCTTGGGAGGACATCGAGGTCAAGTACCCCGTTGGCTCGCAGCACACCGCCAAGGTTCGCAACTTCACCAACTTCGGCGTGTTTGTTGAGCTGGAAGAGGGCGTTGACGGCCTGATTCACATCAGCGACCTGTCGTGGACCAAGAAGGTGAAGCACCCCAGCGAGTTCACCCAGATTGGCGCTCCCATCGAGGTCAAGGTTCTTGAGATTGACAAGGACAACCGCCGCTTGAGCTTGGGCCACAAGCAGCTTGAGCAGAATCCTTGGGATGTGTTTGAGACCATCTTCACCACTGGCAGCGTGCACGAGGGCGTGATCACCGAGATGCTCGACAAGGGCGCCGTGATCAACCTGCAGCCCTACGGAGTTGAGGGCTTCGCCACTCCCAAG
Source organism: Muribaculaceae bacterium (assembly GCA_017477555.1). Taxonomy (GTDB): domain Bacteria; phylum Bacteroidota; class Bacteroidia; order Bacteroidales; family Muribaculaceae; genus Sodaliphilus. The sequence goes on from JAFUVK010000006.1 coordinate 3,805, forward strand.
CACCTGGTCAAAGAGGACGGCACTCCCGCCAAGAAGGACGAGAAGCTGCAGTTCAAGGTCATCGAGTTCAACAAGGACGCCAAGCGCATCATCCTGTCGCATAGCCGCATCTTCGAGGATGAGCAGAAGGCCGAGGCTCGCAAGGCACGCCGCGCCCAGCAGGGTGGCAAGCCCGCAGCCGAGGAGACAGTGCCCGCCACCAGCGTCGAGAAGACGACTTTGGGCGACATCAGCGCACTGGCTGCCCTGAAGGAGCAGATGGAGAAGGGTGGTGAGTAATCACACACTTCGACGATAGTTCAAGCCGGCCCGGATTGCTCCGGGCCGGCTTTTTCACACCAACAGCAATAAAACTGTAACGAGAAAAAAACGGCCACAAATTTTGCAGACTGAAGAAAATGTGCTACCTTTGTGCCGCAAATATGAAGACAGTCAATAAATACCTGCTCATTGCCGCCGTGGCCGCAACCCTAGCCATGGGGGCGTGTACCGATGGCAATAACGAGGCCGACAACCAGGCTAAGGACAGCGACACTATCGTTAAGAACGAGCCTATCGATGTCAATGGCGACCGATTGTACCGCGGCATCATCGTTGACGGGTCGCGCAGCAACATCAATCTGCGCTTCTTCGACGACACACTCGACTTTGAGCTGCCGTCGGACCTTGACTTCACTTACGAAATCGGCGACTCGGTGAGCATCTTAGTTAAGACCGACAGTAACGGTTCGGACAGCATCGCCGAGATTAAGAATCTGAACGGAGTCATCTAGAGCAGCCACCTTCTCTGCAGGGCCACAAGACTTGTCTTACACTAACATTACCAACCATGCGATAGTAGCTCAGTTGGTAGAGCATCAGCTTCCCAAGCTGAGGGTCGCGGGTTCGAATCCCGTCTATCGCTCAACTGATTATCAGGCAAATAAGGATTATTGACCGCAAAAATGCAGTTAATAATCCTTATTATTTTGCTCAATTCACCTAACTCTTCAGCGATTCTTTGCTTCCCCTCCACTTTTGGAAAGTGGGGTTGCATGGCTGCTGCCGGGCCGGCATTACCATGCTGTCAGTAGGCAGGCCGCTGGGGGCGAGATGGCACCAAATGTTAAAGGAAGTGTTAAAAGTGGCGGAAAAAGAACCGTCCCCATTCCGCCACTTTGCTACTGCAGGCCTACACCCCACATCTGGCCTGCTCAGTTAGGGCAATGAAGAGCGCCGCCACAACGGTGTTGCTGTGGCGGCGCTGTGAGCTTTTGTGCCAGCAGGTGGCTAGTTCTTGTAGTAACACTTGACCTCGCCCACGGGCAGCTTTCCCACCAGCAGTAAGGGTATGCGCTGCGCATCGGTCGACATCCAGGCATCCAGGTTGTCGCTCGACTTCTTTCCTCCCTCCTGGGTGAAGCGGAACTTGATGTGATAGGCATCATGCTTGGTTCCGTCACGCATCTTGATATTCTCTTTCCCTTTATAGGTTATGGTAAGATACTCTTTCTGCTTGCCCGAAAATATCACCGTTGTCACAGGCTTGGCGGTACTGAGCTTGCTGTAGTCGAGGCTTCGCAGCATGTAGAAGACGCTGACCATGTCGTAGGCCTGACATTGCGCCGACAGGTTGATTTCGGCATTGGGTTTACCGGGGCGTATGCGCACCCCCTTGGCACTGGTGCTGCCATAATAATAGCTGAAAGTGACAATGTCGCGGGCATAATAGCTCTTCTCGTGAGTGAGCTTCTCGTAGCGCAATGGCTGCAACTTGTTGTTCATCGTGCACTTGAGCGTGTCGCGCACCGGATAAACCTTATCGGCCCACGAGCGCGTCTTTCCCACAAGCTGCGAGTAGTAACCATTCGACGTCTTCTTGATACTGAGCGACGCATCACCTGCGTGCTTCCACACCAGGCCCCAGTGGTAGACAATCTCGTAGTTGAGCCGCTCGTTGGTAAAGTCGAGCGCAGCTCCCCGCATTGGAACACAGAGTGCCAGCAGCGCAAGAGTCATCGCAAGGAGTGTTATCTTCTTCATATTGCAGTTCTTTTGGCTTTTAGACCAGTCAAGTGTGGGATGGTTTAATTACCCACCGGTATGTCGTAGCCTGTGAGTCGATAGGCCACTTTGTATGGTGTGGCACTCTTGCGTGGCTTGTTGCCGCCATAGTAATAAAACAGGTGTTGCACATCGAATGACTTAATCGTCACCAGCCTCGTCTCGCCCGGCTTGAGTTCGACCGGGACCACCACGCGCCGCTCATGCAGCACCGTGCCGTCCATGGCACTGTAGCGCAACAGCAACCTCACACTGGAGATGCGGTGCTTGAGCTTGCTTGTCAGGAAAAACGACTCTTTGCTGTCGGCTGCCCGCTTGCTATATCCCTTCATGACGATACCATCGGGGTCAACACCATCAGTCAGATCGACCGAGTCGACTTCGGTAATGTCCAAAGTCTGCACGATAGCCGCAGAGCTGTGGAGTTGTTTCTGCGTGGTGCGAGTCCTAGCTACTGCCAGCACAGCCAGCACGCCCAGAAATATGCATAAAACAGAACGCATCACCAACTATAAACTTTTAACCATAAACTATTAACTCTCTCTACAGATATCTCACTCGATTGAATCGGCGCGCATCGCCCTCGATGGGAAAGAGCTTGTTGAATCCCACCGGCAGACGTTCTTCCACCTTTTCTGGCGACAGGCTCACTACCCTGAAAATGCTGGGCAAGAATCGCATGAAATTGGCTCGAACCTTCACCCGCCAGTGCGGTGGGTCGAAGATAATGGTTCCCTTCTCGCGATTGAATGTGGCCACCGCCTCCATGGGTCCTCGCAGAGTGAGCCTGTTGCGCTCGCTGTAGAGCCACAAGCGAAACTTGCTCTCGTCGACGCTGCTGGCCAGGTAGCCGATGACCATGCCCGGCATCAGCTCGAGGTCGTCGCTATGCAGCAAGACGATGCGATACTCCGCATCCTGCACCCCGCTGCACCGCTCAATGCCCAGCGTCATATGCTCGGCCTTATATTGCCATATGCCCTCGATGGGCTGCAGGTCGTACTGCAGCAGCCTCACCCGCATCGAGTCCTCATCCAGACCCGGGAGAAACTCGCCTTGCGGTGGAGCAGCCATGCTCATCACCGCCCAAAGCGCCATTATCAACGACACGAGCCATTTCATTGCACAGAATATTACTCGCTGGTGGCAAATCGGTAGACAATACCGAAGCTGAGGATTTCCTTGAACTGCCAGTAGCGCCAGTCCTCATCGCGTGGGTGCGACTTGTCGTAACGCAGGTGGGTGAAAATCTTAGTGTTGAGATGCCGTGTGATGGAGAAGTCGAAGGTGTTCTCCCAGTCGCCCTGCACATACTTGTAGTTGGTGAACACATAGAACCTCGATGACCAGGTGATGCTCGGGCTGATTTTCCAATTCCACTTGGCCTCGACGTTGCTACCGAATGTGCTCTTGGTGTGATGCCCAGGGTCGATGCCAAAGTTGACGGGATCCAGTCGGTCAATGTCCCGACAGATTTTCAGGTTGTAGGACAGGGGCGCGATGGCCACCGTCAGTGCCTTCGTCTGATCGGCATTCTTGTAGTCGTAGGTCATACCAATACCCAGGTTCAACTCGCCCGGCGAGAGGAACGATGCCGTCATGGTCTCGCTATTGGGCTTATAGTTGTTGAAGAACTGGGTTTTGAACTGCAGCATGGCACTGTAGTACCAGTGCTTGACTGCCTTGTAACCGAGCTGCGACGTAAACAGGAAGTTGTCCTCGTTGATACGATATTTTCGCAGGCTGTCGCCCGATGCAGTGGCAATGCCTAGCTTGTACTGCATCATGTTGTTGAACAGCCAGTTGGGATGCACAGCCTGATTGAGGTTGCACTCCCACTTGATGTCGGCCAGGATGTTGAGGTTGTTCTCTCCACCCTGATACCAGTTGCCACTGATATAGGCTTGTGTGAAATGCACCGAGCCATTGAAGGTGTGCAGCCAGTTTCGCACCGGCACCGGCGGTTCGGCGATGACGGTATCAACCGGAGCCACCACCTGCGGCGTGGCTATGGTGAGCATGCCCTGCGATGGGTCGGCTGTGAGCACATACTCTTTGGGCGGCTCAGGCAGCGAACTCGCATTGTAGGCCACTAGCTGCGGATTGTCGATCATGGCGCGATAACGCGTTTGATTCATTCGCTGTGATTGTGCCATAGCGTCTTGCAGCCATTGGTCACCGGCATCGAGCTGTTTGGCTGAGGTTGCATCGGTCGGCGATGCCTGAAGCGGCTGCTGGTGTTCAAAGATGAGCGGCATCAGCAGATAGTCGCTCTGGTGAGCCTGTGTAGTAGCCACTGCCATGCCTAGGCATGCCATGACCATAAAAAGCTTCTTATTCTTCATCTTAATGGTATAGTTGTTTAAGTTTCCGTTAAAAAAATAATTTGGTACTCTTTATCAATGGCAATAATTCTAATTGTCTTAGCCATAAACCAAATCGTACCCCCCATTTATTAACGACTACTAAGCGTCATAGATTTTCTCGTTGCGGCGGCGCTGCTGCTCTTGTTCTTGCTGCTGCCTGCGCTGCTGTTCTTGCTTGCGTTTCTGCTCTTCGAGTTTCGCCTTTTCGCGCGACTGCACCTTCTGTTTGTGCTTCTCCCGGTTAGGCTTGTTCTTACTGTTCTCGGCAAACGACTTGATCATGTCGTCGACCATCTCCCGGTTGCCGTACAGATAATTGACAGTGACCTCGACAATAAGGTCTTGCTTGTTGCTGATGAGGTCGGCAATGATGGCTCGCGAGCCGTCGGGCATAGTACCGTCGATGGTGAGTCCCTTGAATCCCTTTACCTTGATTTTTCCCTGCTTGAGGTCGTACATGCTGTATCCCAGTGCCTTGCGTTGCAGGTTCTCGCGGATGAGTTTGTCACTGCTCTCTTGTTTGTTGTATAGCTGCACGGTCATCACCATCTCGTCCCACTGGATTTCAAAGCGCGTGTTGCTGTTGTAGGTGACAAATCCGCCATCGGGTACCTCGAAGTTCAGGTGATACTGACTCCAAGTGTACACAGCCCCCTGCGCTATGATGCCGGCGACAGCCATGACCAATACGAAAAGTAGTCGTTTCATTGCCTCGTAGTTCTAAGTTCTTAATTCCTGATTGCATCGACCCATGTGTCCCACTCATGCTGCGAGCCCATGAACACATTGAGGTCGACATCTCCGTCCACACCCGACACTTCGCCCCAATGGCTATACTGCTGGATGCGATGCCGGTGCGTGTCCCTGAGCACATCCGGCGAGCGGAACGAGCACAGCCACAAGTCCATGTCGGGGAAATTGGGACGATAGAACTTGCCGTATCCGTCACCGTTGGTGTAGATCATCACGCGATGTCCGGCCTTGAGCAGCGCGTTGACCATGTCGCGAAACCGCTGCTGCACCACCTTGTCGTCCTGCCAACTGTCGTTGTCCCAGTCTTCGATATCGACCACCAGCGGCAAGTCCAGCTCCACCCCTGCGACAGCCCCCAGCAAATTATTGGCCTGCTCGACACCGTCGCGGCTTTTTCGGAAGAAATGGTAAGCCCCTACCCTCAACCCGGCTTTCCTCGCCGACTTGACGTTGCGTTCAAAAGCCGTGTCGCGGTGCGTCTTTCCCTCACTGGCCTTGACATAGGCAAACTGATAGTCGGCCTGCGCCACCAGCATCCAGTCGATGGTGCCGTTATGGTTGCTCACATCGATGCCCCGCACAGGATAGTCGGCCAGGTTGAACTTGGGCACAGAGTGGAAGAAATGTTCACGCTTTACAAACAGCACGACAAGTGCGGCGATTGCCGCCGCCGCACCTGCCGCCAACATCCAACGGATGTAATCGGGCCTGCTATCGAGATGTTTGCGGTCCACGCGTCAGAATAGCGGGAAGGTCGATGTCGAATAGACATACTTGCGCTCAAACTCGTCGCTGCGCATGGTCATCATCATGATGCCCTGAATCAGGGTGATGATGCCCCATATGCCACAAGAGATGATTGAGAGCAAAATACAGATGAAGCCTCCGCCCGTCTTCCCACAATAGAAGTAGTGTATGCCCAGCGTGCCGATGAGGATAGCAAGCAGGCCAGCCACTCCGCGGCTCTTTCCCGACGGTCCCGAGTCGAACACACCGATGTCGACACCAGGCATCTGTCCATTGCCATAGGCGTACTGCGGTTGGCCATAGGGTTGTTGCTGGCCATAGGGTTGCTGCTGGCCGTAAGGTTGCTGCTGGCCGTAGGGTTGTTGGCCGTAAGGTTGCTGCTGGCCGTAAGGTTGCTGTGCATTCTGCACGTTGCCGCAATAAGGGCATTGCACGCTAGTAGCATTGTCGGGTGCCGTGAAATCGCGGTGACATTGAGGACAATTGAATTGTGCCATAGTCGTAAGTATTAATATGTAACTTATTTTTTCTTCTTATTACGCTTTTCTTGCTCCTTGAGCATCTGTTGCTGCTGCCGCTGCATCTCCTCGAGCCGCGCCATCATGCCGCTCTTCTTACGCGGTTTGGCCCTATTGGCCGCGATGGTTGCCCGCACCTTATCCTCACTGACCAGCGCCCGGCAGGCATAGGTCTGCGCGATGGTGATGAGCAGCGAGATGAAGTAGTAGTAGCTCAGTCCCGATGCATAGTTGTTGAAGAACACCAGGAACATGAGCGGCATGAGGTACATCATCACCTTCATGCCCGGCATGGACTGCTGCGACTGCTGCGACTGCATCGTCAGGTAGGTGTAGCCGATATTGGTCACTGTCATGAGCAGGCAGAACAAGCTGATGTGGTTGCCGAAGTAATTGGTGATAAACGGAATCTGTGCTCCCCATTCCCAAATCTTGTCGGGTGCCGACAGGTCTTTTGCCCAAAGGAATGCCTGTCCGCGCAACTCGATGCACGACGGGAAGAAAGTGAACATGGCTATCAGGATGGGCATCTGCAACAGCATGGGCAGGCAGCCTCCCATGGGATTGGCACCGGCCAGGCTATAAAGCTCCATGGTCTTCTGCTGGCGCTTCATGGCGTTCTCCTGTCCGGGATACTTCTCGTTGATGGCCGCGATGTCGGGGCCTAGCACTCGCATCTTGGCCTGCGACATATAGCTCTTAAAGGTCAAGGGCGAGAGCACAATCTTGAGCAGGATGGTCAGGATGAGGATAATGATGCCATAACTGCTGATGAACGAGCCCAGCCAGTTGAACACCGGAATGATGATGCCCGTATTGATCCAGCGGAACAGCTTCCATCCCAGCGGGATGAGCTTGGTGAGCTTCAGGTCTTCTTTGGGCGAGTACTTGTCATAGCTCGAAAGCAACTTGTAGCGGTTGGGTCCGAAGAAGAAATAAAAGCTTGCCGGATTGGCCTTGTCGCTGGCATAGGGCACAGTGGTGCGGATGTCCATCACCTTAAGGTGAGTCTGATAGTCGGCGGCGTCCTTCTTGATTTCGCGGCTCTCAAGGTGCGCTCCACCAAACACACTGTCGGCAATGAGCACAGCGCTGAAAAACTGGTTCTTGGTCGAGATCCACTTCAGTCGGTCCTTGATATCCTCCTCGTCATCACCACTCTCCTTGGTGTACTCGACGTCACCGTTCTCGCCTGCATACTTATAATAGATGGCCGAGTTGCGTTCCTCAAACATTTTCCCCTCCTCGTGGCGCGCCATCTTCTGGTGCCACTTGAGGTCTACCGAGTTGATGTTGAGGGGAATGATTTGGCTCATGCCTGACTGCACCATCTCCATGCGCACCATGTATGAGCCCCGCTCAAGGGTATACTTCAGTCCCCATGTTGCTCCGCCACCCAGATCCAGCTTCATCAGCACGGTCGAATCGGTGACCTGCTCGGGCGTGAAAAAGAAGTTCTGTGTCTCAAATCGCTGCGTGTTGTTGCTCAGCACAAAGCTATACTGGTTGTCTTCGGGAGTGATGACTTCCACCAGAGGTGTATTGTAGGCCTTATAGGCCAGCAGTTTGGCTCTAGTGATGACTCCACCCTTGGTCGACACTTCGACCTCGAGCGAGTCGTTGCGCAGCTTCACGATTTGCTCTGTTCCGCTCATACTGGCGGCAAACGCTCCGTTCTTGGCATACTTGTCGAGGGCCTGCTTCACGGCCTCAACAGCCTGCCGATGCACATCATCGGCCGAAGCCGACAGCAGCTCGTCGAATGCCAGTGTGATGTCGGCCACAGTCACTGTGCCGGTTACTTGCCCGTCGACTAAACCGAGTTTCACGTTGCCATCGTCGATGCCCTGCCGCGAGCTATCGGCACTATGCTCGGCCATCACGGCCTGCAGCTGCCGCACCTCGTCGGGTGAGAGCATAGTCATAGGCTTATTGGCATTGGCGGTCTGCTTCTGTGCTGCCGCAATGGAGTCTTGAATGCGTTGACGCTCGGCCAGCTCGGCCTCGCTGGGCTTGTTGAGCATAGTGAAACCGAAAATCACGGCACACATGAGCAACATCCCTATTACAGTGTTTTTGTCCACTTTTCTATTAATTGATAATTGAGATTTTAAAAATTGAAAATTGCAGCCAGGTGGTAAATGTGCATTAACTCGTCACATTTTCAGTCATTTCCCTTCCTTGTACGCTATGGCGGCACGGATAAAGTCCATGAACAGCGGGTGCGGCGAGAGCACTGTGCTGCTGTACTCGGGATGATATTGTGTGCCGATGTACCAGCGTTTGTCGGGCAGTTCAACCACCTCCACCAGATGTGTCTCGGGGTTCTCGCCGACGCACTTCATGCCCGCGTGCTCAAACTGCTGGCGGAACTCCTCGTTGAACTCAAAACGGTGCCGGTGGCGCTCCTCAATGTCGAGTTTACCATAAGCCTGTGCAACTTTCGTGCCAGCCTGCAAGCGGCAAGCATAAGCACCCAGGCGCATGGTGCCGCCCAAGTTGGTCACACTCTTCTGTTCCTCCATCAGGTCGATGACGTTGTGACTGGTGTTGGGATCAAGTTCCACACTGTTGGCATCGGCCATGCCTAGCACGTTGCGTGCAAACTCGATGACCATGCACTGCATGCCCAGGCAGATGCCGAAGGTGGGCACATCGTGCTCTCGGCACCACTTGAGTGCCACATACTTGCCCTCGGTGCCTCGTTGGCCAAAGCCCGGTGCGACGATGATTCCGTCGTGGCCAGCCAACTGCTGCTCGACATTTGCATCGGTAAGGTATTCGCTGTTGATATAGTCAATCTTGACCTTGTGGTCGTTGTAGGTCGCAGCCTGGAATAGTGCCTCGTCAATGCTCTTATAAGCATCTTGCAGCGACACATACTTGCCCACCAAGCCGATGCGCACCTCCTCGGTAGCCTCGTTGAGTTTGTTAAGGAATTGCTTCCAGGTCTTCAGGTCGGGCTCACCGCTATATGGCGTACCCGTCTTGTCGAGGATAATCTCGTCGAGGTGCTGGTCGTGCATCATCAGGGGCACCTCGTAGATGGTGGGCGCGTCGATGCTCTGAATCACTGCATCGGGGCTGACGTTGCAGAACTGCGCCACCTTGCGCCGCATGGCGGTAGGGATGTCGTGCTCGGTGCGCAACACCAGAATGTCGGGTTGTATTCCTTCCTGCTGCAGCATCTTCACCGAGTGCTGAGTAGGCTTGGTCTTGAGTTCTTTGGCCGCCTTGATATAGGGTACATAGGTCAGATGCACGCACACGCACTTACTGCCCAGTTCCCACTTGAGCTGTCGCACAGCCTCCAGAAACGGCAGCGACTCGATATCGCCCACCGTACCACCAATCTCAGTAATGACAAAGTCATAGTCGCCCTTGTTGCCCAGCAGCTTTACGCACCGCTTGATTTCGTCGGTGATGTGAGGGATGATTTGCACCGTCTTGCCCAAGTAGTCGCCGCGGCGTTCCTTGTCGATCACACTCTGGTAGACGCGTCCGGTGGTGATGTTGTTGGCCCGAGTGGTCTTGATGTTGGTAAATCGCTCGTAATGCCCCAAGTCGAGGTCGGCCTCGTGTCCGTCGACGGTCACATAGCACTCGCCGTGCTCATAGGGATTGAGCGTGCCGGGGTCGATGTTGATGTAGGGGTCAAACTTCTGGATGGTGACATTAAAGCCTCGCGACAGCAGCAGGCGCGCGATGGACGACGAGATGATGCCCTTACCCAGTGATGACACCACTCCGCCCGTGACGAAGATATATTTAGTTTCCACTTTGTATAGAAAAATTTATTTCAAGCTACAAAGGTACAACAAATAATTGGAAACCGAAAATTAAAACTGGTTTTAACGTCAAAAACAGCTCACGACACGGCACGCCAGGCGTACCAGTCAGGTAAGACGCCGGTAGAAGTAGGGAGGGATGGGTGTTTCGAACGATAGTGGCTCGCCGGTAATGGGATGTGTGAATGCGAGCTTGTAGGCATGCAAGCAGTGTCGGCTGCCGGGCTTCTCCTGGCGACCATACTTACCGTCGCCGGTCACTGGATGCCCGATGTCGCGCATATGCACACGTATCTGGTTCTTGCGGCCGGTGAGCAGCTTCAGTTCTATGAGCGAGTGTTCCTGTGCCCGCTCGAGGATGCGCCAAGTGGTGATGGAGAACTTGCCTCCGCCAGGATCCTCGCGGTAGCTGATCACGCGCATATTCTTGTTGTCTTTAAGCCAGCTCTCCACCCTACCCTCGTCGCGTTCCATTACACCGTCGACCACAGCGACATAGCGACGGTCGGTGACCACATTGCGCCAGTCGCGGACAAAGGCCTGCTGCACGTCGCTACTCTTGGCATAGACCATCAGGCCACTGGTGCGGCAGTCCAAGCGATGTACCACATGAGCTGTGCAGCGCTGTCGCGTCTCGGCAAAGTGGCGGTCGAGCAGCGACTTCATGTTCAGGCTGCCGGCCCCTACCCCCATCGAGAGCACGCCCGGCTCTTTGTTGACCACGACGAGCCACTGATCCTCGTAGACGATGTCGTAGTGCTTGCTCGCCTCGGCCGGTGTGCGCGGCTGCCGCGAGATCTCGACCACACTGTCGGGCATCACCTGAAAGTCGAAATGCGTCTCGGTCTTGCCATCGACAGTGACACCGCCATGACTAAGGATTGACTTTGCCTTGTTGCGGCTGATGCCGTCCAAGGACTTCATGACAAACTCAAGCAGGCCCTGCTGCTCGCGGGCCTGGAAGACGGTGCCTTGGCGCTGCGCGCGTGGCACATTGTGGTTGTGATTGCGTGACATTGTGGCTTTTGCTTTGTGGTGATGGGTGACTTCGGTGTCCAAGACTGCGTCTTGGAATACATCGACCAGTGGGTGGTCATTAATCAAAGATGTGGCGCAGACGGCTGAAGATTCGATTCTTGATCGACTCCGACGGCTTGAGGTTGCTTGAACCGCGCAGGCTCTCGATGGCCTTGCGCTCGTCGGCCGTGAGCGACTCGGGCACGTAGACCATGACGTTGACCAGCATGTCGCCCATACCATAGCGGTTGGGGTCGGGCAAGCCCTTGCCACGCATGCGCAGCACAGATCCAGGCTGGGTGCCCGGCTTGATGGTGAGCAGTGCCTTGCCATCGACGGTGGGCACCTCGACCTTTCCGCCAAACACAGCGGTGGGGAAGTCGAGCATCAGGTTGTAGACCAAGTCGTTGCCGTCGCGCACGAGCTGGTTGTCGGCAACCTCCTCGATGACGATGAGCAGGTCGCCGGGGATGCCTCCACCGGGCGCATCATTGCCACGGCCCGACATCTTGAGCTGCATGCCCTGTGCCACGCCGGCGGGAATGTTGACCGACACGACCTCTTCCTTGCGCACCAGTCCCTTTCCGCCACAGTGCGGGCACTTCTCCTTGATGACCTTACCCGAGCCACCGCAGGTGTGACACACCTGTTGCGACTGCATGCGCATGAATCCCATGCTCTGCACCACCGTTTCCACACCCTGTCCGTGACAGGTGGGGCAGGTCTCGTGGGCTGTGCCATTTTTTGAACCGGTGCCGTGGCAGTGCTGGCACGACACCATGCGCGGTATCTTGAGCTTCTTCTCGCAGCCGTGAGCCACATCGGCAAGTATCACCTTGACGCGCACACGCAAGTCTGTGCCGCGGTTCACGCGCTGACGCGAGCGTCCACCGCCGCTGAAGCCGCTGAAACCACCACCAAAGCCTCCGAAGTCGAAGCCGCTGCCGAAGACCGAGTTCAGGATATCGTTGATGTCAAATCCGCCGAAGCCGCCACCGTCTCCGCCCATCTGCTCGGCCGCGAAGCCAAATTGGTCGTATCGCTGCCGCTTCTCCGGGTCGCTGAGCACCCCATAGGCCTCGGCCGCCTCTTTGAATTTCTCCTCGGCGTCTTTCTTTTCCTGCTCGGTTTTTCCTTGCTGACGGTCGGGGTGATACTTCACGGCCAGCTTACGATAAGCCTTCTTCAACTCATCGGCCGTGGCGTTTTTCTGCACGCCAAGCACCTCGTAATAATCTCTCTTGTTTGCCATAATTCACTGAAGAATTATTGTCCGACCACCACCTTGGCGTGGCGCAGGACCTTGTCGTTAATCATATAACCTTTGGTGGTGGTGTCGACCACCTTGCCGCGCATGGTCTCGTCGGGTGCCGGGAATGTGGTGATGGCCTCGAACAGGTCAGCGTCGAAGTCCTTGCCTGTCGACTCGATAGGCTTGACGCCTTGTTGCTCCAAATACTTGACCATCTTGCTATAGATCAGTTGCACCCCCTCGGCCAGTGCCTCCACATCGCCGCCCTTGCTCATGGCCTCGAGCGCTCGCTCAAAGTCATCGACCACAGGCAGGAGGTCGACCATAGCTTTTTCCGACGCGGTCTTGATGAGGTCTTGTTTCTCCTTGAGCGTGCGCCGGCGGAAGTTGTCGAACTCTGCCATGAGCAGCAGATACTCTTTCTGCTGCGCCTCGAGTTGCTGTTGCAACTGCTCGACAGTGACCTCGGGCGCGGCCTCGGACTGAGCGGCCTCGGACTGCGGTGTCTGCTCATTGTCGAGCTGCTGTTCTACTTGTGGTTGTTCTTGTGGCTTTTCGGCCTTCTTGTTATCTTTATTCTTCTTACTCATAGTCGTGACATTTTTTCATCTTCAGCCTCCAGCCAACCTAGATTTTCCAGACCCACTGGAGGCTCTAGACTATCCTAGCAAAAACCTTGCCTACTAGATGGGGAGCACGAATGTGGCGCAATCGGCAAATTTGGCACTCACTTGCTCTGCCACTTTGGCATCGCCGAAAATGCCATAGATGGTCGATCCCGAGCCCGACATGGCCGCATATTGTGCACCGCCGTCGAGCAATGCCGCCTTAATGAGCCACAACCGTGGGAACAAGGCAAACACACTGGGCTCGAAGTCGTTGGCCAGCGCACCGTCCCACTGCTGAATGGGCCAGGTGACCACATCGCGCGCCCACTGTGAGGGTGTGGCAGGCTCCACACGCGAGTAGGCCTGGGCGGTCGACACCGCCACCGGCGGCTTGACCAGCAGCAATGTGCGTCCCTTGATGTCGACCTCGACGGGTGTGAGCACGTCGCCTATTCCCGTTGCCGCCATGGGGCGGTTGTAGACAAAAAAGGCGCAGTCGGCTCCTAGGCGCGAGGCCATTGCCGCCAACTGCTGGTCGGTAATGTCCAATTCAAACATCTCGCGCAACATGGTCAGGGTGTGTGCCGCGTCGCTTGAGCCACCGCCCAACCCTGCCCCGTCGGGGATGCGTTTGTACAGATAGATGTTGACTGGCGGGAGCTCATATTGTTCGGCGAGCATCCGATAGGCCTTCATCACCAGATTTTTCTCAGGCGGGCAGTCGACAGGGTTGCCATAGGTGGTGAGGGTGGTCTCGCCGCTTTGCGCCGGCACAATCTCGAGGATGTCGGTGAGACCGATGGGATAGAACACGGTCTCGATGTTGTGATAACCGTCGGGGCGGCGCTCCACCACGTTCAGCCCCAGGTTGATCTTGGCGTTAGGAAACGTTATCATCACGAATTGTTTATATCACGAATTATCGAATTCTCGAGCACTCGAACATTCGAGTATTCGAGTATTTGATTGCCAATCATTTGAACAACAGGGTCGTGACCGACTCTTTGCCCAGGTAGTAGGCGCGTGCCTTGATGACGGGCGGAACAGTCGTGAGCTTGACCGGGCCTGTCCATTCGGTTGAGGTCATGGTGGGCTCGCTGCCATCGAGGGTGTAGCGGATGGTCACCCCGGGGTAGAGGGCGTTGGCCAGCAACATGCCGTTCTCCACCTTGAGGCCGGGTTGCCCCAGGCGGAAGTGATAGCCCATGCGCTGCAACAGCGGCAGCTCACGGGTGCCAATCTTGAGGTTATACTGGTGACGCGCGCTGTCGTAGGGTGCCGTGTTGGCCAAATCGAGGCTCCAGTCGGGCTGCGCGTTCCAGCCGCGCTCGGCCACACCGAACACCTTGGGCAGCCACATGCGCTGCACCTGGTCGAAGTTGCGAATGGTCTCGCCCCACATCTGCGCCTGGATGCCGATGATGTTGTCGCGCCGTGTCAGCGCCACCTTGCCCAGGTGGTTGGTGGCCACATCAATGGGTTTGCCATCGTAGGCCATGCGCGCGCTGGCATAGACGTTCCAGGGCAATGCGCTCCACGAGTCAAACTCGTCGACCTTGCCGCCCCAGTGCAACCCCTGCTCGTAGGGGTGCCAGCTGTAGCCCATGTCCATATAGAAGTTGGTGACATTCGACAGAATCACCGGATAGCCGTCGTTGGCGATGCTATAGGGCACAATGTCGCGGCTGCCCACCGTGCTCCAGGCATTGATGCCCGCAAAGCGCGGAGCCATCTGGCGGTTGAACTCGGGCGAGTGGTTCTGCGCCACCTCTTGCCAGCCCTCGATGCGGATGCCGCGCTTGTAGAGGATGTCGGTGATGCGGCGGATGTAGTAGCCGTTGACCTCATGATTGTCCTTCAGGTGCTCGCGCTGCATCAGTGCCTGCACCTCGGGCGACTGGCTCCACGCGCCGCTGGCCACCTCATCGCCGCCCAGGTGCACGATGTCGAGCTTCAGCCCGGCCTCGCGATACATCTTCTGCAACTCGGTCACCACGTGGTCGATGAAGTTATAGACCCCATCACTGGCCACGTTGAGCACGTTGTCGTGATAGCTCTGCGCCGAGGTATAAACCGACGCGTCGTTGGGGTCCCACAAGCGGTACTGCTCAGCCTTGTGGCGGTCGGTGGCGGCAAATTTGTCATAGCGGTTGCGCATAGCCACGATGGCGGCACGGGCGTGTCCGGGGGTCTCAATCTCAGGGATGACCTTGACACCACGCAGCTGGGCATACTTCAGAATCTCGATAAACTGCTGGCGGGTGAGGTAGCCGTTGGCGCTCTGCGAGGGGTCGTCAGGGTTGCCGTTGCCGTCGAAGATCTGGGCCAAGAAACCCTTTTCGTCCAGCGTACAACCGCGGCGCGAGGCCACCTCGGTGAGCTCGGGCAGTCCGGGAATCTCCACGCGCCAAGCCTCATCGTCGGTGAAGTGGAACTGGAATCGGTTCATCTTGTAGTAGGCCAGCAGGTCGATATAGCGCTTGATGTCGTCAAAGCGGATGAAGTTGCGGGCGATGTCTAGCATAAAGCCGCGGTAGTGGAGGTCTGGCCAATCGACGATGTGTGCATTCTGCAGGTTGTTGCCCTTGCTGTGATCCAACGCGGCGATAAAGGTTTTCACGCCGTTGATGGCACCTTCCTGCCCGGCCCCTGTGATGGTGACCTTGCCATCGCTCACGTCCAGCGTGTAGTACTCGGGGTTGTCGCTCAGCCGGCCGTTAATCTTGACACTGATGGTGGTCGGCTGGCCCGACAGGCAGTAGATGCCACGCTGCTGCAGCTGCTGCTTGAGCAACTTGACCGGAGCTTTGAGTTTGGTCTGCCAGAAGTGCCCACCCTTGACAGTGACCATGTTGCCGATGGTTGTGTAACCATCGTGGATGTCGACCTGCTTGGGCATCGGGAAGATGTCATAGTCATTGCCTGTGTAGGCGTCGCCGATGTTGTTCACCGCCTGGTTGTAGGCATAGGTGTACTGACCGTCGGGATAGGCGGCATGGTTGACCCACTGCCCGGGCTTGTCGAGCAGGCCATACTGCAAGTTTACAGCAATGGGGTGACGGGTATCGCCATCCATGACCAGGTGCGTGCCGGCGGGGCGATAGCTGATGTTGACCATCGTACCTCGCATGAGCATATCGACGATGATCGAGTCGCCGGAGTTCAGAGCTTTGTAGCGCGCATTCGGCGTAATCTGATAATAGGTGGTCGACACCTCCTTGATGTCAACGACCGAGGTCTCAGGCATCTTCAGCGAGCGCGAGAACTGGTTGAAGTACAGTTGCCAGTTGCCGCCGAGCGGGTCTTTCGAGACATTCTTGATGACGAACCGCGAACTGTAGTATCCCTTCTCGGCCTCATTCTGCCCCATCTCCCAGCGCACCTCAACCGGTGCCTGTGCCCAGGCCTGCACTGCCATCGCAGCCATCAGCCCGAGCAATAATCTCGTTCTTTTCATATCTTTGTCTTGTTGTTTGGATAATCTCAGCGGTGCCTCAGTAAACTCAAACATGTTTGGCTTGCATTCGGCTTGCACGAGATTGCTAAGTTTCCTTCATAACTCAATGGCTGCAAAGTTACAAAAAGTTACCTTATGTAAGTTGCATTTAGGTAACTTTTTCAAGTTTCAAGTAGTGGCTCCCATCATTTTTTGCGAAAATCGGGAGTGGAACTCCGAATTTTTCTAGAAAATCCGGAGTAGTGCTCCGAAAATTCACGGAAACATTAGCAATAGTTTTTCACTCCAGCAAAAATATGTGCTCTGCCTTCAATTTACATTTTTGCATTTTTCCCTGTCAAAATTTGCTATTTACAATTATTATGTCTAACTTTGCGGCGATTGTCACCCCAAGTAACTATTCACCGATAGTGATGCCGCGCCATTCCACACTCAGAACAGGGCGCGGATGGCATTGAATGTTGGCATGTCGTGTTTCTTGGCGGTCTCAACAATGGAAAGAATGTCAAGGAATGCGTCCGCTCCTTCATCCGACCTGAATGTGCCGGAGTTCTTCATCTTGATTTTGACCTTTCTGATTCCCCTCTCACTGGCATTGTTGTCGGGTGGTATGTTAGGATTCTCCAGAAAGTTGAAGATGTAGTCTCGGCATTTGGTCAGTCCCTTTTGTAACTTTGAGAATTGTTCTTTCAAGTGGCTGATGTTCTCGGTGAGCAAGTTGTCAAGCCGTTCTTCCCAGGGTGCCTTGTTGATGATGTCTTTCGGGTGTTCATTCCTTTCATGAATAGCCTCTTGCAACAGCTTTTCCACTCTTGCCGACCACTGCTGCTCCTTGTCCAGTTCGTTGAGGTATTGCAGTTCCCTGAGCAGGTGGGCCAGGCAGACTTGATGGTCAAGGAAGTTGAGGGCGAAGTATGCGCTGTGTCGGTCGGTCACGGCAACCATCCGCTCAAGCGAGTCGCCGAACCGGCTGCCCAGTTCCTTGGCGGCCCTGCCGCTGGCGCGGAACAGCAGGGTGAAATAGGTGGTCTGCGCAATCCAGGTCCAGTCTAGCCTCTTGTTGCAGTAGAGCCCCGATTCGTCAAAGCCGACAACGGAGGATTGCTTGATGCGCCGCTCTATGGCCTCTATCGCGGGCGCCGCACTTTCCTTGGCGGCATTGACCCAGTTCACCATCGAGCCCTGACTGATGTCAAGGCCGAACACCTCATTGAGAAAAGACGCGATGCGGCCGTAAGGCAGGAACAGGACCACGTTCAGATAGACAACAAGCGCCTTGACCGTGTCGTCATAGATGACGGCATTTGAGCCGGCTTTGCGCTTGGCGTGCGACTGGACGCGCTCGCCGCAGTTCCTGCAGGTGGTGATGTAGTGGCGTATCTCCCGCACCACCGGTGACAGTTGCGGCAGCGAGATGACCTGGGTCACATAGTCAAGCACACGCTCGCAATCTTCCAATGACGCGCCGCATTTGTTGCAGAAATCAGCCGACACTTCCTCTATGGCCGTCGGCTCTGCAACCTTTGTCAGCGTGCTGCCTTGATGGCCGTCCTGCCCGCCGGGTTTCTTGCCGGTGGGTTTGCGCAGGGACTTGGTGCGTCGCACCACCTCGTCCTTCATGTTCTCCTTCGATGGAGGTGTGCTGCTGTTGCCCGAGTTCTTGGCTGGAGACTCGTACTTGGCAAGCTTGGCGGTAAGTTCTTCTATACGCTTATCGCGCTTGCGCAGTTCATCGTTGAGCTTGTCAATGTTGCGGTTGAGCGAGCATATCTCACGGTGCTGCGAGCTTATGGTCTCTCGCAGCGAACGCAGATGATCGGTCATCTCGGCCAGCATTGGGGTTATGTCATCCACACGCTTTTTCACCTTACAAAGGTACAAAATATATCTGTGCCCTGCAATGTTTTTAACACTTATTATATTGACAGTCAAATAGTTGTCTCGCGAGAATCTCTTAAATGAGACGAACTCGCACTTCAGTCCAGAATATTCAATTCTCAGCGAGTTGAGCGGCAAAAAACGCTCGACCCGTACAAATATGATTGACCGCCTGGAATCGCTGAATAGATACGAATATTAAATGTAAGGTTAAATAATTACAATTTAGCGAATAGAAAAGCGAGGCCACTGGCTTCGCTTTTTTAGTGATTGCGGCCAAAATCTTTTGATAAAGCAGAACATAGGATGCCCGTGAACGAGCGTTCGATAACTCCATGATTCGCATAACCGAAGCGTAATATACTTGCGCGAGAATCTACGGCGATGCTTGCGGCCGTGTTCCACCGTTCTCGACTAGACTGAGTTCTAGCGAGTATCACACCGAATTAGGCTTGCACGAGAAATTTTGGTACAGCCAGTTTTGCTAGTTGTTTTCGTTGTCGGATTTGTTGTGTTGCAGATAGAAAATCTCTTTTTGTCGCTCAATCTCGCGCCTTAAAACTTCTTCCGACGGCAGATAGGTGAGATATTTTGCGGCATAGAGTTGGTTGTTGTCGTGCAATACTGAATATTGGGCAATGTCTTGGCTTGTGTCGGTGCAAAGCAACAAACCGATGGTTGGGTTGTCGCCCTCAGTGCGCTTCAAGTCATCGAACATGCGCACATACATATCCATCTGGCCTACATCTTGATGCGTCACTTTCTTGGTTTTGAGGTCAATAAGCACGTAGCACTTGAGCGCAACATTGTAGGACACAAGGTCAACGAAAAAATCTCCTGCATCAGTGCTGATGTGATATTGTTCAGCCATGAAGGCAAAGCCACGACCCATTTCAAGCAGGAAGTCTTTCAAGTGCTGAATAATGGCTTTCTCAAGTTCGGTTTCGGTGAATGATGCATTAGACGGGAGTTGCAGAAACTCTGCCACAACAGGGTCTTTGAGAAAGCCCTGTGGCTCATCGTGCAATGGTGCAGTGAGTTGCAGCATTTCATTTATAACGTCCTCTTTTCTGGGCGATTGCAGTAATCGGTGGTAGTATTGAGACCCCACGTTGCGCGCAAGGGTGCGAACACTCCACGACTGAGTTGAAGCCTCTCGGATATACCAGTATCGAGCATCATCGTCTATGACAGATAATAACGTGCGGTAATGCGTCCATGTGAGATTTGGCACTCGCGAGTGCCAAATCTCTAAATCACTGAAGTACAGATAGAATTGGCGATAATCACGAAGGTTTCTAGGCGAATATCCTTTGGGATAAATGGCAGATAATTCTTGAGATAGAAGCTCAATAAGATGTTTCCCATATTGCGCCCGAGCAGTTCCATTCTGCTCTTCTTCAACAATACGTCTGCCAACGTTCCAATAAGTCTTGACTAAAACGGAGTTAGCGCCTTCGTACGCCTCACGCAACCCGCGCTCAACAATCAGCTTAACATCGTCAACTAATTGAGTTGGCAAGGAGGGGTTATCTTGCGATTTCATGAGATTCTTGTTGTCTTCCATAACGCAAAGGTACAACATTTTTCTTACACAGAGCCGCTTTGTGTTCGATTATTTACATTTCGCGCGAAATCGCTCAAAATGCCCAGTGAACGAGCGTCCTACGTTATCCCCATAAAATTCCTTGATTCGCATTACCGAAGCGTAATACTTGCGCGAGAACCAGCGGCAGCACTTACGGTCGTGCCGACAAGCCCAGCCGTTATTGCCATAGCGGTGCAGGACTTTCAGCCCTGCCCAGCGCCACAGACAATAGGCTTTGACTTCGGTTGCAGTGAAGCCCTGCGACAGCAAGGCGAAAACGTACCGAAGCTGCTTGTCGGTCAAATCTTCCCATTTCTTGGGAAGTTTGAGGTCAATTGAGATTATGTCTTGTTGCATAAGAAAAGCGATTATCGTACCACAAAAGTACGGTAACCGCTTCTATGCGTAAAAGACATTATGTTATGCGTCATTCGGTGATATACTTGTCACATTCGTTAGCAAGTGTGGGGTGATGTTGCTTGATATAGTTCAGGACATCGTTGAGTGTATTTACTTTGCCTTTTGTTCGCTTGCTGACACGCTTGATAAAATCATCATTGAATATCTTTGGCTCAATGTGTGGAACGGTGAATTCATCCACGGGACGGAAGAAGATGATGCCGTCAATGCGGTTGTCCATCGTCTCGTCGGCATAGTAGGGGCTGCCGTTGGCATTGCTCAGCATTCGGTCGGTGTAATCGAAATGAAAGAAGTCCGACACTTTTTCGCTTGCAAATGGGCTGTCGACAACATCAAAGCCAATGGGTTTGTTGCCACACGTGCGCAACGCTTCATCTGCGATGCCATCTCCGCAACGCTCCCAATGATAATCGTCATTGGCTGGAATATATCCGTTATTCCCCATCAGCCCGCCCCAGAGTTTTATCGAGAACACTTGATGCGGATACAGTGTAGCCAAGATTTTTCCGGCAGTGGCTTGCACGGCATACATCTTTGATTTTTCGACATATTGCGCATGGAATTGCTTTTGAGTATGACTTGAACCTGCATAGTAAATCACTCTCTTTCCTGTGTAGATGTAAGTCGCAATCTTGTTGGCTGTTGATTGGTCACGGCTCAAAGTGTATTCGTACTTTTCGCCGTCGAGCATTTGCAGCATGTATGGCGGGTCGAGCAGCAACAATCTTGTGAACTTCTGCTGCTTGCGGTTGTATTCCCATAAAGAGCGGAGCGCGTCCACTGCCTCGGCATATGGCCACCCGTAAGTGTCGGGGGCATCACGCAGTATTTGCAACGCCAAGTCTTCGCGAAAAGTTGCAGAGCGCATCAGCGAGTCAGCAATGCCCTGGTCAATGCTGTTGCCGCTTTCCCAGGCCAAAGCGTCGAGATGAAATGTCGTGTCGGCTGCGATGTGACGGAGGTAGTCGCTCAAAAACTCCATGTGGTCTCTCACCCAATGGTCTTCGCCCAGCGTCACCACATGATATAGCTTAACCTTTTGAGTGAGATAGTCAAAGGGGGCGGTTTGTTGAACCTTCACAAAATTGGTGTACTCCGTCAGTTTGTCATGATTGGACTGTGCAAACAATGGCTGAAAAGTGAGCACCAATGCAATAATGAGAATTTGTCTTAGCATTGCCATATAAATGTTGTTTCGATAGAGACGGGAGTGTTCATGTGAAAGTTACAGAACACTGTGCAGATTTAGATTACTTTAACGCCATTGTTTAGCTGCAGTAACAGTTCACCGATTCAGAAAAATCTCCTCTTCCCTCCCTGTGCATCGAAGATGCAATAGCTTCTTCGAAGCATTTTTGCGTCTCCGTCGCAATCGCTGAATAGACTTAGCTGCGTAACTGGTAGCGATTCTGCGTTTCCCCTCCCCTTTAGCAAAGGGGAGGGGAGGCTCGCTGGAACCAATCGGTGAATAGTCACTTAACTACAGTAGATTTGCGCGAAAATTGGAAATAGTTGATTAACAGGAGTTTATTCTGTATGGTGGACTCGCATGAAAATTGGAGATTATTGAACCACAATGCTTAAAAGGCAATGCGGTTCTCAATGAAAATAAAGTCAGCCATAGTGCGGATTGTAAGCGGAGTGACGTTTTGCTTCCATCTCGAGATTGCCAGGCTTTATTAAACCTGCTTGTTGAATGTCAGCTTCGCCTCGGCATAGTCAAGCGAGCTTGCCTCTGCTATCGGCTCGTGTGACATTTCTACACTATTAAAATTTAACTCCATAATTCTGCGATTTTGTTACCGCAAAATTATGGAGTTGTACTCGTTGTCTAAAAGACAAGACTTAGATGTCTTTCCACTCGTATATTTTGTCTCTATCCTCGTTGCAGATTATATGGGCAGTACGTTTTTCTTTTGAACCGTCCCGGGCAATGACGTTATAGACCACATTTGTTGAGAACCGAACATCACCATTCTCTTTGTAATAGTCGTTGCCGTAATTGCTAACAAACTCAACCGACTCACCATTGGTGAGCGTTGAAGTCACATGGTTTACAACAACTTCTTGGAGGTTCTGTTTCTCCACATTGCCATGACCGGGCAAGTGAAGATGCCCACTTGTTGCGTAACAAACAGTGAGGAACAAAGCAATGCAAACTGCAATAATAGAAACTTTCTTCATGTCTTGAAATTTTTTTGTTATACTTCTTGTTTGGTCATTAGACGCAACAAGAGGTATAAAAAGTTGCAAATGGCAGCAATTTCTTTATAAAAAAATTTCAAGATTATTGACAGAGAAAATGCAGCAAATTCGGGCCAATCTTATTTGCCCAGAATTTAGCAGCTTGAAGCGCTGTGTCCCTTTATAGAAGTCATAGCGAAGCGGCACGCAGTTCCGCCATTCCTGGATTTCACCGCTCTTGACCCACAGCTTTATATCCACTGGGTCGCCAGCTTTGAGCATCTTGCGCAATGTCGATATGTGGATGGATTGTGCCATATTAGTTATAGGTGGGATTGAATGGAGCGGTGAAAATTCTGTCGTGGTCGACCGAGAGGTAATCAGTAGGAAGATAGGTTCTCCTGTCTTGGTACTGATAGGTGAACTTAACAGTGTTGAGCTCACCGTCCTCGTCGTGGATTTCGCAGGTGAAGTCGGTAATGAGGACAATCGGCATATATTGCGGATTGTACTGACCGAAAGTTTCTTCCGACAAGTCGTCGCGCTTGGTCGCCATGCGCACGTCGTGGGAGTAGAACAGCTGCTCAATCCACCGGGCTTGCTCCATGGTAAGCCCAGAGGTCTCGACCTCGTACTGCTTCTCGTTCTGCTGGTTGTAGAACGTCGAAAGCCGATGGGTGACGGCTATTGAGCGGTCAGACTTCGCCTTGTGCGTGGTGACTGCTTGCAGGTCGCAACGCTCATAGACGTTGAAGGCATTGCGGAAGTAGAGCGAGAGCGGCGGCTCGTGATCCTGCACATAGAATGTGAAGGCACGTTGCCCGGCATGGACGCTGTAAGCGTGCAGGGTGATAGCCTCGCGCGGTCTGCCGTCGGCAGGACTTTCCACTATGCCGATGAGCATTTCACAGGTCAGCTCCACCGACTTGATGCGGTCGTGGTTATACAGACCGCAGTTCTCCCTCATCTGGTAGATGCGTGGCTCGCCGTCATAGACACTTGCCACCACTTGGTAGGTGATGTATTCCTGGGCGTTAGCCTCGATGAAGAAATGCAGGAACTCCGTAGCCTTTGGCGACGTGAGCTTTGCCGCCATAGTGGTGAGAAAGTTGTTCCGCAAAAACTCCTCGATGTCGCCAGTGAAGTGCTGTTCGAGATAAAGCACTTGGAACGTGGCGAGGATTTGTTGCGTTCCGTTCGTGACGGATCGCAACTGGAACTCATCGAGCGAGATGTTGCGGTCGCGCAGGTAATACTCTATTACCGAGCGCAGGTCGTGTATCTTCACGCTCCGTCCGTATGGGAAATGCAATGCCGAGAAAATGGTGTGGTCTCGACAGTCGAGACACACCTCGACTTCGTTGTCATCACTTGTGGTGATCACGATGTCGGGAATTTGCGAGGAAAACATCAAGCTCCCCAGTTCTGTTTGTAGGGTTACTGCCATATTCGTTGCCGTTTGGTTTTGTTGTGGCAAAGTTACTCTCATTAGTTCCACCGCTAAAAGACAACAAAAGCCACCTTGTTAGGGTGGCTTCTGCTTGGGGTGGTGGGCGGTGCGATTTATCGCTCTCCTTTCTTTGCTCGCGCAACAATCTCCGAAAAGGCATTGAGTTCGAGAATTAACAGCCTGGCATATTCCTCGCATTGCAGGGCAAACTCGCCCATTTTTGCGCCCACAGGGCGGTACTTTGCCATTATGCTCTCGGCTTCGGCTAAATGTCCGTGCAATTTGTCTAAATCGCTTGATGTCATTTGCTCAAAAATCATAACTCGGTGTTGTTTGTGGTGGGCGATTGCTCGCCCACCTTGTTAGACTTCTAATTACTTGCTCTCTTTCTTTGCGCTCTTGCGTGTGGCTTTCTTCTTGGGGGCGCTCTCCTGCGGTGCGCTCGGCTCATCGCAAATGGCTACTCGCTTACCTGCACGCACCAATTTAGGCAGATAGCTATCGAGTGCGTGATGTGGGAAACCTGCCATTTGTGCGGTGATGTCCTTTGCATTGCGACGTGTGAGGGTGATGCCCAAAACCTCGCTCACG
>JAFUVK010000101.1 GCA_017477555.1 Muribaculaceae bacterium
CCAAGCACCACGACGGCTTCTGCCTGTGGCCGTCGCGCTACACCGACTACGACATCAGCCGCACGCCCTACCGCGGCGGCCGTGGCGACATCGTGGGCGAACTGGCCGCAGCCTGCCGCAAGCATGGGCTAAAGCTGGGGCTGTACCTATCGCCGTGGGACCGCCACCAGGCCAGTTACGGCACTCCGGCCTATGTCGACTACTACTACAATCAACTGGAGGAACTGCTCACACACTACGGACCACTGTTTGAGGTATGGCTCGACGGAGCCAACGGCGGCGACGGTTGGTACGGCGGAGCTGGCGAGAAGCGCACCATCGACCGCCGCACCTACTACGACTGGCCGCGTGGTCGTGCGTTGATAGCGCGCTGGCAACCCGACGCCATCATCTTCTCGGACGGTGGGCCTGGGTGCCGCTGGGTGGGCAACGAAGAGGGCCATGCCGGTGAGACCAACTGGTCGCTGCTGCGCATCGATGAGGTGTATCCGGGCTACGAGAAATATCAGGAACTGACCAGTGGCCACGCCGACGGCGACGCGTGGGTGGCAGCGGAGTGCGACGTGTCGATACGCCCGGGCTGGTTCTACCACGAGCGCGAGGACACGCTGGTCAAGACCGTGGACCAGCTGGTGGATCTGTACTACCGCAGTGTGGGCCACAATGCCACATTACTGCTCAACTTCCCCGTTGACCGCAATGGACTGATTCATCCCATCGACTCGGCCCGTGCAGTGGCCATGCGGCAGCGCATCCAAGCCGAGTTGAGCCACAACCTGCTGGCCGGAGCGGAGCTGAAAGTGACCAACACTCGCAACAAGCGACTCTACGGCACACAACACCTGACCGATGGCAACCCCGACACTTACTGGGCCACAGCCGACGGCGTGACGAAGGCCACTATCGAAGTCAAGCTGAAGTCGGCACAACGCATCAACCGCCTGATGCTGCAGGAGTACATCGCACTGGGCCAGCGCGTCAGGGCATTCGTGATTGAATATTACAAACAGGGCCGATGGCATGCCATCGACCCCGGTGAGGAAACTACCACCATCGGCCACAAGCGGTTGCTGCGTTTCGATACCGTCACCGCCAGCCGCCTGCGCGTGCGTTTTACCGACTCGCGCGGCCCGCTATGCATCAGCGAGATTGCCGCCTATTACGCCCAGTAGTCAGTTCGGGCGGATTTGTAATCAGCACGCAAAATGAATATCAGGATTTGCAATCCGAGAACGTTTAGTTTCTGGCGGATTACAAATCCTGATACTCTGCTACATCGAGATTGCAAATCCCGACCAACCTATGCTGCCATTAGAGCTGCGCGTCGCTCATCTGGAATGTGTTGCCGTAGCGCACATCGCCGGTCTTCAAGCCGAGCTTAAGCCACTTCATGCGCTGGGCGCTGGTGCCATGGGTGAAGCTCTCAGGGATGTCGTAGCCCTGTGCGCGCTTCTGCAGGTAGTCGTCGCCGATGACCTGCGCGCACTGTATGGCCTCCTCAAGGTCGCCCTGCTGCAGCGAGCGGAACATCTTGTTGTCGTGGTGTGCCCACACGCCGGCATAGAAGTCGGCCAGGAGTTCGAGTCGCACGCTGATGCGGTTGGCGTCGGCCTCGTTCAGGCGCGACATCTGCTGGTGCGCCTTGTCGAGCGTACCGGTGAGATACTCGACATGGTGCCCCACCTCATGAGCGATGACGTAAGCATAGGCAAAGTCACCGTCGGCTCCCAGCTGCTGACGCATACTGCTGAAGAACGACAGGTCGATGTACAGGCACTGGTCGGCCGAGCAGTAAAACGGGCCCATCTGCGCACTGCCCTGTCCGCAGCCGGTGCTGGTGGCCCCTGTGTAGAGCACCATCGTGGGCGGAGTGTAAGTGCCCAACCCCTGCTCCTGGAAGACCTTGGTCCACACATCCTCGGTGCCGGCCAAAATCTTCTTGCTGAACGATGCCAGTTCTTGCTCCTCGGCGGTGAACTGGGTGGGATCGGTGTTGGCTTGCTGCTGCTCCATGCCCATTCCCATCGAGCCGGCATTCTGGAGCACATCTCCGATGTTGCCGCCCATGAGCAGTGTGATGAGTCCGGCAATGATAAGTCCGCCAATACCTCCTATTCCGGCCTTTCGACCGACGCTCATGCCTCGGCGATCCTCGACATTGCTGCTTTCTCTTCTTCCTTCAAGATCCATAGTGTAGTATTTTTTAGTGAATAATAAGCGACGTAGCGTTCTCTATCAATTCAAGAGAATCTAGAATTGCAAAATTAGCAAAAGATTTTCAATTAATGAGCAAAATTGCTGAAAATCCATATTTTTTTGCTACTTTTGTACTCAAAACCTAACGACGATGAGACACAAGACACTAAAACTGATCAAGAACGACCCCTGGCTGGAGCCGTTTGCGCAAGCTATCGAAGGACGCCACAACGACGCACTACGCAAACTGGACCAGCTGACCGGCGGCACCGGCCAGCTCAAGGACTTTGCCTGCGCCCACCAGTATTATGGCCTGCACCGCAGCAACGACGGCTGGGTGTTGCGCGAGTGGGCACCCAACGCCACCGACATCTATGTGGTGGGCGACTTCAACGGCTGGCATGAGTGCGCCCCCTACCGCATGCGGCAGGTGGGCAACGGCAACTGGGAGCTGCTTCTGCCCGACCACGGCATGCATCATGGCGAACTGTACAAGCTTATCGTGCACTGGCAAGGCGGCCAGGGCGAACGCATCCCCGCCTATGCCACGCGCGTGGTGCAAGACCCTATGACTCACATTTTTTCCGCACAGGTGTGGGCACCCGAGCAGCCCTACCGGTGGCGCGTGCGACGCTTCAAGGCCCGCCGCGACCCTCTGCTCATCTACGAGTGTCACATCGGCATGGCGCAGGAGCGCGAGGGTGTGGGCACCTACGAGGAGTTTCGCACCCAGGTGCTGCCGCGCATCATCGAGCTGGGCTACAATGCCATCCAGATTATGGCCGTCCAGGAGCACCCCTACTATGGCTCATTTGGCTATCATGTGTCGAGCTTCTATGCCGCCTCGAGCCGTTTTGGCACGCCCGAGGAGCTGAAGTGCCTCATCGACGATGCTCACGAGGCTGGCATCGCTGTAATCATGGACATCGTCCACTCGCACGCGGTGAAGAACGAGGTCGAGGGTCTAGGGCGATTTGACGGCACAGGCAACCAATACTTCTACGGCGACGGTAGGCGCGAGCATCCGGCCTGGGACTCGCTATGTTTCGACTACGGCAAGGACGAGGTGCTCAATTTCCTGCTCAGCAACTGCCGCTACTGGCTCGAGGAGTACCACTTCGACGGATTTCGCTTCGACGGAGTGACATCGATGCTGTACTACAACCATGGGCTGGGACAAGCCTTCGGAGGATATGGCGACTACTACGATGGCGGCGAGGACACCAATGCCATCACCTACCTGACGCTGGCCAACCTGCTCATCCACCAGGTCAACCGCCAGGCCATCACCATCGCCGAGGAGATGAGCGGTATGCCCGGCCTGGCGTGCCCGTTCAACGACGGCGGCATCGGTTTTGACTACCGCATGGCCATGGGCATCCCCGACTACTGGATTAAGATGATCAAGGAGCGCAAAGACGAAGACTGGCGACCGTCGAGCATCTTCTGGGAGCTGACCAACCGCCGCGCCGACGAGCATACCATCAGCTATGCCGAGAGCCACGACCAGGCTCTAGTGGGCGACAAGACCATCATTTTCCGCCTGATCGACAAAGAGATGTACTGGCACATGATGGACGGCGACCACGATGCAACCGTGGAACGCGGCATGGCACTGCACAAGATGATCAGGCTGGTGACCGCATCGACCATCAATGGGGGGTACCTCAACTTCATGGGCAACGAGTGGGGCCATCCCGAGTGGATTGACTTCCCGCGCGAGGGCAACGGCTGGAGCTACAAGTATGCCCGCCGGCAGTGGAGCCTGGTCGACCGTCAGGAGTTGAAATACAAGTACCTGAACAATTGGGACCACGATGTGATGCACTTGCTGAGCCAGAGCCATGGCTTCCAGTCGCTGCCCATCGACAAACTGTGGGACAAGGACGACGACCAGGTGTTGGCTTACCGCCGCGGCGACCTGGTGTTTGTGTTCAACTTCAACCCCACACAATCGTTCAGCGACTACGGTTTTCTGGCACCCGAAGGCGAGTATCGTGGCGTGATGGACAGCGACAACCCTCGCTATGGCGGCTACGGCAACATCGATGAGTCGACACAGCACCTCACTCAGGCCGACCCACTCTATGCCGACAAGCACCTGGGTTGGCTCAAGCTCTACATCCCAGCCCGCACCGCTCTGGTGCTGCGGCGTGTGTAGCGTGGCAGAGCCATAAAATCAGCGCAGCGGGGGCGACAATCTCATGTCGCCCCCGCTGTGTTTGTGCCTCTTTAATCAGAAGGGAGGGAGATCGGTAGCCTGTTGTGGCTGAACCGGTTGTTGTGGCTGAACCGGTTGTTGTGGCTGAGCTGGCTGTTGTGGCTGAGCTGGCTGTTGTGACTGAGCTGGCTGTTGTGGCTGAGCCGAAGGCTGTGTAGCCTCGGAACGTGGCCGGCCCAACAGCTCGAAGCTGTCGACATAAATCTCTGTTACATAGCGCTTGATGGCATTGCGGTCTTCCCACATGCGTGTGCGCAGTCGACCCTCGATATAAAGCTGCGTTCCCTTACGAATATACTTCTCGGCGATTTCGGCATTGCGCCCCCACATGACAATGTTGTGCCACTCGGTGCGCTCCGGCACCTGCACACCGTTAGCGTTGGTGTAGCCATGCTCGGTAGTGGCCAGCGAGAACGAGGCTACGGGTTGACCTTGCGCCACATAACGCACATCCGGGTCGCGACCCACATGACCTAATAAAATAACTTTGTTTACTGACACAGCTCGAATTTATTAAAATTAATAATCAGAAAAAAAAACTGCCGTTGGCACAGCGTGATTGCCTATAGGAGGGTTCTATAGCATGAGCCCGACGCGCTCGTGCAGTCCGAAGAGCAGATTCATCACATGCACTGCAGTGCCTACCGTTCCCTTGATGCGGTCATCAATGGCCGAGGTCAGTCGCAGGAAGTCTCCCTCACGAGCAATGTGAATCAGGCATTTGTTGGTCCCTGCCACATCGCCCAGTCTGGGCGAACGGTCGATGACAAAGGTAAAGTTATGGTCGTCGTAGTACTGCTCAAACAGTTGCTTGACCATATCGACATCGATGCCGCTCTTAAAATATACGGTGGCCAGCAGCCCCCGCGCAAAGCAAGCGCGCATGGCTGTGAGATGGATGGGACTGGCAAAACTGGCCTGCAACGATGCCAACACCCGCCGCACCTCGTCGATCGAGCCGCTGTAAGTGCCGTCATCGACCATCTCCACCCGGCTGCCTGTGGTGGCCTCGGCATTGCCCACAACCACCATGGCATGCAGTTCGCTGTTGACCATCAAATTCTTGGCCAATGGTATCAGCGCCAGCGACAACGCCATGGCCACATCGCTCGGACACGACACACGCATACAGTCGTGTACCATGCGCCGCCTGTTAATCTCGCTCATACCATAGGTGAACCCCGAGTCTTGCTCATCGGTGAGCCTATAGCTCGGCGATAGGTCTATCACACGCACCTGCGGCGGCACCTGTTCGAGCCAAGCGGCATCAGCTGCCCGCGCGTCGCACACAAACACGACGTCCAGCGCCTCCCATTCGGGTTGTTCACTGAAAGCGAGCTGCGTCTCTCCCGTGAGCGACTGGTGCAGTTGTGCCACCAGCTGCCCGGCGTGGCTTTCGCTAAGCACCCACCGCAAGTCAACATCAGGATGGTGGAGCAGAAGCCTCAACAGCTCAGCAGCCATGGCCTCTGCTCCTCCAACTATGCCAGTTTTTATCATTTCCAGATGTTCAACAAATGGCCCACTTATCAAGCCTGGGCGAAACGCTCAAGGAACTCACGCACCTGCTCGTGCGACACACCCTCGCGCAGAATGGCAAACACGGTGTCGGCACCGGCAATGGTACCCAAAATCTCAGGCGCATGAGCCATGTCGATGTCATAGGCCAGACCAGTGGCATAGCCATTACGTGTCTTGATTACAGCAAAATTGCCTGAGAACTCGACCGACTGGAACCCAACATTACCGTGCAGCGGCATGTCCATGCCCTGCTGACGCAGCTTGTTTTGTACTTCTCGTCCGTCGGGTATGATGTACATATACCCACCATGATCAGTCGCTACTTTCGAGATTTTCAGGGCCTTCAAGTCTCGGGACAGGGTGGCTTGTGTCACATGTAAATCACGCTCGGCCAACTTCATGGCCAGTTCGTTCTGGCTGCCGATACATTCGTTTTGAATCAGTTCAACGATGATCTGCATTCGGTTTCTTTTATTCTTCACAATACCTAAAATTTAGTAAAAACTTACGTTTTTGTTGTTAGAGTGGTTAACAGTAAAATCAATTTCCCTAATGGTAAAATAAAATTACACCACAAATATACAAATAATAGACTAAAAAAGGTATTATTAATTGCCTAAAGATGATTAATATTCACATCATTTCAGTATTAAAGCCAATTTTTAAGAGTTTTTCACTTAAAAAGTGACCACAAGTGCCACCAAATTGGCCCAAAAGGTGACATCAATACAAGCAAAGACATAAAAACAAGAGAAAATTTTGCGGTTTTGAGAATAATCTGTAACTTTGCGGCAATAACACATAAAATTCATGAGAATATGAAATACTATATTGCCGAAAACGGCCAACCGGCCGGCCCGTTCGAAATAAAAGACTTGTTGGATCATGGCCTGTCGCCCAACTCGCAAGTGTGGAACGAGAAGATGAGTGGCTGGACGCGAGCCAACGAGGTTCCCGAGCTGGTGGGACTCATGCAACAAGCCGGCATCATGCCTGTAGCGCAGCAACCCATGCAGCCGCAGCAGTCGCCCTACGCGCCGCAGCAGCCCCAGCAGCCCACCGAGCAGCAGCAGTCGCCCTACGCGCCGCAGCAACCCCAGCAGCCCACCGAGCAGCAGCAGTCGCCCTATGCGCCACAGCAACCCCAGCAGCCCACCGAGCAGCAGCAGTCGCCCTACGCGCCACAGCAACCCCAGCAGCCCACCGAGCAGCAGTCGCCCTACGCGCCACAGCAGCCCCAGCAGCCCACCGAGCAGCAACAACCCGCCGAGACGCAGCATCAAGGCTATGGCCAACAGCCATCGCCCTATGCACAACCGCAGTATCAACAGCCCTATCAGCAACCACAACCTGCCGCCTACGGCCAACAGCCATATGGAGCGCAACCCTATGCGCCACAAGGATTTCCACCCAAGAACTGGATGACCGAGTCAATCATATTCACCGTGCTGAGCGTGATATGCTGCTGCAACCCGATAGCCCTGATTACGGGCATCATCGGCATTGTCAATGCAGGCAAGGTCAACTCACAGCATCAGATGGGCAACGTAGCAGGAGCACTCGATAGCGCCAAGACCGCCAAGATGTGGGCTCTGATCACACTGGGCATCCTGATTGTGGGAGCCATCATATCGGCAGTCGCCTTCATGCTTACGCCCGGTGTCAAGGAAGCCTTCATGGATGGCTATGAAAACGGGTATAACCCGGTGTAGCACATCGCGTGGATGAATAATGAATGCCCGGCTCACCATGGTGGCCGGGCATTCATTATTGACGGGGTTGAAGATTAATCACTGCACTTAGCGCAGATAAACTCGCGGTTTAGGCGGGCGATGTTGCTAAGCTTGATGTTCTTGGGACACTCAGCAGCACACGCACCCGTGTTGGTACAGTTGCCGAATCCCAGCTCGTCCATCTTGCTGAGCATGGCCTTGACACGCTTCTTGGCCTCGGCCCGTCCCTGCGGCAGCAGGGCAAACTGGCTGACCTTTGCACTGACAAAGAGCATGGCCGAGCCATTCTTACATGCGGCCACACAGGCACCGCAGCCAATGCACGATGCACTGTCCATAGCCTCGTCGGCCGCCACCTTGCTGATGGGGATGGCATTGGCATCCTGCGCACCGCCGGTGTTGAAGCTCACATAACCTCCGGCCTGCTGAATCTGGTCGAACGCGTTGCGATTGACCATGAGGTCTTTGATTACCGGGAATGCCGCACTGCGCCAAGGCTCAACGGTGATGGTCTCACCGTCATGGAAGCGGCGCATATACAGCTGGCAGGTCGTGGCACCCGTGGCGGGTCCATGCGGATGTCCGTTGATGTATAGCGAGCACATGCCGCAGATTCCCTCGCGGCAGTCGTGGTCGAAGTGAATGGGCTCCTGGCCCTGCTCAACGAGTTGCTCATTGAGGATGTCGAGCATCTCGAGGAAAGAGGTGTCGGTGGGTATGTCCCGCATCTCATAAGTCTCAAAGCGACCCTGCTCTTTAGGACCAGCCTGACGCCAAACTTTCAACTTAAAACTTATTGCGTTATCCATTTTTTTCAGTCGTAAACAAGTGGTCAATTAGCTCTTATAATTTCTCGTCTGTACCTTGATGGCCTCGTAGTGTAGTGGCTCTTTGAGCAGCGTGGGAGCCGTCTCATCATCGCCATTGTACTTCCAGCACTGGACGTAGAAGTAGTTTTCGTCGTCGCGCTTGGCCTCTCCCTCCTCGGTCTGGTACTCTTCGCGGAAGTGTCCGCCGCAGCTCTCATTGCGCGTGAGCGCGTCATGTGCGATCAGCTCGCCCATGGTGATGAAGTCGCGCAGGCGGAATGCCTTGTCCAGCTCGTTGTTCATGCCCTCGATGGTACCGGGGACAAACAAGTTGGTCTCAAACTCTTTACGCAGTTCCTTGAGCTTGGTGAGCGCGGTCTCCAGTCCTTCCTTGGTGCGGCCCATGCCCACGTACTCCCACATGACGTGACCCAGCTCCTTATGGATGCTGTCGACCGAGCGCTTGCCCTGAATGCTCATGATGTGCTCCAGATTGGCCTGCACTCGCTTCTCGGCCTCGTCAAACTCGGGCGCATCGGTCGAGAACCGCGGCACGGTGATTTGGTCGCTCAAGTAGTTCTGGATGGTGTACGGCAACACGAAGTAGCCGTCGGCCAGACCTTGCATCAGCGCCGAAGCGCCCAAGCGGTTGGCACCGTGGTCGCTGAAGTTGCACTCGCCGATGGCAAAGAGGCCCTTGACGCTGGTCTGCAACTCATAGTCAACCCATATACCTCCCATAGTGTAGTGGATGGCGGGATAGATCATCATGGGGTTGTAGTACTTCACACCATTGATTTCGTTGGCCAGCTCACCGGGGTTGACATCAGTGATTTCCTCATACATATCGAACAGATTGCCATAGCGCTGGCGAATCACGTCGATGCCCAGGCGGTTGATGGCCTCGCTGAAATCGAGGAACACAGCCTTGCCCGTGTTGTTCACGCCATAGCCCTTGTCGCAGCGCTCCTTGGCGGCACGGCTGGCCACGTCGCGCGGCACGAGGTTACCAAATGCCGGATAACGGCGCTCAAGGTAGTAGTCGCGATTTTCCTCGGGGATGTCGCTGCCACGCAGTGTGCCTGCCTGCAGCTTCTTGGCATCCTCAATGTCTTTGGGGACCCAGATGCGTCCGTCGTTACGCAGCGACTCGCTCATCAGTGTGAGCTTCGACTGCTTGTCGCCGTGCACGGGGATGCAGGTGGGGTGAATCTGCACATAAGCCGGGTTGGCAAACCATGCTCCCTTACGGTAGCAAGCCATAGCGGCCGAGCAGTTGCAGGCCATTGCGTTGGTCGACAAGAAATAGGTGTTGCCATATCCGCCTGTGGCGATGACCACGGCATGAGCAGCAAAGCGCTCGAGCTTGCCTGTGACCAGGTTGCGTGCGATGATACCGCGTGCGCGACCATCAATGATGACCACGTCGTGCATCTCGTAGCGGTTGTAGCTCTTCACCTTGCCCATCTGGATTTGGCGGTTAAGGCTCGAGTACGCTCCCAGCAGCAGCTGCTGGCCTGTCTGCCCCTTGGCATAGAAAGTGCGGCTCACCTGTGCTCCACCGAACGAACGGTTGGCCAGCAAGCCTCCATACTCGCGTGCAAATGGCACACCCTGCGCCACACACTGGTCAATGATATTGTTCGACACCTCGGCCAGACGATAGACGTTGGCCTCACGAGCGCGGTAGTCACCGCCCTTGACCGTGTCGTAGAACAAGCGGTAGACCGAGTCGCCGTCGTTCTGGTAGTTCTTGGCTGCATTGATGCCGCCCTGCGCAGCAATCGAGTGCGCACGGCGCGGCGAGTCCTGGATGCAGAAATTAAGCACGTTGAAGCCCATCTCGCCCAGCGTGGCAGCAGCACTGGCACCAGCCAGACCTGTACCGACGACGATGATGTCGAGGCGGCGCTTGTTGGCAGGGTTCACCAGCTTCTGGTGAGCCTTATAGTTTGTCCACTTCTCGGCCACGGGCCCCTCGGGAATCTTGGAGTCGATTGTAGGCTGAGCAGACTGA
>JAFUVK010000102.1 GCA_017477555.1 Muribaculaceae bacterium
AATGGTGTTGTTGTTTGGAGTTGTTTCCCAAACGCGGATGCAAAATTACTGCTAAAATCTGAACTGGCAAAATATTTTGCCGAAAAAATCAGTTTTTTTTGATTTTTTTATTTGCAGAGCGCCAGAAACTCGGCTCTGAGGTCGGGATTGTCCTGGAATGCTCCGCGATACTGCATGGTAACTGTGGTAGCTCCCTGCTTCTCTACTCCCCTCATCTTCATGCACATGTGCTGTGCCTCGCAGATGACGATGACGTCGCCAGAGAGTTCCTGGCAGAGCAGGTCGCAGATTTCGGCAGTGAGGCGCTCCTGCACCTGGAACTGTCGCGAGAACGAGTCGACGATTCGTCCCAGCTTGCTCAGTCCCACGATTTGTCCGTCGGGAATGTATCCGATTGACACATTTCCGAAGAATGGCAGGAGGTGGTGCTCGCACAGCGAGTAGAACTCGATGTCCTTGACAATGACTATTTCGCTTCCCTGGTGGTCGAACATGGCAGCCTGCAGGATTTGCGCTGGGTTTTCGGCATACCCCCTTGTGTTCTCGAGCAGTGCCTTAGCCGCGCGAGTGGGTGTCTTGACCAGCCCTTCGCGCTCGGGATCCTCGCCGATGAGTTTGATAATAGCCCTGTAGTGCTCGGCGATTTTCTCGACGAGCTCAGGGTCCATATTGATGCTTTTCATTGTGCTTTAACTTAACGATTAATTACCCCACACGTTGATTCGGTCACGCACTATAATCATCTCCCTTCCGTAGGCGGGGAATGCCGCCCTGATGCGCTGTAGTGCCCTCTGCGCATCTTCCTGTTTCTGGAAGTCTCCTATGCGCAGTCGCCACGACGGTGCGTTGTAGCTGATGTATGACCTGTACTGTGGGAACTTCATAGCAATAGCTCTGGCGCGCTGTTGTGCTGCCGCCTTGGCGTTGTTGCCCGAGTTGTCGCTAAATGCCTGAATTCGGTATCCCACGCCTCTGGCCTGAATGGACTGCTGAGTAGTGTGGTTGCGTTTTGGCGGTCGGTTCTCTTCGTGTCGTGCTTCCTTCTTTGTATCCTTGTCGTTATCCTTGTCTTTGTTATCATCAAGGTTGGTAGCATCGACATCATCGTTCTTTGCGCTCTTGGTTCGGCTGTAGTCGCGGTTAAGCTCATTGTTGCTCCGCTTGTCGAGCGCAGCCGGTGCCTTGACGTTGACCTTTTTCTGCCGGTTGATGTGTGCGGTGATTTCACCTTTGGTTTGTGCGTTGAGCACTATTGCAGCCATGGCGATGATTGCCACGACAAGCAGCCTTATGAGTTTGTTCAGAGCCATTTCGCAAATGAATAATAAATTTGGCCACAAAGGTAACACTTTTTATCTTTGTGACCAAATTTTTATTGAACTACCGTAAACCCGTGTCGATCAGAATGCGGTGACAATGCCCATGAAGTCGGCACACTTGAGCGATGCTCCCCCGATGAGTCCTCCGTCGATGTCGCTTTTAGCAAACAGTTCTGGTGCATTTCCGGGCTTGCAGCTTCCGCCATAAAGTATGGTGGTGTCGTCGGCCACTTGCTGTCCGTACTTCTCGCAAAGCAGACTGCGGATGAAAGCGTGGATTTCTTGTGCTTGGTCGGAAGTAGCTGTCTCACCCGTACCGATGGCCCAGATGGGTTCGTAGGCGATGACAACGTTGGCCATCTGGTCGGCCGAAAGGTGGAAGAGCGAACCGACGATTTCGTTTTTGATGACCTCGAAGTGCGTTCCAGCCTTGCGTTCGTCGAGGCTTTCACCGCAGCAGAAGATTACCTTGAGTCCAGCCTCGAGCGCGAGGTCAACCTTGGTTTTGAGCATGTCGATGGTCTCGTTGTAGTATCCGCGTCGCTCGCTGTGTCCGAGAATGACGAAGTCGGCACCAGTAGAAGCCACCATGGCAGCCGACACCTCTCCTGTATAAGCCCCCTTGTCATGGTCAGCACAGTTTTCGGCCGCGAGCATCACATAGTTCTTGTCGATGACCTGGTTGACTGCCGTGAGGTGTGTAAATGGCACACCTAGGATGACCTGACACTTGATGCCCGGTGTCTGTGCTACAGCCATGCACACGTCCTTGGCCAGCTGTACTCCCTCGGGTACGGTGGTGTTCATCTTCCAGTTGCCTGCAACAATGTTCTTTCTCATTTTCTTGATTGTTTAGTGTGATTAATATATTGTAATTTATTCATTATCGTTAGTGGGGCTAGAGTCACTAGAGTCACTGGAGGGGCCTGGTTTTCGGGCCTTGCGAGTGAACAATGGCCTGAAGAGCAGATGTGTGCGATTGAGCACCAGTATAAGCAGTAGTGCCAACGCATAGCCTAAGGCTATGCGTTTGAGCTGTAGCCCGGGCTGCAAGTCATCGCCCATACGGCTGATGTCGACGTCAGGGTCGTGTAACGACTGTGCGCTGATGGAGCCCAAAGTTCGTTTCCAGACGACGGTGTCGCCGTGGAGAAAGACCACAGCCGGATTTCCTCGGGCCATCATCTTGATGTCGGAGTCGTCGGCAACCAACATGGGATAATCGGCCATCGATATATCCGTCCATTCGGCCATCTGTGCGTCGGTTGCACTGGTCAACGCAAACACAGCCGCATGTTGCTCTCTTGCCTTGTCGACTAGTTCGTTGATGACAAAAGTTGTGGCGATGCTCACCTGTGGCAAGTCGGGGAACAGCAACAGGAGCACACTGTCGGGTTCGAGCAATTCGTCGGCAGCATCTGTTCCGTGGTCAGTGACGGCAATGGCCCTTGTCCCGTCTTGCAATGGCATCACGTCACGTTTAGCCTCTCGCCTAGCCACAAAGGTCCATCCGTCGTCTTCGTCGGGCACACTGTCGATGCTGAACTCGCGCCGCTGCCCATCCTTTTCATAAATAAAGATATAGTCATTGTCGCTGACCGACGGTTGCACGCTGACCAGCCGTGTTCCCAATTTGTAAGGACGGTAGTCAATCATGGGCTGCGTGAAGTATCCTGGCAAGGCAATGGCCATGGTCGCGACAAACGTAGCCGCTACCACCATCCACTGCACAGCGGGCCCGAACACTCCAGGCACCTTCCGTCCGAAAGCCAGCAGGAACAGCGCTCCCATGGTGAGCAGCACATTTTTGCCGAAAGTGGCCCAATTGGTCAGCACCCATGCGTCGCCGAAGCATCCGCAGTCGGGCACTGCATTAGTAGTGGCAAGCCACAGTGTGATAGGCAACATGACTGCCATCATCAGCAACACCCCGATGGGTGCGCTACGCCGATAAGCCCCCACAACAATAGCGACTCCCAATATCAGCTCGATGGCCGGCAATGCGAATGCCCCAACCAGCGCCAGGCCAACCATGGATTCCCATCCCAACGTGAGCAGGTATTCGGTGACCTTGTAGCATGTGCCCCAGGGGTCAATCGCCTTGACAAATCCCGAGAAGACGAACACCCCTCCTACAACCAGTCGCATGAGCAGCACGACTATTGTCAGTACCCATGGCTGCTGGTTGGTATCGCTATTGTTCTGGTTGCTGCTCATTGTGCTTGATGAGTGCGAAGACCGCATAGTTAATCATGTCCTGATAGTTAGCATCGATACCCTCGCTGACCACAGTCATCCCGTTGTGGTTCTCAATTTCCTTGGTACGCTGAATCTTGGTGAGAATCAGGTCGGTGTAGCTCGACACACGCATATCTCTCCATGCCTCGCCATAGTCGGTGTTCTTGGCTATCATCAGTTGCTTGGTCTGCTCGACGTAGTGGTCGTAGAGTTGGAGCGCCTTCTGCTGGTCCATGTCGACGATGTCGGCGAAGCCCAACTTGAGCTGGATCAGGCCAATAATTCCATAGTTGATGATTCCTATAAATTCTGGCCAGATATCCTCTCCCACCATCGAAGTGTGATTGATTTCGAGTGTGCGAATACGCTTTGCTTTAATAAAAATCTGGTCGGTGACCGATTGTGGTCTGAGAATGCGCCATGATGGCCCATAATCCTTCATCTTGGCGACAAACAAATCTCGGCACTGCTTGATGACCTGATCAAATTGCTCGTTGGTGTTTTGCATAACCTGAAACGTTTTAGACCGACAAAATTACACAAAAAAGCTGTTATGCCAGTTAACAATCTCATCTTTTTTGCGCTCTGGTGGTGAAAAGAGTGTTTTTTCCCGGCTATCAACCATAACCTAGATTATTCATAGTCCTTTACTACTGCAAGGCTATGAATAAATCCAGGAATCGAGTAGGTCGGGAAACGAAAGTTTTCTGACCTACTTTCGTTTCCTTTCCTCTCACACCACCGTACGTGCCGTTCGGCATACGGCGGTTTAATTTGTTTTCAAAGAGTGTCTAATCTCATAGTAATCAAGCACGCTCA
>JAFUVK010000103.1 GCA_017477555.1 Muribaculaceae bacterium
AGTATGTTTGTTCGATAATTAATCATCAGAACTTATATATATGGACTGCGATTGATGCCTCTTAAAACATGAAGAGGTATCACAAAATAGCGCCTACAACCTCTTCACTTTTCTATCACCACTTTTTCAGTGGCTTCAACGTGACGCCTGATTGCAATGGATTATCCTGTAAATCAGAATATTCCATTATCCGATAAATCACGCAGCACGCTGCGTCCCTACCTTTGGGTGATCTGATTTGATTTTTTTGATACACCTTCATCTCCCCTCGGGCAAGGGCGAAATAAAGGGGAGTGGAGGTGCTGCCACCCAATTAACTATAAACTTTTAACTTTCAACTATCAACTATTGTCAACGCCGGCGCTTACTGCCGCCGCGACCTTTGCCTTGCCCCTTGCCACGCCGGCCTCCTCCTTCGACTACGTTACGGCGGGTGCTGTTGCCCCGGTGGCCGCGTTTCTGTCGGCGCGAGGCGCTGCCTCCCTCATGCTCTGCCCGGCGCTTTTCGTCGCGCGAGAGGCGTGCGAGCACACCGGCATTCTGTTCGGTGATGGGCTCACGGTCGATGCGGTGGGTACCGGCAGGGTGCTTGTCGTCGACCACAACAAAGTCGAGCTGCTTGCTGATGAGATTGGCTCGCGCCACCTGTATGGTGATGGGGTCACCCAGCTGGAATGCCTTGCGGCTGCGGCGTCCGCGCACCAGGTAGTTGCGCTCGTCGTACTCATAGAAGTCATCGTCCAGGTCGCGGATAGGCACCATGCCCTCGCAGTGCGTGTCGTCGACCTCGACATAGATTCCCCACTCGGTCACTCCCGAGATGTGGCCGGCAAACACTTGCCCCAGTCGGTCGCCCATATACTCGACAGCCTTATACTTGATGGAGGCGCGCTCGGCCTGTGCGGCCAGGGCCTCCTGGCTGCTGCAGTGCTCGCACTCCTGCTCGAGTTGCTCGAGTCCTGCACTGCGACTTCCCTTGACGCTATAGCGGTCGAGCAGACGATGCACCATCATGTCGGGGTAACGGCGAATGGGCGATGTGAAGTGTGTGTAGTAGTCAAATGCGAGTCCATAGTGCCCGATGTTGGTAGCCGAGTAAACGGCCTTGGCCATCGATCGAATGGCCAGGATAGAGAGCAGTTGCTCCTCGGGCTTTCCTGCAGCCTTCTCCAGCAGGCGGTTGATGC
Organism: Muribaculaceae bacterium; assembly: GCA_017477555.1. Lineage (GTDB taxonomy): Bacteria > Bacteroidota > Bacteroidia > Bacteroidales > Muribaculaceae > Sodaliphilus. Next base: position 1,188 of record JAFUVK010000103.1, read on the forward strand.
TGCGATTGATGTCGCGTGCAGTGCCGGTGGTCTTGACCTTGTAGCCAAAGTGTGCTGCCACCTCGGCAAAGCTTGCCAACTTCTCGGCATCGGGTGCCTCGTGCACACGATAGACAAATGCCTTAGCCTTCTTACTGGGGGGCACCTTGCCGATGTGGGCTGCGACAGTGCGGTTGGCCAGCAGCATAAACTCCTCGATGAGCTGATTAGCCTCTTTCGACACATGCGGTATGACTGCAATGGGATGCCCCTGCTCGTCGATGTCAAACTTCAGCTCCTCGCGGTTGAATGCCACCGATCCTCCCTCGTCGAAGCGGCGTGTCCTGAGCTTCTGTGCCAGTTCGTGCAGTGTGAGAATCTCGTCTTTAAGCACTCCCTCTCCGGTTTCGATGACCCGCTGAGCCTCGTCGTAGTCCATGCGTCGATTGCTGCGGATGACCGTGTGACATATTTCATATTTCTTGACCTTGGCGTCGGGTGTCATCTCGAATATGACCGAGTGTGTGAGCTTGTCCTCGTCGGCCCTGAGCGAGCAGATGTAGTTGCACAGTCGTTCGGGCAGCATGGGTATGGTTCTGTCCACGAGATAGACCGATGTGGCGCGTTCACGTGCTTCGCGGTCGATGACTGTGCCAGGTGTGACATAGTGAGTGACATCGGCAATGTGTACGCCAATCTCCCAGTTGCCGTTGGGCAGCTTCTCGATCGATAGTGCATCGTCAAAGTCCTTGGCGTCGGCCGGGTCGATGGTGAACGTTGTCACCCCACGCATGTCGCGACGGCGTGCAATCTCCTCGTCGGTGATGCCCGGTTCGAGCCGGTTGGCTGCGCGCTCAACATTCTCAGGATACTTATAGGGCAACCCAAATTCAGCCAGAATGGCGTGAATCTCGGCATTGTTCTCGCCGGCGCGTCCCAGCACGTCGACCACTTCTCCTATGGGGCTATTGGCATCCTGTGGCCACTCGATGATGCGTGCCACCACCTTGTCGCCCGTCTGTCCGCCCTCAAGCTTGTCGAGCGGTATAAAGATGTCGGTAGCCAGAAACTTACTGTCGACCACCAGGTGGGCAAAGTATTTCTTGACCTGCAGCGTGCCTGTGAACACCTGCTCATTGCGCTCCAGAATCTGTATGACCTCGGCCTCGGGTTCGAGCCCCATGCGCGCCGCGCTGATGTGCACGCGCACTCGGTCGCCATGCAGTGCGTGCATCGAGTTGCGCTCGGCCACCATGATAGGCTTTCCGTCATCGGCACCGATGTCTACACTGTTCTTGCCGTTGCTGCGCCTGATAAACGTGCCCTCAGCCACCATCGAGCGTCCGGCGGCCTTATAGCGTCCGGTTGTTTCCTCCACTACAAATCCGTCGACGGCCAGTTGCTCGAGTATCTCAACAACGATGGCGCGTTGCTTGGGTGTCTTTGCCCCCACTGCCGCACTCACTTGCTTGTAGTTGAACGCCGCCCCTTCCTCTTCGTTAAAGAAGTCGATTACGCGGTCTTGATATTCACGCAGCTCTTGCTTGAGCGATTTCAGTTTATTCTTTTTTGCCATAATTGATGCGATTAATTTCAAATGAATTTTCAAAGTTAGCATTTTTGTGTCACATATAGGCAAAAAACCGACAACTTTTGCTCAAAATCCAATTATTTTAACTACCTTTGGCAAAAATTACAGCGACATGAAGACTATCAGAATGATGATTTGGGCAGTAATGGCCATGCTAGCTATTGGCTGCCAAGCCACAGAGAACAAGACTGCGGTGCCCGCCGCAAGTGTGCCATCGCCCGCTCCCACCAGCCAGACGGCCATCCGTCAGCGTGTTGAGCGCATGCGTCAGGTCGAATATGAACACTACGACCAGATTCTCTCGACGGACCTGCAAAAGGCACTGGACCATGCTTATAGCATCTACAATATCAGCGAGAACGACACATACGTGGGCTTTGCGTGGAATGCCAATGTGCTGGACGTGTGCGGCGACAAGGAGCCGGAGGTGAAGATTGGCGACATCCAGGTAGTGGATGACAGCCATGCCAAGGTTGATATGCGTTATGTCGACAAGCCGTGCTACGATATTCTATATGTGCTCTACTTGGTGTGGGAGAATGGCGATTGGATGATTGATGATGTCGATTATCCCGACACAGAAGAGGAAGGCTGGGGCAATCTGCGCAGCCAGTGCGACACCTACTATAATATGATGGTCGAGGCCTACAAGACCGATCCCGCCCAGGACATCCTAGAGAACATGCTCTCGATGGAACCCAGCGAGGAGAACTATACCGACCCAGGCACCATCTACGGCAACAATCCCAAGGAGGTGCAGCACCTCGCCGACCAGATGGCCAACAGCCTTGAGTTGTTCAAGAAGAATCCTGGCTACAAGCCTGCCATGGGCAAGCAAATCAACGACATGATTGCCCGCATCCGCAAGCACCTTTAAGAAATGCACAATGCTCAATGCACAATGGGCTTCGCCATCAGGCGAAGCCCATTCTTAATTCTTAATTCTTAATCCATAACTTCCCTGGAAATACGGAATAGATTTCGGCGAGTTGCAGTTTTTTTTTTGCAACTCGCTGATTTTTTGCCGAAAAAATTTGGTGGTGTCAAAAAATGGCAGTACTTTTGTATTACGTTTGTACGTAATATATGAAATATTGTAAAAGATAAGGAGGAGACGAGACATGCCACATCCAGAATGGGCGGTAAAATTCCGCCGACCCGGCACAGAGTTGCGTTGCATCAAAGGGCGATATTGCCTGTATGAGTGCACCAGTGTCTATGACAAAGAGA
>JAFUVK010000104.1 GCA_017477555.1 Muribaculaceae bacterium
CAAAAAAACCTCTAAAACGAAACATTTTAAACTAAACTAATGAAAAAGTACCTCTCATTGGCTGTGCTTGCCGTGACCGTGATGGGCATGCATGCACAGGACAATGCGCTCATTGACCTCACTGTACAGGCACGTGGGGACTACCAGAGAGTTTATGAAGACGGCGAGGCCATCAAGGATGACTGTGGTTTCAAGGGGCAGTACCTCAACCTCATCATTCAAGGCGAGATCAACGAGCACTTCTCCTACAGCTATCGCCAGCGACTGAACAAAATCAGCAAGACACCATTTTTTGAGGCAACCGACTGGCTGCATCTCGACTACAAGCCCATCGATGAGTTGACGCTCTCGGGCGGTAAGCAGGTGGTGGCCATTGGTGGATATGAGTATGATCGTGCCCCTATCGACCTCTATTACTGTTCGGAGTTTTGGAATGGCATACCCTGTTACGAGTGGGGAGCCAGTGTAGCCTACGCTGTGGGCAAGAATGACAACCTCATGTTCCAGTTCTGCGAGAGCCCATTCCGCAGTTTCTACAAGCATGCTGACATGTATGCTTACAATCTGATGTGGCTGGGCAAGCACGGCATCTGGAGCACCCTGTGGTCAGTCAACCTCATGGAGTGGACTCAAGGCCGTTTCATCAACTACATCGCCCTGGGTAATGAGTTCAACTTCACCAAGAAATTGCGGTTGCAGCTCGACTGGATGAACCGTGCCTCGTCGCATCAGACATTCCTATTTAAGGACTGCTCGGTCATGGCCGAGCTGGCTTATCGGCCCATCGACAAGCTGAACATCTTCGGTAAGTACACCTACGACGTCAACCGCAGTGGCACTGAGGCCGATCTGCTCGTGCATGACGGGTCAGAATTGCAGAGCGTGGGTGTGGGCGTGGAGTATTATCCCATCCGCAAGAAGATGGACATACGCCTGCATGCCAACTACAGCTATGCATGGGGTAACAATACCAACCCCGACGGCATCATGCACGATCGCCAGTCCTATTTCACAGTAGGTGCCACCTGGTCGATGAACTTGCTGCAATGGCGCCGTAAGTAGAGTTACAGAAGTGATTATCAATTCTCAATTACCGAAAGAATTATGCTTAAAATGTTCAGAAAAATCCGCAATAACTATCAGGGGGGTATCATCTGTCTGACGGTTATTGTTGTGATGTTTGGCGGCATCGGCATTAAGATGGGTGCCGCACCCATGCTCAACACTATCATGAACACAGCACACGACTTGCTGCTGAACACCGTTTTCTATCTGATGGGCATCTGTGTGATCACGGGTGCGCTGGGTAAGATTTTTGTCGAGTTTGGCGTTGTCGACTTGCTTGAGAAGATTCTCCGCCCGCTCATGCGACCATTGTTCAACTTGCCCGGCATGGCATCGCTAGGCGCCGTGATGACCTTCCTTAGCGACAACCCTGCCATCATTGCGCTCAGCAAGGAGAAACACTTTGCTTTGGCATTCAAGAAGTATCAGTATATCTCGCTCACCAACTTTGGCACAGCCTTTGGTATGGGACTCATTGTCATCATCTTCATGATGGGGCAGGGATTCTACATTGAGCCGCTTATCGGGTTCTTTGGAGCATTTGTCGGTTGCATCGTCTCGACACGTCTCATGCAACACTTTGTGCTCAAGAATCATCCCAACTATGCCGACGAACCAGCCTATGACGAACACATCGAAGCCCCCGAGATCGAGAAGGAGAACGAACACAAGACAGTGTTTGTGCGCATTCTCAACTCGCTGCTCGATGGTGGGCGTTCGGGCGTCGATGTGGGCATGGCCATCATTCCGGGAGTGCTGGTCATCTCGACATTTGTCATGATTCTCACATTCGGCCCCAGTGCCGATGGCACCTACACCGGGGCTGCCTACGAAGGAGTCGAGTTGTTGCCATGGCTTGCCAATAAATTGGATTGGCTCTTTGGCTTCCTCTTTGGCTTCCACGATCCGCATCAGGTGGCATTCCCCATCACAGCACTCGGCGCAGTGGGTGCGGCATTGGGATTGATTCCCAACTTTGTGCAGCATGGATGGGCCGACGGAAACGCCATCGCCGTGTTCACAGCCATTGGCATGTGTTGGAGTGGTTTCCTCAGCACGCACACTGCCATGCTCGACTCGCTGGGTTATCGCGAACTCACCTCCAAAGCCATTATCTCGCACACCATCGGTGGCATCTGTGCAGCGCTGGTGGCACACTGGGTGGTGATGATTGTTGGTCTTTTTTGAGATAATTTGAAATATAACAGAAGCGGCCTCCACAGGAAGGCCGCTTCTTGCTTCTTGCTTTTGATTCTTACTTCACAAACTTGTGGCTGGTCTTGCCGTTAGTCACGATGTAGACACCAGGGGTCAGCTGGCTGGTGCTCAGGCTGGCCTCGCCACGGTTGTTGACTGTGGCCTTGCCCACCAAGTGCCCACTCATGTCATATAGGCTGACCTCGCTGCCGGCCTTCATGCCCAGAGCGCGGACCTCGCTTGCCCCTATGCTGAACACAGGCTTGCTGGTGGTCAGGTCGCTGATGCCCGACAGGCCGGGGGTCTTGAACTCGACTAGGGCCAGCGGGCCCCACTCGTCGTTGGCGTTCTTGCCCAGTGCGCAAGCCATATATTCGGTGTCAGGAGTGGCGCTCCATTGGGCATTGTCAACACCAATGCGGTCCCAACCATAGGTCATGGGCATGTCTTGCTTCAGATAGTTCGTTACACCAGACTCGCCCCACTCATCGGTGTCGTAGGCCGACTTCTCGATAATCATGTCGTGGAAGATGTTCACCTGGTCGTTGGGCGTGTAGGTAACCCACTGGTAATAGCCGTTCTCCTCATCGCCGCCAAACTCGCCAATCTCGATCTCTATCTCGGCCAGTCCCTCGCCGCCCATCTTGGCGGTGGTGATGGGGATGATAATCATGTCGGCGTAGGCACCGTTCACATCCCAGCACTGCACATACACCTCGTAGTCTTTGCCGGGGGTGTCGCCGGTCCAGCTCATCTGCTGCTCGGCGGTGGCGTTGAACCCCCAGGCCTTGACCATGTCGCCCAAGGTCGAGAAACCCATCCAGGTGCCGAACATGGCAAACTGCTGTTCAGCTGTGCCGGCATCAAATTGGCATGCCGCATAGCCGGCGCAGTCCTCGTTGGGCGAGAAGGTTATCTTGAAGCCATCGGTGTTGATCTCGTCGATGGTGTAGGTCACAGTGGGATTGCCCACCAATTGTGCGCTCATCAGAAAGCTCGTCAGGAGCAGGGCACTCATTGTAAGTAATTGTTTTTTCATAAGGTTGTTTTTAGCTGGGTTCATCATTATATAGCCATCAATGGACAGAACCCTAATTATCCATCTGCTGACTGATTAAAGTGTTTTGCTCGCAAATTTAAATAATTTGTTTGGATTGCGCAATAGTTTAGTGGAAATCTGCAATGTGTTAGGCTCGATTAGGACTATTTTGACCGCTCGGTCGGTGCTTTGAACCCAAAAAGCGATGCTTTTAGACTGTTGGTCGGGCAGGGCAGAATTTGAGCATATTCTGGCCTGCTATTTGCATGATTGTAGGGCAAAGAACCAATTGTCAAACCGCTTAGCCGAAAGGCGAAGCACAACACTCAAGAACTATGAAGCGTTTTATCACCTCCTTCGTCGCTATGGCCGCTGTAATGATGGCCAGCGCAATGAGCTACAGCCAGGCTCGCGAGCAGGCATGGTTCCTGACCGACAAAATGGCTTACGAACTCTATCTGAATGCCGCACAAGTGGATGCCGTATACGAAATCAACCTCGACTACCTCATGAATGTCGATGTAATGGGTGACATCTTCGGAATCTACTGGGAGCGCCGCACACGAGAACTGAGCTATGTGCTCACCTACAGCCAGATGCACACTTTCTTGGCTTCTGAGCACTTCTACCGCCCCATCTCCTGGGTCAATAGTTCCTTCCACTTCACCATCTATGACCGCTACCCCCGCGCCCGCTTCTACAGCTCGGCACCCAGGGTGTACACAACCTACCGCGGTGAGTACAGGCACAGCAACACCAGCCGATTTGAGGGCAAGTTCGATGACAAGAAGCCCAACGTTGTCACCACTGGACGCACAATGAGCACACGAACGGGTACGTCGACCAAGACCAACAACGGAGGCTTCACCAACCCCGGCAACGGCACCATTACCAACGGACGCACACGACCCAGCGCGGAAATGACCACCACGAACACCCGCATGGGTGCCGGTAGCGCCAACTCGGCAAGCAAGGTCACCACCACGACCACGCGAACACAACCCAGCGTCACCTCTACAAGCACGATGGGGTCGGTACGCTCAGGCAACGCATCAGTGACCCGCACCGAGTCGACCACCAAGACCAACCGCACCTTCTCGACCACCAGCTCGAGCAGCAATGGCACAAGCAAGAGCGGAACCGTCAACAACAGCCGGCGCACCCACTAGCGGCGCGACAGCAAACGAGAGAGTAAGAGATTTTTTCATAAGCACAAAGTTAGTTAAGTAGTCAGGCCGGAGCCTCCATAATCGCGGAGACCCCGGCCTTTTAGGTTATGGAACATCAGCCCTTCCGTTGTGTGAGCCTCGTCCTTCCGTTGTGTGAGCCTCGGTTCTGCCGAGGCACCGCAATCAAAAGAATGACAAATCGAAGCTCAGATAACCATTGACGATGTCGATGGTGTCGTGAGTTTCAAGATGCGCAAGCTGCAAGTCGTGCATCGCAATCGTGGTCTTGAACTCATGGCGCTCAACCACGACACGACCACCAATGCCGCAATAGTTGCCGCGAAGGCCACTGTTGCCTTGCATGGTGGCCAGCACCGTGCCGGGCGGAATGGAATACTCGATATGGTAGCCCTCGGGGCATTGCAGCATGTGCTTGCGAGTGATGACTGTGCCGTCGGCAAGAGCGAACTGCAGTAGCAAGCTACCCTCATGGTCGCCCGTACACACTATCCAGTCGCTGTTGTTGTACTCCACTTGAGTGAAATGAAAAATGTCGTCACCCACCTTCAGGTCGTTCCATAGCTCCATGTCGCCATCATGCTTGCAACCTGCAACAATAAGCAGTGGCAGCAGTATATAAAGTAGTCTTCTCATAGCACAAACTGATAACCCACCATGACTGATACCTCGTTGTTGTTGACTTTGGCACCGCGCAGGTTATAGCGCTCGCCCTGGTAGGTGGCATCGCGTCGTATCATGGTCTTCCGGCCAGCCGACAAGCGGCCGCCGATGCTCAGGCCATTGTTGAACGTGTAGCTCACGCCCAACGGAATAAGCACATCGCTGCTATAGAACAAGTCCTTGCTCTGCCAGTGCTTGCCCGACACGCGCATCACGCTATGCACACCCAGCGACGGGGCGGCACCCAGTGTCATGTCGATGTGATGCCCAAAGGGGTGGAAGTGAAGCAGTATGGGAATGCTCAGGTGGTCTTGGCGGATGTAACCATGCAGGTTGCGTAAGTTCGAACCGCGCGGCACATACTCCACACCGCCCGATACGCTCATAAAGTTGTTGATGCGGTAACGCACCTCAACACCCGCTACCACGCCAGGGCGCATTCGGCAACCATCGGCCTCGTCGCCAATAAATTGGTACAATGCCAGTCCCGCATAAGGTTTCAGTGTCCACGGTTTGGACGCTTGCCCTACACATGCGAGATTGCTCAGAATCATCATGAGCAAAGTGGCAAATGTGCATTGTGCATTATGCATTGTGTATCGACTCAACATACCACCGATACAGTGCCGGTACGCCGTCCTCCAGCTCCATGCGGTGCCGCCAGCCCAGACCGTGCAGCTTGCTCACGTCGGTGAGCTTGCGCATAGTCCCGTCGGGCTTGCTGGCATCCCAGCGAAGCTCACCACAGTAGCCCACAGTGGCCTTGACTAGTTCGGCCAGCTGGCCGATGGTCACCTCCTTGCCGCTGCCTATGTTGATGTGGCAGTTGCGAACTTCTGGATCGATGCCGCGCACATCGTCAAAGTCGATATGCTCCAGGCAGTAGACACTGGCGTCGGCCATGTCCTCGCTCCATAAGAACTCGCGAATGGGCCGACCTGTGCCCCATAACGTCAGTGACTCGCGCGTGATGCCATACCGGCTCAACAAGGCCTCTATATCGGCCTCGCTGGCTTGGCCGTCAATGCCTTCCACCGGGCGGCAGTCAAGGTCGGCGCGCAGCTCCTGCCAGTCGCCCTCGTTGAGCAGGCGGGCCAGGTGCATCTTCCTGATCATGGCAGGCATCACATGGCTCTTCTCAAGGTCGAAGTTGTCGCGTGGCCCATACAGGTTGGTGGGCATCACGGCGATATAGTTGGTGCCATATTGCAGGTTGAAGCTCTCGCACATCTTCATGCCGGCTATCTTGGCGATGGCATAGGGCTCGTTGGTATACTCCAGTGGTGAGGTGAGCAGGCTTGTCTCACCGATGGGTTGTGGTGCCTCGCGAGGATAGATACATGTGCTGCCCAAAAAGAGCAGTTTCTTTACCCCATGCCGCCAACTCTCGCCTATCACGTTCTGCTGAATCTGAAGGTTCTGGTAAATGAAGTCGGCGCGATACTTCAGGTTGGCCATAATGCCTCCCACATGAGCGGCGGCAAGCACCACATACTCGGGCTGTTCCTGGTCGAAAAATTCTCGAACGGCCACACCGTCCATCAGGTCTAGTTCACTGTGTGTACGGCCCACAAGGTTGGTGTAGCCTTTCTCTCTCAAATTGTTCCAGATGGCCGAACCCACCAGTCCCCGGTGGCCGGCCACATATATTTTACTGTCTTTCTCCATCTTTTTAGCTAATAAGTTCTCATCGGTCAACTATGCCGAGGCACGCCTCAGCCATTCTACATAATGCACTATGAATTATGCATTAAGTCATGCTCCACCATCAGCCGCACCAGCTGGTCGAAACTGGTCTTTCGCGGGTTCCAGCCCAGCCGTTCCTTGGCCTTGGTGGGGTCGCCAAGCAGCTGCTCGACCTCGGCCGGACGGAAGTATTTCGGGTCGACCTCCACCAGCACGCGCCCAGTGGCCTTGTCCACACCCTGCTCGGACAGCCCCTCGCCGCGCCACTCCAGCTCGATGCCGGCATAGTGGAAAGCCAGTGTGCAGAACTCGCGCACGGTGTGATACTCGCCCGTGGCAATCACATAGTCATCAGGCTCAGGCTGCTGCATAATCAGCCACATGCACTCCACATAGTCCCTAGCATAGCCCCAGTCGCGCCGGGCGTTCAGGTTGCCCAGATACAGCTTGTCCTGCTTGCCGTGGGCGATGCGGGCGGCCGCCATCGTAATCTTGCGCGTGACAAATGTCTCGCCGCGGCGCTCGCTCTCGTGGTTGAACAGGATACCGTTCACGCAGTACATCCCGTAGCTCTCGCGGTAGTTCTTCATGATCCAGAAGGCATACAGCTTGGCCACGGCATAGGGGCTACGGGGATAGAAAGGCGTGGTCTCGCTCTGAGGCACCTCCTGCACCTTGCCATATAGCTCGCTCGTGCTGGCCTGGTAAATCTTTGTCACGTCGGCCCGACCGGCAATGCGCACGCTCTCTATCAGACGCAATGTGCCAGTGGCATCGACATCGGCTGTGTACTCCGGCACATCGAACGACACCTTCACATGGCTCTGTGCGGCCAGGTTATAGATCTCGTCGGGTTTGATTTTCTCGATGATGCGAATCAGGCTGCTCGAGTCGGTCATGTCGGCATAGTGCAGCTCGATGCGGCGGCTCTGCTTCATGTCGCGTACCCATTCGTCCAGATACAGATGCTCGATGCGGCCGGTGTTGAAACTGCTGCTGCGGCGCAGCGTGCCATGCACTTCATAGCCTTTCTCCAGCAGAAACTCGGCCAGATAGCTGCCGTCCTGCCCCGTAATGCCCGTAATCAGGGCAACCTTCTGTTTGTTCTCGTTCATTGTTGGCTGATTTTTTGCACCGCAAAGTTACAACTTTCCCCCCATTCCTACAAATTTGTGCAAGCCAAGCACTAACAGGTAACCTCACGCGGTTGTCAATGCCGAGGCTATGTCGCGGCTGTTGCCTCAATTCCACGTTTTTACACTTTGTTGCGGCTATCCTTGATATCAAACGGCTGCTAGATAGTTCTTTGCAATGTGAAAGTGTTGCGCAAAAATATTTGTCATGTTTAGGATTTTGTCCTACCTTTGCAGAATTATAATCGAGATGCGATGAGACGGATTCTGACTTTCATCATATTGCCGCTACTTGTCATGGCGGTGCTGTCGTGCCGAGACCAAAACAGGCGGATTTTGGAGATGGCCGATGAAGTAATCTATACGGCTCCCGACAGTTCCTTGGACTTGCTGCGCAGCCTCGATACGGCGAGTTTGGGAAATGTCGCCACGCGGGCTTACTATGCCTTGCTCTGGACGCAAACGGCCTACCGCACTGGGCGATTTGAACTGGCTAGCGACTCGCTGGCCAATGCGGCGCTCTCCTACTATCGGCAATACGGCAAGGACAACGAGCGGCTGGTGAGGGCAATGATATACATGGGTCTTCATTGCGAAGTCCACGGACAGCCGGAGCAGGCGATGGCACTCTACAAGGAAGCCGAAGCGACTGTCGACAAAACCGACTGGCGCAACCTGGCACAGGTCAACTATCGCATCGCCCAGCTGTTGTCGAACTTCAGTGCGCAGAACAATGAGGACCTGAGGCGTTTTGAGAGGGCACTATACTATTATAATATGGTGGGCGACACGTTGCAGATTATTTACTCGCTGCTGGGAACGGGAGCACTGCAACGCCGCATGGGCATCGACTCGGCCAGGCGCAACCTGGAGAGGGCCTATCGGTTGGCAAGGCAATGCGGCGACAGTGCTAACTGTGCGCGGAGTTTGGAATATCTGGCCAGAGGCTTTCTCAAGGACTCGATACATGAGACGGCCAAGGAACTGGCTACCTACTGTGTGAGGCATTATCCCACAGCGCAATATGCGGTCGACGCTATGCTTGATGCAGCATGCGCCTATGCCCTGATGGGACGGAACGACTCGGCACAGTACTATCTCGATATGGCCTCGCGGCACGACGACAACGAGCAGCGAGCATCCATGCGACTGTTTTGCCTCAAGATGATAGCTAAAAACCATCACGATATCGTAGACTACATAACCTACAGCGAGCAACGCGAGCAATTGCACGACTCGCTCAGGGCCAATGCCGTGATTGCACGATTGCTCACTGTGGACCGTCAGGGTGATGTGCGACAGCGGCTAACCGAACACCGACGCGACTCTGCGAGGCTCTATTGGCTATTGGCGGTACTACTCGCGAGCTTAGCGGCTATGGTTGGCATAGGATATTTGATACATCGCCGCGACACCAGGCAGTACTCTAGGCTGAAGATGCAGATTGACCAATTGAAAGAAGAACAAATCGTGCAGCGACAGATGTTTGAGCTTAGCCGACAGTCCGATACGCATCTGAACCAACGGTTGACTGAGCTGCTGTCTGCGTATAGCGGTCTGTGCAATCGCTTGATTAACATGAGCAACGAATACCCCGAAAAGGTTTTCTACAAGCAGTTTATGAAAGAGGTCGAGGCATTCACCGAGCGAGGTGAGTTAATCAATGAATTGCAACGTTACATCGATGACAACAACGATGGGGTGATGTCCAATTTCTTGGATGCCCACCCTCACTTGGACGAAAAAGAGCGTGGCATGGTGATTCTCACTGCATTGGGGATGCGCTCATCGAGCATTGCGGTGTGTTTGGGACTAAAGAACGACTCGGTGGTTCGCGCGCTGCGCCATCGTCTGGCACGCCGACTAGGATTGGAGGTGCCATTGGCCAATTATTTAGGAGAAATGGTAAAAAATCGTCCATTTATATAGCGTCTCCCGATCATTCAGTAAAAATATATGTTATGAAAAGAACATTCGCTATTACATGTCTGTTGACATGGGTTGCCATTACTGTGATGTCACAAAATGCGCTTGGGCCGTGCCTTGTGCGCGAAGGGGTGGTGTGGCATTATGCCTATGCCGTTTTCGAGACAAGTCCCGATAGCGCAATTGTCGATTCCACTCTCACGATTGTCGACCAGAAAATGCAATTCATGGGCGACACCATTGTTTGCGGTATCAATTACAAAAAGTGCTATCGCTATGCCACCGACCGGCTTACACCTCATGACAGCCCGGTCGCGCTGGCCCGAGAACAAGGTGGTAAGGTCTATTTCGCACCGATACAGCAGAGCGACACGTGCGAGCGGCCTTTCATGACCTTGCCGGGGACATTCCAAGAACTCACGCATGAGTGTCTGGTATATGACTTTGACAATGTTCAAGCCTTCGTTGAGAATCTTGATACTTGCTACAAGAGCCAAGTCGACACAATCTTTGTCTCCGAGATTACCGAGGCGCAGCTGGGCGATATGGTGGTCGAGACCTACATACTGAACATCGGAGATGCGCGATATGTCCAGGGAGTGGGAGCTGACGGCCTTTTGGCGGGTTTCCTTGACAAGCCTTTTTCACAGCGTTCGGCCTCGTTGCGCCAGGGTGTCTTAGGACTCATGATGCTCACCGATCTGGAGGGGAACATCCTCTATCGAGGCTCGTATTTTCAGACGGAGGCGGCTCTGCCGTGCGACCTTAACCAAGACGGACTGGTCGACATCGCCGACATCAATATCATAATCAACGTAATGTTGGGCTATGACGTGCCCATTGGGCATCAGGGCCATGACACGGCACCGCCACTATATCACAAGTGGCAGTTTGATGTCACTGGAGACAGTGTGGTTGACATCAGCGATGTCGGTGCCGTCATTAATGCACTGCTAGGCCGATAAGATTATTTCAATTGCCCCCAGCATCCCGTCCGTGCAGCTCCCCTATGCCTGGCCTCGTCATCCTTGCCGTCCGCCATGCCGCGGTTCTATATAATATAGGTGTAGGGCCCACATGAAAATTTTTTTGTAAAAAAGTTGCTGAAAAATTTGGTCTGTTTGGAAAAGTGGTTGTACCTTTGCACCGCTTTTCGCCCGAGGGGCGACGAGCGGGAGAGATCCTTGACATGATTCGCAACCGAAACAGGTTAAAGATAGACGTAGTACAAGAGAGAACAAGGGACAAGAAGAAATTGTCCCC
>JAFUVK010000007.1 GCA_017477555.1 Muribaculaceae bacterium
CGGCATCCCGCGTGACCGGCCTCGCGGCCTGGGATGTCGGACTGCGGAATGGGAGGGGGGCGCCGACGGCACACCCGCATGGGTCGTCTGCCTCGCTGCCGGGGGGGCCTTCGGCGCAGCCCTACATTGTTGTGGAGCGAGGACATTGTTGCGGCGATGCCCCCACCCAATATCTTTTTCCCTGCGAATAGGATGAAACCTTATGTCCTTATGTTCTTATGTCTTTTTTCCTGCGAATAGGATGAAAAACTCTTGTTCTTATGTCTTTTGCATCACGAATTATTCATGGTGTCTGCCTCGGGATGGGACAATAAAAAGCCAATTCACTGAATGGTAGTGAATTGGCTTTTGTCAGAGTGAACCCGTGGGGAGTCGAACCCCAATCGAAGGAACCGGAATCCTTTATTCTATCCATTGAACTACGGGTCCAAAATACTTTTTTGTAGCTTTGGGCCTGCAAAATTACTATTTTTTTTGTAGCTTTGCAAATCCGAAAGCTTTTTTTGACGAAATTATGAACATAAGAATCGAACCATCGTGGCTCGCGGCCTTGGACCATGAGTGGCAACAGCCTTATTTTGAGCAACTCACGCAGTTTGTGCGCGAGCAATACCGCACTCGGCAGGTGTTCCCGCCGGGCAGGCAGATCTTTGCGGCATTCGACGCAACACCGTTTCAGCAGGTGAAGGTGGTGATTCTGGGACAGGACCCCTACCACGGACCCGGTCAGGCCAACGGGCTGTGCTTCAGCGTGAACGATGGCGTTCCGTTCCCGCCGTCGCTGGTCAATATCTTCAAGGAGGTACACGACGACACCGGCGCGCCGATGCCCGCCAGCGGCGACCTCACACGCTGGGCACGCCAGGGAGTACTCCTGCTCAACGCCACGCTCACCGTACAGGCTCACCAGGCAGGCTCTCACCAGGGCAAAGGATGGGAGCAGTTTACCGATGCCGCGGTGGCTGCGCTGGCCACGCAGCGGCGAGGACTCGTGTTCATGCTTTGGGGAAACTATGCCAAGCAGAAAGGGCGCTTCATCAACCGCATGGAGCATCTGGTGCTCACCGCCGCACACCCGTCGCCGCTGTCGGCCAACCGCGGAGGGTGGTTCGGCTGTCGCCACTTCTCGCAGGCCAACGCCTACCTCGTAGGGCAGGGCCTCGCGCCCATCGAGTGGTAACTAACTTGACTCTCTAAAGTAGCTACTTGTCTGTAGTTAAGGGGGTAAGTGGTTAGGCGAATGCAAGGAACTGGCCGTGGGTGGGTAGGGACGGCACCCCTGTGCCGTCCGCCTCCAGGCTGCATTCAACATTACATTTTGTCGAGGCGGACGGCATAGGAACCACGTAGTGCTCGCGACCGAACGGGAGCCCGAAGGGCAAGCGCAACGCGCGCAGCAATGCCGTCCCTACAGCCATCATGTAACCCCTTAACTCCCTTTAACTCCTTAACTACCAAAAAGAAACTCCGTTAGAATACTTTACGACTAAAAAATGAAACAAAAACTCTACGACAATCTGCTGGAACAGCTACAAGGACTGATAGCCGGCGAGGACAACCTGACCAGTGTGCTGGCCAATGCGTCGGCACTGATGCGCGACGTGATGGGAGAGCGATTCTTCTGGGTGGGATTCTATCTGGTGGACGGCGACCGGCTGGTGCTCGGGCCGTTCCAGGGAAGCGTGGCTTGCTACCGCATAGGACGTGGCCGCGGGGTGTGCGGCACGGCTTGGGCCAAGGCCACCACACAAGTGGTGCCCGACGTTGAGCGGTTTCCTGGACACATAGCGTGCAGCTCGCTGTCGCGCAGCGAGATCGTGGTGCCGCTGATTGATGGCGGTGGCGTGGTGCGCGGCGTACTCGACATCGACAGTAAGGAGCTGGCACAGTTTGACGACACCGATGCGCGCAACCTGGAGCGCGCGGCAGCCATCATTGCTCGCGTGCTGTGGTAGAGGTTGGCACACGGTTTGCAATTTAAAAGCCTAAATAACCATAAAAAATAACTTGGCACGATTATTATGATACCTCCAGCTCATCTTTTTGTCCCTTTTTGCTTTGCTCATCAGTCGTTATGCCCGCATAACTCCTTCTTCACAAAACAAAAATGAACTAAAAATCTGAGCTAAATCACACCAATTTATTTTTTAACGGTTACTAAAAACTTACTGAAGCAATGAAATTTCTGGGCAATATCATCTGGCTCATCTTTGGCGGCATAGCCACCGCCGTAGAGTATTTCATGGCCTCACTGGCCATGATGGTCACGATCATCGGCATACCTTTCGGGCTGCAGTCGTTCAAGCTGGGCATACTGTGCCTGTGGCCGTTCGGCTCGCGCGTGGTGCGCAAGCCCACCAGCGGTTGCCTGAACACGGTGATGAACATCATCTGGTTCTTTGTGGGCGGCATCTGGATTGCGCTGACTCACTGGTTCTTCGGTATACTGCTCTACATCACCGTTGTGGGCATACCCTTCGGTAAGCAACACATGAAGATGGCTCACATCGCGTTCACCCCCTTCGGCCGCGAGATTATCGAGTCTTAGTGCTGGCAAGAGTAGGGTACCTTTCACCGCAAATTGCCGGTCGGGCGGCGAGTTTGGCGATGAGCTGGCCGTTGAGTTAAGGTAGGGACAGCACCCCTGTGCCGTCCCTACCCCAATAGCCCTTCCCCTTTCCCCTTCCCCCTTTTTACGGTTACTAAATCGGAGCGCAAGGGCAAAAAAATCGCCGCTTTTTTGGCAATGTGCGATAATTTCACGAACTTTGTAAATTCATTGCAAAAAGCGACTCATTATCCTTAATTATATAAATCTCAACTAGCATATCGTGGCAACAGTAGACGACAAGAAAATCATTTTCTCGATGGTGGGTGTGAGCAAGACCATCGAGCAGAACCAGAAGCAAGTGCTCAAGAACATCTATCTATCGTTCTTCTATGGGGCGAAGATAGGAATCATAGGACTCAACGGCTCGGGAAAGTCGACCTTGATGAAAATCATCGCCGGCATTGAGACCAAGTACCAGGGACAAGTGGTGTTCGCACCGGGCTACTCGGTGGGCTACCTGCCCCAGGACCCGCAGCTCGATCCCACCAAGACCGTCCGTGAGGTGGTCATGGAGGGTGTGCAGCCCGTGGTCGACGCTCTGGCCGAGTATGAGGAAATCAACCAAAAGTTCGGCCTGCCCGAGTACTATGAGGATCAGGACAAGATGGACCAACTCTTCGCCCGACAGGCCGAGCTGCAGGATGTGATTGATGCCACCGATGCGTGGAACCTGGACTCGCGGCTGGAGAGGGCCATGGATGCTCTGCGCTGTCCGCCGGCCCACCAGTCGTGCGAGCACCTGAGCGGTGGCGAGCGCCGCCGTGTGGCACTGTGCCGCCTGCTGCTGCAGAAGCCCGACGTCCTGCTACTCGACGAGCCTACCAACCACCTCGATGCCGAGTCGATCGACTGGCTCGAGCAGCACCTGCAGCAATATGCCGGCACGGTCATCGCCGTGACCCACGACCGCTATTTCCTGGATCACGTGGCGGGCTGGATCCTGGAGCTGGACCGCGGCGAGGGCATACCCTGGAAGGGTAATTACAGTAGCTGGCTCGAGCAGAAGACTCAGCGCCTGGCTCAGGAGGAGAAGACCGAGAGCAAGCGTCAGAAGACCCTCCAGCGCGAGCTCGAGTGGGTGCGCATGGCACCCAAGGCGCGCCAAGCCAAGGGTAAGGCACGACTCAACAGTTACGACCGCCTGCTCAACGAGACGGTCAAGGAGAAAGAGGAAAAGCTCGAGATTTTCATTCCCAACGGGCCGCGACTGGGCAACAAGGTCATCGAAGCCCAACATGTGGCCAAGGCCTATGGCGACAAGCTGCTCTTTGATGACCTCAACTTCATGCTGCCACCCAACGGCATCGTGGGGGTCATCGGACCCAATGGTGCCGGCAAGACCACGCTGTTCCGCCTGATCATGGGCCTGGAACAGCCCGACAGCGGCACGTTTGAGGTGGGTGAGACGGTCAAGGCAGTCTACGTCGACCAGCAGCACACCAGCATCGACCCCAACAAGAGCGTATATGAGGTCATCTCGGGCGGTGTGGAGTTGCTGCGCATGGGTGGACGCGATGTCAACGCGCGCGCCTACCTGTCGCGCTTCAACTTCTCGGGAGCCGACCAGCAGAAGCTGTGCGGCGTGCTCTCGGGAGGTGAGCGAAACCGCTTGCAGCTTGCACTGGCACTGAAGGAGGAGGGCAACGTACTGTTGCTCGATGAGCCTACCAACGATATCGACGTCAATACGCTACGAGCGCTGGAGGAGGGTCTCGAGGACTTTGCCGGCTGCGCCGTGGTCATCAGCCACGACCGTTGGTTCCTGGATCGCATCTGCACCCACATCCTGGCTTTTGAGGGCGACTCCAATGTGTTCTTCTTCGAGGGCAGCTACTCGGAGTATGAGGAGAACAAGCTCAAGCGTCTGGGCAAGGAAGAGCCTACGCGCATCCGCTACCGCAGCCTAGGCTGAGCAGACCCCAATTCCCCCTCCCCTGCCTGGGCAGCAACCAAGTTGTAGGGCTGCACCGAAGGCACAGCCGGAAGCAAGGCAGATTACCCTTGCGGCTGTGCCTTCGACGCAGCCCTACATTGTTGGTGATGACCCAGAGAAAATGTGGCTGCAGCGAGTCCCTCTCCCCTAGCAGGGGAGAGGGAGTTGAGTTTAGTTCATTAGGGTGAACGTCTGAGTCTGGAGGTCGCGGCTGTTGGGACCGACCATGAGTTGGAACTCGCCAGGCTCACAGTCATAGACTAGGTCGGCGTTGTAGAACTTGAGCAGGTCGGGCGTGATGGTGAACGACACCTTGCGGCTCTCGCCGGGCTTGAGTGTGATGCGCTCAAAGCCCTTGAGTTCCTTCACCGGCCGGGCTATCGAGCCCACCATGTCGCGGATGTAGAGCTGTACCACCTCGCTGGCCTCGCGGTTGCCAGTGTTGGTGACCGTTACCGTGGCTGTGAGCTGACTTGTGGCGTCGAGGGTGTTGCGCGACAGCTGGTTGCCGCTCAGCGTGAGTGCGCCGTAGCTGAATGTAGTGTAGCTCAACCCGTAGCCGAAGGGGAACAGCGGATCGTTGGGCACATCCAGATAGTTGGTGGTGAACTTGGTGAACCACTTAGGGTTGGGGCGCCCGGTGTTGAGGTGGTTGTAGTAGATGGGAATCTGTCCCTCGTTGCGGGGCATGGTCACGGTGAGGCGTCCGCTGGGCGACACATCGCCGAAGACCACATCGCAGATGGCGTCGGCCGCCTCACTGCCTCCGAACCACACATTGAGGATGGTGGGGATATGTGCCACCTCCCAGTCCATGACCGTGGCGCGTCCGCTGAAGTTGAGCAGCACGATGGGCTTGCCCGTGGCCAGAAGCGCCTCGAGCAGGTCGCGTTGTGCGTCCAGGATGGTGAGCTGACTGCGCGAGCTGCTCTCGCCCGACATCTCGCTGGGCTCGCCCATGGCGGCCACGATGACGTCGCACTTTTGTGCCACGGCCACCGCCTCGTCGCGCATGGCCTGCGGGTCGCGCTCGTCGCGCATCTCGCGGCCAAACATGGTCGAGTTCTTCTCCAGTTCGGCATCGTAGCACACATTGCACCCCTTGGCATACATGACCTCGGCCTTGCCCTTAGTGGCGCGTTGCATGGCCTCGAGCAGTGTGCTATAGCGGTCGCTGGTGGCGGCCACACTCCATGTGCCGGGCATGTTGGCGCGGGTGTTGGCCAGCGGTCCCACGAGGGCAATCTTTCCCGTCCGTTTCAGTGGCAGGACACCCGCCTTGTTCTGCAGCAGCACGAAGGTCTCGGTGGCCAGGCGGCGGGCGGCGGCACGATGCTCGGCAGTGAAGATTTCCTTACTGGCGCGCTTGTCATCGAGATAGCGATAGGGGTCGTCAAACAGTCCCAGCTTGTACTTGGCCTCGAGGATGCGTCGGCAGGCCTGGTCGATGGCCGCCATGTTGACCTTTCCCTCGTTCAATGACTTCTCGAGCGTGCCCAGGAAGCCCTCAGCCACCATGTCCATGTCGGTTCCGGCGTTCAGTGCCAGCGCCGAGACAGTCTGCAAGTCGCCCATACCGTGGTTAATCATCTCGCTGATGGCGGTGTAGTCGGTCACGACAAATCCGTCAAATCCCCAGCGGTCGCGCAGCACCTCGGTCATGAGCCAGCGGTTGCCCGTGGCCGGGATATAGTCGATGGTGTTGAACGAGGTCATGAAGCTGCCGGCTCCAGCCTCCACACCGGCCTGGTAGGGTGGAAAGTACTCGTTGAACATGCG
Source organism: Muribaculaceae bacterium (assembly GCA_017477555.1). Taxonomy (GTDB): domain Bacteria; phylum Bacteroidota; class Bacteroidia; order Bacteroidales; family Muribaculaceae; genus Sodaliphilus. Next base: position 6,324 of record JAFUVK010000007.1, read on the forward strand.
CACGCGGCTCATGTCCACCGTGTTGTAGTCGCGGCCTGCCTCGGGAGCGCCATAGAGTGCAAAGTGCTTGACGCACGACATCATGGTGGCCTTGTCGGTCAGGTCACTGCCCTGGTAGCCCTCAATCATGGCGCGGCAGATGGCCGAACCCAGGAAGGGGTCCTCGCCGTTGCCCTCGCTCATGCGTCCCCAGCGGGGCTCGCGGCACACGTCCACCATGGGGCTGAATGTCCAGCAAATGCCGTCGGCTGTTGCCTCGATGGCTGCGATGCGTGCCGAGTTGCGGATGGCCTCCATGTCCCAGCTCATCGACAGTGCCAGCGGGATGGGAAAGACGGTCTCGTAGCCGTGAATCACATCCATGCCGAAAATCAGTGGGATGCCCAGGCGGCTCTGCTTGACGGCCACCTCCTGCAACTGCCGGATGTTCTTGACCCCCTTCATGTTGAAGAGGCCGCCCACTTTTCCGGCCTTGATTTGGTCCACGACATTGCCGCTGACCGCCGTACCGGTGATGATGTCGCCCGTAACGGGCAGGTTGAGCTGACCGAGCTTCTCTTGCAGGGTCATCTGCGCCATGAGGTTGTCCACAAACTGGTTCATGCGTGCGTGATCCACGCCCTGGGCCAGACAGATGCACAATGCACAATGCACAATGCACAAGGTGAAGAGTCGTTTCATCATGAATTGAGAATTGAATATTGAATATTAAAAAATAAGAATCAACCCTTAATTATAAACTATATTATCAACTATAAATTATTTTATTAATTATGAATTAATTGAAAAGCCCAGCTTTTGCAATCCTTGCTGCACCTCGGGGCAACTCATGAACAGGCGCCACAGCAAGCCTGTGCGGTGGTTCTCAATCATCGGAGCGATGGTGCACTGGTCGATGGCCAGGTAACGGGGCTGAGTCCAACCAGAAACCGGGCTGAACGCATCGTAGAAGCCATACTTGCCCCAGATGCCTTCGCCGCGGGCATAGAAGCCCTTGAGGGCAGCCATCGACTCGGCCGGGGTGTAGGGCATCGACGACAGGGCGGCGGTTGGGGTGATGACCCCCAAGTCGTTGTTGGGTGCGTGAGCGGCATAGCCCACGGTCGAATAACTGGCGGTGAGCCCCCAGCAGTCGGTGCCATAGCCGCGATAGTTCTTGGGGTTGGCCACACAGTAGCGATAGTTGCTCAGCGCATGATTGCGCACCACCTGCCAGTAGTCGGCATACTGGTCGCTCAGGCCGCGCGGGTCAAGGCCAATCCAGCTATAGTGTGCCCAGAAGAGTGGGCCGCCGGTGGCCTCGGCACCGTTGTGCTTGACCTGCAGGGAGCAGTCGTAGGGAGCGGCCTCGCTGCGGATGCCTCCCGAGCGTGCCCAACCCTTGTGATAGCACGATGCCGGCACGCTGTGTGTGGGGGATGCGGCAGCCAGGATGTAAACAATCATGCACTCGTTGTAGCCCTCGAGTGGGAAGTTCATCTCCCAGCCGTAGTCGGGCGACCAGTGCCAATAGATGACATCCTGTCCACCCCGGGTGTACCAGTCGAACTCCATGGCCTGCCACAAGGCGTTGATGCGGGCAACCAGCCCGCGCTCCTGCTCGGTGTCGCGGTTCAAGTACTGACGGGCGCAAAGCAGTCCTTGCATCAAGAAACAGCTCTCCACCAGGTCGCCGCCATTGTCCTTCTGTCCAAAGGGCTTGACGCGCCCCGACGGGCCGTAGAGCCAGTGTGGCCACACGCCATGGAAGCGGTCGGCGCGTTCCAGCCAGCCCACGATGCGTGTGAGCCGCTCGATGCCCTGGTCGCGGGTGATGAAGCCGCGCTCCATGGCCACGATGAGCCCGGCGATGCCAAATCCGCTGCCGCCTGTGGTGACCACGTCCTGGTCATGCTCAGGGTAGTCGCCATCCAGGTGGATGCGCTCGCGGGCAAGGCCCGAGATAGGCTCGGCGCCTTCCCACATATAGTTGAAGTGGATGCGCTCGATGTAGTCGAGCATGGCGTCGTCGCTGGCAAAGGTGGCCGGGCGCGTCTCGGCGGTGGGTGGGGTGACTGGCTCGTCGGTGACGGTGCCGGAGCTGCTCTTGCAGCCAATCAGGGCCAAAATGGCCGCGAGGAGGAGGGTTTTCTTCATTGTGTGCTTATTTTTGTTGGGTGTACCGAGACTGCGTTTCGGAATACACCGACATACTGAACGCTTAACTATAAACTGTTGACTATAAACTTTTAACTATACTCGAGGTTCCCGTCTCGGCAAGGGCTTGGATGGCGAAGTGGTAGTGGGTGCCCAGGTCCAGGCCGCGCAGGTCGTAGCTGGTGTCGCCGTTGACGGTGATGCAGTGGTAGAGCTTGTCGGGGGCGGTGCCGTAGTAGATGTTGTAGCCGTAGGCCCCTTCGACAGGTGTCCAGGTGAGCTTGGCGTTGCGTGGGTCGGCCTTGTCGCGACTGACGGTGAACCGCTTGACTGCCGCCGGTCGCGGACCGTCGGCCAGACCGAACACACGCAGTCCGCTCAGGCAGAACTTGCCGCCCGAGGGCACATGCAGGTTCTCGACGCGCAGATACCGCGCCCGCAAGGGCTGGCGCAGCTCGACGTAGTCGTGCGGCACGTCGCGGTCGTTGTCGCTCTTGTCCACCACCAGCGTCCACTGCCGGCCGTCGTCGCTGGCCAGGATGCGGTACTGGTAGTAGAGGTCGCTGGCACGGTTGTGCTGCACGGTGTGATGGTCGTAGTAGTTGAGTTGCAGGGCTCGCACGGTCTTGACTTGCCCCAGGTCAATCTGCGCCCACTCGTCGGTGCCGCCGGTTTGTGCGCTCCAGTAGGTGCGCATACTCTCGTCGGTGAGGCTGGCTGCGGTGAGCGTGCTGTCGGTGCTCGACACGGTCACCGGCTTGCCGTAGCTGAGCAGCATCCAGCCGGTGAAGCGGTCGGTCGGATTCGGGAGGTTGCGGTCGGCGTTCCAGCAGGGGTAGTCGCCAAAGGCAGTGTTGCAGTGCATCACGCCGTCGGCATCGAAGGCTGTGGGGTAGAGGCCGATGCGGCGCTCAAACTTGTACTTGAGCGAGAGCATGCAGGTGCCCACATGCCAGTAGTTGCCGTGCCGGTCGGCAAAGGTGCCCCCATGTCCCACGCCGCGGACGTAGCCGCCGGGCTTGTAACTCATGGGGTTGTGCTGCTGATAGGTGAACGGCCCCAGCGGGTGGTCGGCGACATAGACACCGTCGGCATAGGTCTTGAACTCGGTGCCTGGCGCGCCATACTGCAGGTAGTAGCGTCCGTTGTGCTTGGTCATGAAAGCGCCCTCGGTGAAGGGCTTGAGGGTCACCTCATCGTCGTTGTTCATGCCGAATCGCTCCCAGCCATGGTGGTCGGGATGCAGCAGCACCAGGTCATGGATGCGACTGATGGGTGTGAAGTCTTGTCGGCTGATTTGCACGCCCTTGATGGGATATTCGTTGCTCGAGCCGTAGTACTCATAGAGCTTGCCGTCGTCGTCAAGAAACACGTGTGGATCCCAGGTGGGCAGTGTGTTGCGCTCCACGGCGCGGCACCAACGGCCTGAGTAGGGTTCGGTGGTGTACCAGATGGGCAGCCCCTGGTAGGTGGAGCCGGTATAGAACAAGGTGTCGCCCACCACCCATGCGGCCGGTGCGCACTCGTCGTCATCGGCCGGATGACGCTGGAACGTGGCTGTGGCAAAGTCCCAGTCGCTGAGGTTGGTCGAATAGTGAAAGCCGCCCTGGTTGGTGGAGAACAGGAGATATCGGTCCTTGTAGACCAGTGCCATGGGGTCGGCCGACGAGCGGAACGAGCCGCCCTGCCGGGTGTTGTTGTTCCAGGGCTCGTAGTTATAACTGATGTTGAGCGGATTGCAGTAGGTGGTAGTGTTGCGCTGGTGTGGGTCGTACCAGAGCGTGGCTTGTGCCGCCTGACGCGGCGGTGCAATGCTGGCCGAGGTCTTGTCGGGCAGAGTGATGTTGACCGAGCGCCGGCCGGCCTCGCGGACCACGATGGTCATCTCCTTGCTGGGATAGTACACGCACAGACGAGTGTCGCCATCGGTGCCGACCAGTGTGTATCGGCCCTGCGCATCGGTGTTGCAGTGTGCCGGGCTATGCAGCCACATCACCGTGGCTCCCTCCAAGGGTTGGCCGTTGGTGTCGGTGACCGTACCGGTCACGTCATAGTTGGTCACGACGGGTATATAATAGTCACTTACCTGTCCTTTGACCACACGCACCGAGTCGGTGGCGGCACTGGCGGTGAGTGCCAGTGCAATAACTGTTGCGGCAAGCAGATGTTTCATCGGGTAGAGAAAAAAGGCAGGGTGATGCCACGGGTGGTCTCACCCTGCCTGGGGTTAAAAAATGAAGAGCGTATGATTTCGTTAGTTGAGCGGCTCGTTGGCCAGGGTGGGCACGGTCTGCATCTGTGTCAGCGGCACAGGGTAGTAACGCACACTCTCGCTCCAGCCGGTGAGTTCGGTAGCAGCCTTGCCGGTGCGGCACAGGTCGTTGTAGCGCTCACCCCACTCGCACACCAGCTCCATACGGCGCTCGTCCAGGATCTGGTCGGCGGTGACGTTAGTCAGCGTGGGCATCTGGGCGCGCGAGCGCACCAAGTTGAAGGGCTGGTCGCCATTCTTTCCCTGGCGCACCTTGGCCTCGGCGTTGATGAGCAGAACCTCGGCGTAGCGGAAGATGCGAATGTTATTGTTCGAGCCATACTTGGTTCGGCCCTCGGTGAGCTGATTGGTGGGCGTGTAGGCCTTGCCGTTCCAGGTGTTGGTGTTGTTCACGTTGCCCATGACGTTGATGTAGTCGCCGTCGCGGGTGGTAGTGCCTCCACGCAGCACCGAGGTCTCGAGGCGGATGGTCTCGCCGCGTCCCTCAGCCCAGTTGATAAACTTGTCGGTGATGCCCACAAAGTTCCATCCGCCCAGGTTGCCCGGGCCCTGGAAGACGAACCACTGGTCGGCGTCGACCATGTCGCCACTGCCCTGACCGAAGTCGGTGCACTGGCACTCAAGCAGGCTCTCGTTGCACAGCTTGCCGGGGATCTTGAACAGGTTGTAGAAGTCGCTGTACAGCTCAAACTTGTTGCTTGCGATGATGTCGTTGGTCAGCGTCTCGGCCTCTGCCCATTCGCCGCGGTTCAGGCGAATCTTGGCTGCCAGCAGCTCGGCGGTGTAGGCCGTTGCCGCACCATAGTGAGTGGCCTCGTTGGGGCGCACCTTGGGGCAGTTGTCGATGGCATACTGCAGGTCTTCGAGCATATAGCGCTCCACGGCGTCGCGAGTGGAGCGAGTGAGGTCGCTCTGGTTGTTGTTGCGCAAGATGGTCACATCGCCGAATGCCTGCGTCAGGCGGTAGTAGGCGTAAGCGCGCAAGATGCGCACCTCGCCACAGTAGGCGCGATAGGTGGCGCGGTCGGCATCGTTGGTGATGTTCTCGGCATAGCGGTCGAGCGACTCCAGTGCGCCGTTGGCCACCTTGACCATGCCAAAGTATTGGTTCCACATCTCGTTCAGGCCCCAGAACGAGTTGTCATACTTGAGGTTGCCGAAGTCGACCAGCAGTCCCTGGTCGTCGACACGTCCACTCCACACGTCGCCGTCGCGAACGATGCTCAGTGGCCAGATGACCCAGTGCATGCCGCCGGTGCGCAGCTTGGCATAAACTCCCGACACGGGCATATACATGTCGCCGGTCTTGGTGTAGTCGACATCCGACTCGGGCAGGGTGTTCTCGGGCAGGATGTCCATCCAGTCGTTGCACGAGGTGGCCGCCACCATCAGCAACCCTGCCATCATGATATGTTTCAGAAATTTCATTGTCGTTGTTTTTATGAATATTTTTATTGTGTAGTTAAAGGGAGTTAGGGAGTTAAATGGAATTAAGACGATTGTCTGCGGGCCGTTTGGCCTCATTGGGTTATGTCTTAACTACTTAACTTCTTAACTACATAACTTCTTTATTTAGAAATCAATGGTCACACCGAAGGTGTAGGTTGCTGTGAGCGGATAGACCTCGGTGTCCCAACCCTCTGCATCGCTCAACTCGGGAGTGAAGCTGTTGGCCTTGAACAGGGTCAGCGGACGGTCGGCCGTGGCGCTCAGGCGCAGCGAAGGCAGGGTGTAAGAGCCCATCTTGATGTTCTTGAAGGTGTAACCGAGCGTGATGTTCTGGATGCGGAAGAAGTCGGCGTCCTCGACAAAGAACGAGTTGACGCGCTGGTCGCTGACGTTCCACGAGCGAATCCAGCCCTCGGCCGAGGGATAGGTGTTGGTCGAGCCAGCACCGGTCCAGCGGTTGACCACCTGGTCGTGGTCGAAGTTGTAGTTGCTCTGGGCATAACGCAGAGCGCGCTTGCGGTTGTACATCTGCGCACCGGCGTTGCCGTAGGTGGTGAGCGAGAAGTCAAGCCCCTTCCACTGGAAGCCGAAGTTCAGGCTGTAGATGAAGTTGGGCAGATACGAACCCAGGGTGGTGCGGTCCTCACCGTCGACGATGCCGTCGCCAGTCAGATCCTTGTACTTGAAGTCACCGGGCTGCAGGCCATTGGCCACGGCTGTGGGGTCGTTGGCGCACTCCTCGGCGGTCTGGTAGATGCCGTCCACGACATAGCCGTAGAACGAGTTCATCTCCTTGCCCACAAACTGGTAGGTCTTTCCTCCGGCGATGTAGGGGTTGCCCGACAGGCTCTTGACCTCGTTTTTGAGGTAAGACAGGTTGGCACCGATGTTGTACTTGAAATTCTCACCCACGCGGTCGGCCCAGTTGATGCTCACGTCCACACCGGTGTTAAGAATCTTGCCGATGTTCTGCAGCAACGTTGCGTTCTCAAACGGCAAGCGCGGTGCGATGACGGCCTTGCGGGTCATGCGGTAGAACCAGTCGATGTCCACGCTCAGGCGGTTGCGCAGGGTAGCGAATTCCACACCTACGTTGGTCTCGTCGACAACCTCCCACTTGAGGTTGGTGAAGTAGCTGTTGTTCTGGAAGCCGGCGATGGTGGCATTGCCATAGACGCCCGAAGCGCCCATTCCGGTCGACACCGAGCGGAAACCGTCGCTGGCAGGAACGGCATTGTTGCCCAGGCGTCCCCAGCTGGCTCGCCACTTGAGGTAGTTGATTGCGTTCTGGTCGAGCATGAAGTTTTCCTTCGACATCACCCATGCAGCACCAATCGAGGGGTAGTAGCCCCATGTCTCCTGATACTTGCTGGTGCCGTCGGCACGGAAGGTGAACATCAGCAGGTACTTGCCCATGTAGTCGTAGTTGATACGGCCAAAGTAGCTGTTGCTGCGGTAGCGCGTGCCGCCATCGCTGGCGCGACGGCTGTCGCTGTCCGAGCTGAGGTCGATGTACTTGTAGGCGTCGTCGCCGTCGACAATGCCGTAACCGATGCCGTAGAGGTAGCGGTACTTGTCCTCGCGCATCGAGTGGCCGAGCATGATGCCCAGGTTGTGGTCGCCAAAGCTGTCCTTATAGGTCAGCACGTTGTCCCAAATCCAGTTGTTATAGGTGGCCTCGCTCTTGCTCACCCACGACTGGTCGTTGCGCTGGTTGCTGCTCACGTAGTACTCGGGCATGTAGGTGCGGTTGTGCACAGCCGAGTAGTCGTAGGCATAGCTCGTGCGTAAGTTCAGCTTGCTGGGGATAAACGTGATCTGAGCGTAGAAGTTGGTCAGATACTTGTTGATGTCGTTGCGGCTATTCTGGTAGTTGGCCGTGGCCACGGGGTTGTAGAAGTTGTTGGTGAATCCCACCGTTTGCGGTGAGCCGTAGTGAGTGGGGAAGGTGGCGGTGTTCTGGTCGTCCATCACAGGATAGATGCCCGGTGCGTTAAACGCCTGCTGCCAAGCGGCATTGTTGGGGGTGCGCTGGCGTCCCTGCGAGAAGATGCCGTTGAACCCGACCTTCAGCCAGCTCGTTGCCTCGTAGTCGATGGCGGCGCGAAAGTTCAGGCGCTTGTAGTAGTTGTTGACATCCATCACACCGTCTTGCTGCAAGTAGTTCACGCCCAGCGAGTAGGTGGCTTTCTCGCCACCGCCGGTGATGCTCAGGCTGTGGTCGGTGATCGGTGCCGTGCGCAGCAGCTCCTTGTACCAGTCGGTGTTGCTGCCATAGGTCCACTGGTGGAAGTCGCTATTGGCATAGCTGCCGCCGTAGTTGTCGATCGAGGCCTTCATCGTCGACACGTAAGCGTCGTAGTTTGCCTCGAGCAGCATGGTGGCATACTCGCTCGAGCTGGCCATCTCCAGCACATTGGTGGCTTTCTGGAAGCCATAGTAGCCGTTGTAGGTGATCTTGGCGGGCTGGTTCTTGTTGCCGTGCTTTGTGGTGATGAGCACCACACCGTTGGCAGCGCGCACACCGTAGATGGCTGCAGCCGACGCGTCCTTGAGCACCGACATGTCGGCGATGTCGTTGGTGTTGAGGAAGTCAATGTTGTCGTAGAACATTCCGTCCACCACATACAGGGGGCTTCCGCCGGTGAACGAGCCGTTACCACGGATCTGCACCTTCGGACCCTCGCCAGGTGTTCCACTGTTCACCACATTCACACCGGCAACCTTGCCTTGCATGGCTGCCATGGGCGATGCCGACGGTGTGGCCAGCAGCTCCTCGCCCTTGACCACGCTGATGGGAGAGGTCAGGTCCTTGGCTTGGGCCGAGCCGTAACCAATCACTACCACCTCGTCGAGGTTGCGCACATCGTCCTGCATTTTAACGTTCATCACATCGCTCGCCACCATCTCCACGGCTTGCATGCCGATGAAGGTGAACTTGAGCGTTGCCCCGTCGGGCACATTGGCAATCTCAAATGTGCCATCAAAGTCGGTCACACCCGACAGGGTTGTGCCCAGCACATTGATGGTAGCGCCAATCACGGGCTCGTTGACTTGGTCAACGACCGTGCCTTTCACTGTACGCGCCTGCATGCCAGCGGCGGCAAGCACGATGGTAAGCAAAAGTGTAAGGATTTTTCTTTCCATTGCGTTGTTTTAAGGGTTTATAATTATCTAATTTTGCTTAGGTTTTGGATGCAAAATTACAGCTACTGCCCGAGCTGGCCAAATTTTGACCTACCATAACACTACCACAGCCATTTTTGCCACTACGTTTTTACTACTACGACACCATGCAACTGTGCTTGTGTCAGCCGATTATAAAAGTAAAAAAATATGTAAGTACTTTGCCTCTACGACATAATATGATTGCAAATCGAACTAAATTTGTCAGTTTCGCTGAAAATCTGTACCTTTGCAGGGCGCATACATGAACAAATAAAAACCTCATGAAAATACGGTATATTTTACTAGCGGCATGTGTCGCGATTGTACAGCACCACTTGCAGGGTCAAACCATCGGTTTCCAGCCTGTGCTGCACAACTATGGCAAAGCCGACTACCAGGCGGCATTGCAGAACTGGGACATCACCCAGGGAAGCAATGGCGAGGTATATGTGGGCAATGGGGCGGGGGTGCTGCGCTACGACGGCTACTTCTGGTCGCTGACCACACTGCCCGGAAATGCTGTGGCTCGCTCGCTGCTGGCCACACGCCAGAGGGTCTATGTGGGTACCTATCAGGACTTCGGCTTTCTCGAGCAGGACGAGTTGGGGCGGCTGCAATACACATCGTTGTGGCCACACGGCTACAAGCCCCACGAAGATGAAATCTGGAACATCGTGCGCGACAAGCGCGGTGTGGTCTACTTTCAGTCGTTTGCCGGATGGTTCAGCTACGACGGGAAGCGGGTCAAGACACACTTCGACCCCCACAAGCTGCCGCTCTATTTCCACGAGGTCGACGGTGTGGTGTATGTGCAGATGCAGGAAGGCGACTTCTATAGGCTCGACGGTGAGAGGTTGACACGCTTGTTCGGCCGCGACCAGGTGGCCAACGACCACATCGTGGCGCTGACGGCCGCACCGGGCGGTGGACTGATGCTGTACTCGCAGTCGCACGGCCTGTATCGCTGGCACAAGGGCGAGGTGGGCAAGTGGGCCAATGAGAGCGACAGTCAGCTGATGGCGGCCAACATCAACCGCGCCACTCTGGTGCCTGGCGACTCGACTCTGGTGGTAGGTACCATACTGGGTGGTGTGTATGCCATCGACCGCCACGGTAAGGCACGATGGCACTACGACATGGGCAGTCATCTGGCCAACAACTGTGTGTTGGGGCTGATGTGCGACTGTCAGGGCAATGTGTGGGTGGCCATGGACACCGGGCTGGCGCACATCGCCTGCTCATCGCCCTATACTCTGCTCACACCGGGCAACGACCGCCCCTCGCTGGGCATGGTCTATGGCTTGTGCGTGACCGACAACCACCTGTATATAGCCACCAATCAGGCGGCATGGCGTTTCACACCGGCTGATGGCCAGTGCAGGCGCATCGGCGGCAGCGAGGGCCAGAACTGGCACGTCACCGAGATGGACGGTATGCTGCTGCTGGGCAACAACTCGGGCACCAAGCGCATCGACCCTGTCGGGCTAACCGCACAGCGAATCAACGACCGCCAGCAGAGCAGCACATGCATGCGGCGATGCACCATCAATGGCAAGGAAGTGCTGCTCGAGTCGTCGTATTATAATATGCGTGTCTATGCACGTGACCCGGGAGGCACATGGACCTATCAGCACGAGATCGACGGGCTGCACGCGCCCATTGCCGAGTTTGAGGTCGACCCGTCGGGAGTCATTTGGGCCTCGCACATGAGTCGAGGACTGTTCAGCATCACACTGTCTCCCGACATGCGCCGTGCTCAGGTGACGCGTTACGACCGCATAGGCAGCGACACAACCATGGCACTGACCCATGTGATGAAGATGCGCGGGCGCATCGTCATCCAGCACAACCACAGGCTCTACACCTACGACGACATCAAGCGCCAGATTGTGCCCTACACCGAGCTGGACTCGATACTCGATGATGCCGACATCGATGCGGCGACAGCCGTCGACGACAACTCGCTGTGGCTGGCTTCGCGCAATGGCTTCAAGTATGTGCGCTACGACAACGGGGCCTACCGGCTGGTTCGCTCGGTGACACCCCAATTCTTCGGGCTTGACTGCAACGACACCAAGAACAAGGTGTATGTCCACGATGGCGTTGCCTATTTCAACCTCAACAACGGGGTGGGGTGCTACGACATGAGCCGGAACGCCCCGGTCGACACGGCGCATCACGAGTTGCGCATGCAACGGGTCCTCACCCACGGGCGCGGCGATGCCGAACACCTGATGCCGCTCACCACCGAGGGTTCTGTGCCGCAGGCACTGCCTCAAGTGGACATTGAGCTGTCCTACCCCAACTTCAACCACGAGCCGTTGACGTTTGAGTTTGCGCTCACAGGCGGTGGAGTGAACCTGCGCTCGGCCTCGGAGCAACCCACCGTCGAGTACAGCTCTCTAGGCTACGGCAGCTACACCTTTGTCGCCACGGTCAAGGCACTCGACGGCACTGTCATCGACACGGTGGAGTATCACTTTGTGCGGCCACGCCCTTTCTATGCCTCGTGGTGGGCATGGCTGGTGTATGCCGCGACACTGGCGGCTGCGGTCTACGCGCTGGTGCGCTACCGCACGCGCAAGACGGCCCAGCAGATGCGCCGGCAGTATGAGGACCAGCGCCTGCAGCAAGACTTCAGGGTACTGGAGCAGGAGAAGATTATCGTCGAGCAGAAGCAGCAGCTGCTGGAGGCACAGCTCAACGACAAGGCGCGAGAGGCGGCGTCGCTGGCACTGGATGCGGCGGCGCGCAACCAGGCCATCGAGGGACTGCGAGAAACTTTGCGACAGAAGCGCCGAAAAGGCTCCATCAGCCAGACCGACATGGCGGCCATGCTGGGGCAGTTGGGCGACAGTGCCGACAGCGACAACTTCTGGGAGGTGTATCAGAACAATTTCAACCTCATCCATCAGAACTTTTTCAAGCGCCTCAAGGAACAGTATCCTACGCTCACACCCACCGACCTGCGATTTTGTGCGCTGCTGCGACTGAATCTGTCCACCAAGGACATCGCGCAATTCACCGGACTGAGCGTGAGGGGTGTAGAGGGCGCGCGCTACCGCCTGCGCAAGAAGCTCGACCTGCCCGAGGGCGCCAACCTCATCGACTTCCTCATCGACTTTGAGTAGCCCCCACGGTCGCACACGTTCGCCAAGCGTGGCAGGCAAGGGGGACTCGCTGCTGCCCACAGTTCCCCTCCCCATGCTCCTTCATTACTTTGCTACTTTTGGGGCTTGAAAATTAAGAAGCAGGCAGTTCATTCTTCATGATTGGCCAAAAATTACTACCTTTGCACTCACATTCATTAATCAGACACAACCATGCCACGCAACCAACAAGAATTGCAGGGAGTGACCCTGCTGGGCAATCAGGGAACAGAGTACCACTTTGGCTATACCCCACAGGTGCTTGAGGCCTTCGACAACAAGCATCCCGAACACGACTACCTCGTGACCCTCAACTGCCCCGAGTTTACATCGCTGTGCCCCAAGACGGGGCAGCCCGACTTCGGGCGGATCGTCATACGCTACATACCGCGCGTACGCATGGTCGAGAGCAAGAGCTTGAAGCTCTACCTGTTCAGCTTCCGCAACCATGGCGACTTTCATGAGGACTGCGTCAACATCATCATGAAAGACCTGATGGCGCTGATGGACCCAAAGTATATCGAGGTCGTAGGTTACTTCAACCCGCGCGGAGGCATCTCCATTCTGCCGTTTGCCAACTGGGGCGACGATGACCATCAGGACATGGTGCGTGCGCGACTGCTGGCACAGATGTCCAGGACTTAACCCAAGCTTCTGAAGTAGTTAAGAAGTTAAGGAGTTAATGGGAGTTAAGACGTTACCTGATTAGCCAACAGCGATAAGTGGGCTGTGGACAGAGGACAGTGAACAAAAAGGCTATCGTCTTAACTACATGACTACTTAACTCCTTTAACTACCGAAAAGTAGCTACTTCACTACTTTACAACTTTGCAAATGAAAGACGCAGTTTTGATTACATCGGGGGGCATGGACTCCACGACCATGCTCTATGAGTACAAGGACGAGATTGCCTTGGCCATCACATTCGACTATGGGTCGACGCAGAACGGACGCGAGCGACAGTGGGCCATTACACACTGTCAGCGACTGGGCATCAAGCATTTGATTATACGCCTCGACTTTATGCATCGCTATTTCAAGAGCGCGCTGCTGGAGAGCGCCGAGGCCATTCCCGACGGCAACTACGACGACGAGAACATGCGCGTGACGGTGGTCCCCTTCCGCAATGGCATCATGTTGTCGATAGCTTGCGGCATTGCCGAGAGCTATGGGCTGAAGCGGGTGATGATTGCCAACCATGCCGGCGACCACAGCATCTATCCCGACTGCCGAGGATCGTTTGTCGAGGCCATGTCGGCGGCCATGCAGCAAGGCACCTACGAGGGGGTGAGGGTGTATGCGCCTTACACTCACCTGAGCAAGGCCGACATCGCACGCCATGGAGCCGCACTGGGCCTGGACTATGCCGAGACCTATTCGTGCTACAAGGGCGGAGAGCATCACTGCGGCACATGTGGCACGTGCACCGAGCGCCGCCAGGCGCTGCGCGAGGCCGGCATCCCCGACCACACCATCTACAACAATTCATAATTCACATCGTTGGTTGCGTCGAAGGCGCTACAGTGGGTCGAAGACCCGACTTTGTTCGAAATCTTGTGCAAACGAGCGCAGAACCGAGCTTGCTCGAGTTCTGCCGAGTGCAGCCAAGATTATCTAAAGACCATGCAACCCCGAAGGGCTAGAGGTGATATTGAAGTGCAGCGCACGGTGCCGAAGGCATCAATACTCGCCTCAACATTGTGCATCGAAGATGCACGCAGCTTGGTCCAGACAAGCAGAGTGGCATGTGCCTCGAAGAGGAACTTTAACACTGACTAAGAGTATGTTACCTACTTTAGAAGCTAAATTATAAATTAAGAAAAAATGTATTACGTAAAGAAAACAATCGAAATCTCTTCGTGCCATCAGCTCTATCTCGACTACGAGAGCAAATGCGAAAATCTGCACGGACACAACTGGATGATTAACATCTATTGTAAGAGCAAAGAACTGGACAGCAACGGGATGGTCACCGACTTCACCGAAATCAAGCGACTGGTGCACGGACGCATCGACCACACCAACCTCAATGAGGTGCTAAAGTTCAACCCCACCGCCGAGAACATTGCGCGATGGATTGTCGACACCGTGCCCAACTGCTACAAGGCCGAGGTGTGGGAGAGCCGCGACAACATGGCCGCTTACGAGCGCGACGAATAATAGTAGACACATTATGCGAACCATCACTGCTACACTTCTGTGCCTGGTGGCAATCACCGCCACGGCACGCGATCACCGCGATTTTGCGCAAATAGCACGCTACGAACAAGCCAACATGGAGCTGAACATGCAACGCAACGACGGCAAGCGAGTGGTGCTCATGGGCAACAGCATCACCGAGCACTGGGTGGAGATGCATCCGGCATTCTTTGCCGAAAATCGGCTCATTGGCCGGGGCATCTCAGGACAGACCAGCCAAGAGATGCTGGTGCGATTCCGCACCGACGTGATTAACCTCAAGCCCAAGGTGGTGGTCATCTGCGCCGGGACCAACGACATCGCAGAGAACGCCGGGGCCTACCGCGAGGACAACACCGTGGGCAACATCGAGACCATGCTCATCATGGCCAAGCAGGCAAAGCTCAAGGTGGTTCTGGCTAGCGTGCCCCCATGCGACCACTATGTGTGGCGACCCGACGTGACGGGAGTGCCCGAGAAAATCGCAAGCCTCAACCACCGCCTGCAAGCGCTGGCCAAGAAGTATAAGGCCACCTGGCTGGACTACTTCACGCCACTGGTGGCCGACGATGGCCGCGCGCTCAACCCGGACTACGGCGAAGATGGCGTTCACCCCAACCTGGCTGGCTATGCCATCATGGAGCAGACACTGATGCCCGTGATCAAGCGACTCAGGTAAGTGCCATCGCCACCGCGCAAGCGGAACACAACGAGCGCATTTTTTGCCTAATTGATGTAGTTTTCCTGACTTTTCTGCGTCTAATAGGCAAAAGTTTCGTAATTTTGCAAACTGCAAAAACTAAACCCATAAAACATGAGAAAACTGATGATGACCATCATGTCAGTCGCCGCCATGACGGCAGCTGCACAAAATGTGGGCGTGAACCGCGCCGACATGAACCTCAGTGTCTCGCCGGGCGAAGACTTCTTCGAGTATGCCGGCGGCAACTGGATGAAGAACAACCCGCTCAAGGCCGAATACTCGCGCTACGGAGTGTTTGACGACCTGACAGAGAACAACCGCGAGCAGCTCAAAGAACTGTTTGCCGACCTGGCAAAGACAAAGCACGCCCGGGGCACAGTGGGGCAGAAGGTGACCGACCTCTACAACCAGGCCATGGACAGCGACCGACTGAACCGTGAAGGAGCTGCACCGCTCAAGCAAGACCTCGCCGAGGTGGCCGCGTTCAAGAAGAGCGACCTAACACGCTTCATCGCACACACGCACCTCACGCTGGGCAACCCGTTCTTTGGCGTGGGAGTGGAGACCGACCTCAAGAACAGCGACATGAATGTGATGTGGCTCAGCGCAGGCACATCCGGACTGCCCGACCGCGACTATTATCTCAACACCGATGACGACAGCAAGAAGATTCAGAAGGCTTACCGCGACTACCTGGCCAAGGAGTTTGTGCTGGCGGGATTCAGCAAAAAGGTGGCCCAACGTGCCGCTAAGACCATCTACGACATCGAGTACCAGTTCGCGCAGGCCAAGATGAGCCGCGCCGAGGCACGCGACTACAACAAGCTCTACAACATCCGCACCATCGAGCAGCTCCAGAAGGACTATCCCGCAATCCAGTGGCGTGAATATTTCAACCTGCTGGGAGTCAACAACATCGAATGGGTCATCCTTGAGCAGCCCAAGGTGATGGAGGTGGCGCAGAAGCTCATGAGCACACTCACCGAGCAGCAGATGCGCGACTATCTGGCAGGAGAGGTCATCACACGCGCCACTAGCTACCTCAGCGACGAGATGTACATGACCAGCTTTGACTTCTACGGACGTATGCTCAGCGGACAGAAGGAGCCGCGCCCGCGCTGGAAACGCGCGCAGGGACTGCCCAACGGACTGCTGGGCGAAGCGGTGGGTGAGCTCTACGTGGAGCGCTACTTCAACCAGGACAGCAAGGACAAGATGATGAAACTCATCACCAACCTGCGCAAGTCGCTGGCGGCACACATCGCATCACTCACATGGATGAGCGACACCACCAAGGTCAACGCACTGGTCAAGCTCAACTCGTTCACGGTCAAGATTGGATATCCCGACAAGTGGCGCGACTACAGCGGGCTGCAAGTCGACCCCGACAAGTCGCTCTACGAAAACATCAAGGCCGCTACCATCTATGAGACGCGCCGCAACCTGAACAAGCACGGCAAGCCGGTCGACAAGGATGAGTGGGGCATGACACCGCAAACGGTCAACGCCTACTACAACCCAACGACCAACGAGATTTGCTTCCCGGCTGCCATCCTGCAACCGCCCTTCTTCGACGTGAATGCCGACGATGCCACCAACTATGGTGCCATCGGTGTGGTCATCGGTCACGAGATGACACACGGATTCGACGACCAGGGACGCATGTTCGACCAGGCCGGTAACATGGTGGACTGGTGGACCGAGGGCGATGCCGCGCGCTTCCAGGCGGCTGCCGAGAAGCTGGCTGCTCAGTTCGACCAGATTGTGCTGGTCAAGGATCTCCATGCCAATGGTCACCTCACGCTGGGTGAGAATATCGCCGACCAGGGCGGTCTGCGCATTGCCTACGACGCCTTCCGGCAGACTCAGCAGTTCAAGGACGGAAAGCTCATGGACGGCTTCACACCGGCACAGCGTTTCTACCTGAGCTATGGACGCATCTGGGCCGAGAACGCCACCGAGGAGGCTATCTTCCAGCAGACCAAGAGCGACCCGCACTCCATTGGACGCTACCGTGTCAACGCCACGCTGCGCAACATCGACACGTTCTTTGAGGCTTTCGGCATCAAGAAGGGCGACAAGCTCTGGCTCGACCCTGCCGACCGTGCCATCATCTGGTAACTACCGACAATCTTGTTGATAGCAATAAGCCGAGCGACCATACAGTCGCTCGGCTGCTTTTTCATCCTCCGGCAGGGTCAACAAGTCCCCTCTACAGGAGAGAGTGACTCGCAGCCACAAGCCTCCCCTCCCCTTTCCCAAAGGGGAGGGGTTAGGGGTGGGGTTTGACACAATTCACAACTCAAAAATTCATAATTCATAATTCATAATTCTTAATCAGCCTAGTAGCAGCTCCCCTCCCCTTTCCCAAAGGGGAGGGGTAGGGGTGGGGTTTGACAC
>JAFUVK010000105.1 GCA_017477555.1 Muribaculaceae bacterium
GCCTCTATGAAAGGGGAGGGGAGAAATTAGCAAATCGCTGGACAGGCATGAAAATATGTAACTCTCTGCGATTGCGTCGGAGACGCAAAAATGCTTCGAAGAAGCTATTTGTTCGAAAGACCATGCAAGAGGGCCGAAGGTCCTCGCCGCTTGGTCCACACAAAGCAGAACAAAAGTGCCTCGTAGAGGAACTTTTTCATCCAAACAACAAGTATTTAGCTGGTTAAAGTTCCTCTGCGAGGCACTTGGCAGGTCGAGTCTCAGGACCAAGCTGCGTGCATCTTCGATGTACTTGCTTGGTCTTTCGAACAAAATCGGGTCTTCGACCCGCTCTGCATCTTCGATGCACAGGGGGGAAGAAGAGATTTTTCTGAATCGGTGAACAGTTACGAAAATGTAATCTTTTGTTTCTTTTCTTTAAAAATAGTTAATTTGATGCAGCAAATCGGTGGTTTCGATTGTCAATAGATTGATGAACTCCGTTCACGAAATCGAAATCTCCGCTTTGGTCGAGCGATGCAGGCAAGGCGACAATGAAGCACTGTCCATTTTATACACCAAGCTCTATCCGAAACTGGTGGCAACAGCACAGCACTATGTCGACCGCGACACCGCCCGTGATGTTGTGCATGACTCATGGCTGATTGCGCTGGCCTCGTTGTCGTCGTTGCGAAATGCCCATCAAATAGAGGCGTGGATTACTCGCATCGTGCGCAATGTGGCTATCAACCACATCAAGCATGAGAGGTTGACACCAACCCAACCCATTGAAACCGTTCAAGAAACCATTCCCGACAGTCAGCCCGACGAACCGCTTATCCCTCTCAATGCGCTCATGAACATGGTCAAGCAATTGCCCAATGGCTATGAGCAAGTGTTCCGTCTGCGCACATTTGAAGGCCTGAGCCATGATGAGATAAGCAATCGCCTTGGCATCACCAGCAGTACAAGCCGCTCACAATACACTCACGCGCGACGTCTGCTACGAGCTATGGTTCAGCACTGGTGGATGGTGCCATTTACGGTTATCATAGCAGTGATTTCGTTCATTGCGCTTTATCGGCCCGACAGGCATACTACCCTCGACAAGCCAGTGACGCCTAATACGGCTGAAACCCATGACACAATATTGCCAGACAGCAGCAACAGCAAGAACACTCAGTCGCAAGCTGGTACGAGTCTTCACATCGCTGAACACGAGGTATCACCAGCCGACGTGTCAAGCAGTAGGCCGGCATTGAACATTGCAGATTCAATCGCTTGCGACCAGTGTGCCGACACGACCAAACATCCAAACGAGACCCAACAAGTGGCACCGCACCAGGTGTTGCCACAAATCAGCATTGCACAGACATCGACTCAAAAACCGCCTCACAGCGGCACAGAATGGCAAAGCGGCACTCACATGTCGTTAGGTTTGGCTTTCAACGGATTGCCCAATGGCAACGGCAATGCTTATCCAGCCACAATAACTGCCATTCCATCACTTGCTCCAATTGATGGCACCAGTTCAACACCGGCTGAATTTGATAATTGGACACAATATTCACAATTCATCGAGGAGGAGGCGAATGCAAACCCGACAGACGAGAACCTCTCGCTGCGACGTATAGCAAGAAGCAATGTGTTGGGCAATCCTCAACAAGAAATTGAAGAACATGCTCATCACGACATTCCATTCACAGTGAGCTTGTCGTTCAACAAGACGATAGCCCAGCGGTGGAGCGCAGGTAGCGGACTGAACTACACGCGTTTACATTCCACTTTTGACATGGGTTACGCGCAGGCATTGATACGCAACGAGCAAACAATCCATTATCTGGGCATCCCTGTCAATGCTTCCTACACATTATTCCAGCGAGGTAGGTGGTCGCTATTTGCAACCGCAGGAGCGACACTTGACATACCTGTCGCTGGCTCATGGCGCACCGAACATTTGCTGAACGGACAGACAATCTACTCACGTCCGGGCAGTCTTACTGTTCCTATTCAATGGTCGGTCAATGCTGGCATGGGACTGCAATTCAACATCACACCGCACCTCGGCATTTATGCACAACCCGGTGTCACCTACTATTTTGACAACGGGACCAAAACCATCAGAGCCGAACATCCTTGGAACGTGACTATGCCGATAGGAATAAATCTCACATGGTGATGATGCAGCAAACGGCTTTCCTTGTTTGTCATTAAGGAAAAGACGTTTGTATGACAGATGACACAATCCATCACAACCGCTGCCCGTTGTGCCATGGCAGCCATTTGACACATTACCTTAATGCCACTGACCATCAAGCCAGTGGCAGACAATTTGAGATTGCACAGTGCCACTGCTGCGGACTCTTGTTCACGCAAGACGCCCCAGCTCCTGACACGATTGGACAATACTATGCCTCTGAGAGCTACCTGCCGCACAACAATGGACGTGGTTCTATCTCGCTTGTCTATCGTGTGGTGCGTTCAGTGATGTTTCACAAGAAAAACGCACTGATTTACCGGCATCAGCAACATAAAGGCACACTGATTGACGTGGGGGCCGGTAGCGGAGATTTCATGGCTTATATGCGCCGAAAGGGCTGGAATGTCAAGGGCTGCGAGCAGAGCGAGCAAGCCCGACGCGAAGCGTGGAGACGCTGCAAGATGCGCCTTGACGGGGATGTCATGACCATTCAATACTCATCGGCCAGTGCCGATGTCATCACGTCCTGGCACGCCATAGAGCACATTCATGACCAGCAGGGCTTGTGGAAGCGTTTCCACGCTTGGCTCAAGCCCGATGGTCTGCTGGTCGTGGCTGTCCCCAACTGCGACAGTGTCGACGCACATTATTATGGCAGCAATTGGGCAGCATGGGATGTGCCCAGGCATTTATGGCACTTTTCCATTGACACCATGACACAATTGGCCGTGAGCCATGGGTTTAAACTCATCGACATAAAGCCTCTTCCCCTCGACGCATTCTACATCAGTCTGATGAGCGACCCAAGCAAAGTCAAAGCATTGGTCAACGGTTTCCGCTTCACTGCACAAGTCCTAAACGACTACAAGCAAGCCAGTTCGTTGATCTATTTATTCAAAAAGACACTATAACGAAATTTATGCTTTTTACGCCAGATGGATGACCCGTGAGTGCCACATTCGGCTGAAGGCTCACTAGATTGCCGTGCATAACGACCCGTATATACCCTAAAAACAGCAGGGTCCCCATGTGAAAAAAGCAACCGACCGCTGGCGTGGTCGGTTGCTCAAATGCAGAGAGAACAAGATGCCCCACATCTTTCGCCTCGATATCGATATCACCGAGGGCGATGTGCGTGGTGCTAGTGCCTCCAGTCGAAGTTGTTATCGGCGATGAGGCGCATCATGACGGCAAACATCTGCTGGCCATTGACGGCAGGGTTGGCGTTGAGGTCACGCAGCATCTGCATCGATGCATCGCGGTCCAAAATCTGCCCGTTGTCCAGGTGCAGCTGGCAGTTGTGGAACAGGATGAGGTTCTTCATCGTGAAGTAAGCTCCCGCGCCCTTGTAGGCATCGAGCCACGCCAGGCTTTTCTGTCGGCCTTCGAGATAGGTCATCTCCATGGGCTTGATGGCAGCAAGCAGCGCATCGGGGTCGCCGGCGGTGACCAGGTTGTTGAGCACCCTGACGGCGGCTTCACAGCCTTGACCGGCCAGGTCTCGCGCCATGGCCTCGACGACAGTTCGGTTGAACCAGCGGTTGCGCTCAGCAAACTGCTCCGCGTCGTCGCGCCATAGCAGAGCCTGGGCGTGCAACTCGTCGCGCAGCATGCGCCAGGGGTAGTTGGCGCCACGCTTAGCCAGCAGCTCATCGTAGTTCTGTTCGCTGATGGGCAGGCCACGCTTGCGGTGTAGCAGTCGGAACATCTGGGTCATGATGTGGCGGCGCCACAGTTGTGGCTGCCAGACGTATCCGTTGCGGAGAATCTGCTGCTCAACAGCGTCATCACCTACTTGTGCGGTGCGTGCGCCGGGTTGTTGCTGCGGCTGGCTGCCCGCCACCGCTTCGATTGTTTCTTTTAGAACCTCGCTTGCAGGCTTGTCTCCTGACATGAGTTTGTCGAGAAATCCTTTTACAATGCTTCCAAGTGCCATAATAGTATAGTTTTAGTTGTTTGGTTTTGCGAGTGCTTCAGTGTGCGCTGAGGTCGAGCCACTGGGTGAGAATGACCAGGCTAGGATGCACCTTGCTCTGCCAGAACCAGCGTCCACGCATCTGTGGTCCTTGAGGTGTGAGCGAACCGTTGAGAATCAATGCCAACGTCAATGTCTCGAGCCGACATCGGGCCAGGGGCCGGTCGTCGCCACTAACGTATTGGCTATCGGTGAGTTCGTCCTCTTTCAAGGCCTTGAACCACCGGCTACGGTCTCTTGGGCTATGCTCAGGCACACTCACATGAAATGCAGCGTATGCCGCTTCGATTTGTGCCAACGCGCTGTGCTCGTCGACATGAGCCACACCCAGCTCGCCCTGCCACTGACCATGGTCAATGATGCTTCCACCATTGATGGCGAGTGTGTGCCAGTTGAGGTCGATGTCGACGGTCATGCCATCGGCAGCCGCCTCAAGTGCTATGGAGAATATATCTTTCATTTCAATAAAAAAGGGATGCCGGGGGCCATGGCACATCACTGTAGGGATTTGATTCCCGCTGCTCCGCAGCGGGATGAATCAGCCCTCCGCATCCCTCGAAGCCGTGTGCGCGGCTATTATTCAGGTGGGTTCTATAAATTGCTTGAGTCAGTTTGGTTCGGATTGCCGAGCAGATTTTTTGCCAAGCTGAATGACGCAGTAGCGGACTACGGGTCAGGCAGTTGACGAAAAAGATGCCGACAAGACGAGCCAAGATGACCAAA
>JAFUVK010000106.1 GCA_017477555.1 Muribaculaceae bacterium
AGAAATCAAGAACGATGGGAGGTGGCCTGAAAAGACACCTCTGAAAACAAGCCAAACCGCCGTATGCCGAACGGCACGTACGGTGGTGTGGGAGGAAAGGGAGCGAAAGCCAAAACTCTCGCTCCCCGACCTACCCGATCCCGGGTCACGAAAAAGGCTGCCTTGTGGGCAGCCAGTACTGTTTCTTTTAGCCGTTATAGCCTTAGCCTAGATAGGACTTGAGCAGTTTGCTCTTCTGACCCTTGAGCCGGCGGATGGCTTTTTCCTTGATTTGTCGCACGCGCTCGCGCGTTAGGTCGAACTTCGCACCAATCTCCTCGAGCGTCATCTCCTGGCAACCGATGCCAAAGAACATCTTCAGGATGTCGCGTTCGCGCGGGTTCAACTGGTCAAGTGCGCGGTTCACCTCCTTGCTCAGCGACTCCTGTGTGAGCGTGGAGTCGGCCATCGGGCTGTCGTCGTTAGGGAGAACGTCGAGCAGACTGTTGTCCTCGCCGTCGACAAACGGTGCGTCGACACTCACATGACGACCCGACACTTTGAGTGTGTCGCTGATCTTGTCAACCGGAATGTCCAGGCGCTCGGCCAGTTCCTCGGCACTGGGACGGCGTTCATGCTCCTGCTCGAACTTCGACAGCTCCTTGCCAATCTTGTTCAGCGATCCCACCTGATTCAGCGGCAGGCGAACGATGCGTGCCTGCTCGGCAAGAGCCTGGAGAATCGACTGACGTATCCACCACACGGCATAAGAGATGAACTTGAAACCGCGCGTTTCGTCAAATTTCTGAGCCGCCTTAATCAGGCCTAGATTCCCCTCGTCGATTAAGTCAGGAAGACTCAATCCTTGGTTTTGATACTGCTTGGCTACCGAAACGACGAAGCGCAGATTCGCGCTTACGAGCTTGTCAAGGGCTACTTGGTCACCCTCGCGGATGCGCTGTGCCAGTTCAACTTCCTCGTCGACGGTAATCAGCTCCTTGCGTCCGATTTCCTGGAGGTATTTGTCAAGCGACGCGCTCTCACGATTGGTAATCGATTTTGTAATCTTGAGTTGTCTCATTACGTGATGTAGAGTTTAAGCATGCAAAGTTACTACATCTTTCCCAGACCACCAAATCCAAACGCCAAAAAGCTGCCAATTTTACAAAAATTAGCAGCTAAACAGTCACAAGCGGTGCTATTCAGTGATAAAAACTAGTGTACATATGTACACTCAAATCAAAGGTAGGGCCGCAGGTTGCGGCTGTTCTGACCACGCAGACGCCGGATGGCCTTTTCCCGAATCTGACGCACACGCTCACGTGTCAAGTCGAACCGTGCGCCAATCTCGTCGAGCGACAACTCAGGACCGCCGATGCCATACGACATCATCACAATTTCGCGTTCGCGTGGCTGGAGGTTCTGAAGCGTGATGGCCATCTCGTGCGACAGACCCTCGCGCGTCACGGCTGCATCGGCACTGGGTGTGGCCGTGTCGGCCAGCACATCGAGCAGGCAGTGCTCATCGCCGTCGGCAAACGGCGCGTCGACCGATGTCTTGCGCGTCTGCGACACCAGTGCGTCAAACACGCGCTCCTCGGGCATGTCGAGCAGAACAACGAGCTCGCTGATTGAGGGCTTGCGCTGATTTTCCTGCTCAAACTTGTTGATGGCCTTGTTCACCTTGCCCTGGATGTTGACCTGATTCAGGGGCAGTCGCACGATGTGACCCTGTTCGGCAAGTGCTTGTAGCATAGCCTGTCGAACCCACCACACGGCATAGGAGATGAACTTGAAGCCGCGGGTCTCATCAAACTTGCGGGCTGCGCGAATCAGTCCCAGGTTACCCTCGTTGATCAGGTCAAGCAGGCTCATGCCTGTGTTCTGATACTGCTTTGCTACCGAAACTACAAACCGCAGGTTGGCGGCAACCAGGCGCTGAACAGCAGTCTCGTCGCCCGCGTGGATGCGCTCGGCAAGAGCCACCTCCTCGTCGGGGCCAATCATGGGGATACGACCTATCTCCTGCAGGTAACGCTGCAGTGCACTGCTCTCGCGATTAGTAATCTGCTGTGAAATCTTAATTTGTCTCATGTGTGTTAATCGTGTTTAGCGTTAATACAAATACTGTTCAAAAAAACACTCGTTAGGTGTGTCCAGCTTTTTATAGCAAAAACTGTGCCAAGTAACCCGGTAATAGCAAAAAAAGTTGACCCTTAGGCCAACTTTTTTCGGTTCTCAGTTTTCAGTTCTCAGTTTCAGAACACATTAACTATAAACTATAAACTGATTCACTCCTCGACATCGCTCAGGTCGACAGCATAGTACACCTTCTTCCCGGTCTGTGTCAGGCCGGTAATCACCATCACCTTGTCATCGTCCTGCGAGCGCATAATCCGGTTGTAAATCTGCTCCACATCGTCCTGGCTGTCAACAGCCTGCTGGTTGATGTGCGTGATGATCAGACCGTTCTTGATGCCATTGGCCTTGAACTTGCCTGCCTGCAGGCCCGCCACCTTAACGCCGTGCGAGATGTTCAGGTCTTTCTTCTCTTTGCTGCTCAGCTCGGCAAAGGCGCAACCCAGCGACATCACGTCGCTGCTCTTGGTGATCTTGGTGTTGCCCTGGTTGTTTTTGAAGGTCACCTTGGTTGTGTGCAGCTTGTTGTTGCGATAGTAGCTGACCTCGGCCGTGTCGCCTGGGCGAAGCTTGTTCATCTGCTCTTGCATTTCGCCACTGTTCTTCACGGTGGTGCCATTGAGCTTCACAATCACGTCGCCCTCCTCGAGGCCGGCCTCCATGGCGGCACTGCGGTCGTTGACCTTGGCCACATAGATGCCCTCGTTGGTGGCAGTGATTTTGTGCTCCTTGGCCATGTCCGCGTCAAGCTCCTTGTACTGGATGCCAAACACTGCACGCTGCACCGTGCCGTACTGCTTGAGGTCGGTCACCACCTTCTTTACCGTGTTGCTAGGCACAGAGAACGAGCAACCCGAGTAGGTACCCGTGGTGGAGTAGATCATGGTGTTGATGCCAATCAGCTCGCCGGCCATGTTGACCAACGCCCCGCCGCTGTTGCCGGGGTTGACGGCTGCATCGTGCTGGATAAACGACTTGATGCCCATGCTCGAGCTCTCGGCGATGCCTCGACCTTTGGCACTGATGATGCCGGCAGTCACGGTCGAGTTGAAGCCGAACGGGTTGCCCACGGCAACGGCCCACTCTCCCACCTTGACGTTGTCGCTGTTGCCAAAGGTGATGGGGTGCAGGCCCTTGGCTCCATTGATCTTGATTAGTGCAATGTCGGTATTGGGGTCGGTACCAATGACCGTAGCATTATACTTACTGTTGTCGTTCAGTGTTACCTCCAGCTTCTCGGCGCCGTCGATGACGTGGTTGTTCGTCACGATATAGCCGTCGCTACTGATGATTACACCCGAACCGCTGCCCTTGGCCTGCGGCTCGCTCTGTTGCTGCGGTTGCTGCTGGCGACCGCGCTGGCCGTTGCCGAAACCGAAGCCGGGGCCGAAGAAAAACTCAAATGGATCTATTCCTTGGTAATACTGTTGCTGTTTTGGAGTCTCAAAACTCTTGATGCTGACCACACTGTTGATTGTGCTCTCGGCAACTCCAGTGAAGTCGACACCTGCTGCCATGGCGGCGCTACGGCTCGAAGCAGTGCGCACAAAACTATCGTCCATACTGACCGATTCCTTGCCGGGGATGTAGGTGTCTACATCATAGCCCGCACTGCGTAGCGCACTCTCGCCCATCAGCGTCGTCGCTGAACCCAAAACCGATGCTCCTACGAGCATCAAGGCAATCTTACTATTCTTTTTCATAGTCTTAAATGTTAAATATCTGTCCTTTTTAAATTTCGTAATCGTTAAATTTAACTTTTGCTTTACAACGACAAAACTACACTTTTTATTTGCAACGACTATGCCAAATCATCGCATTTTAGCAGTTTTTAAGCAACATATGCCTCCTTTTTAACTGGTTTAACAACAAATGAACACTTTGTTACTCTTAGACGGTTCTTTTCAGCAACATTCAATTCTCTTGTTGGGAAGTGAGAAACGCTGAAAAAACGAATCGTTGAACACTTGCTCACTGCTATGATCTTCTCTAATAATTCTAAAATTCTCAATTCGCAATGAGCAATAATCTATGAAAAAGTAGTAACTTTGCAGCCGCCAGTTGGGTGGCTTGTCGCTCGACGATACCGGAGACGGCCGTCGAGAGGAAAGTCCGGGCAACACAGAGCATCACATTTCCTAACGGGAAGCCAGGGGTGACCTTGGGGTTAAGGTGACAGAGAATAACCGCCAGCCAGTGCGCTGGTAAGGGTGAAAAGGCGGGGTAAGAGCCCACCGGGCAACGCGGCGACGCGTCGCGCCGCACCACCTGTGAGTTGCAATGCCAAGTATACCACCAGTTAAGGGTTGCTCGTCCGTTGGTGGAGGGTAGGCAGCTATACCGGTGCAGCAATGTGCCGGACAGATAAATGACAGGCAACTGCCATCATGGCAGTCACATAACCCGGCTTATAGCTCAACTGGCTTTTTTATATAATGCTCAATGCACAATCATTGTCGCTATCACAACAATCAGGACCACAACACAGTCCCTTTGCATTAAGCATTATAAAGTATGTATGAATTATGAATTATCAAGAAACCATCGACTACCTCTACAACCAGCGTCCAGCCTTCGAACGGCAGGGCGCTGGTGGCTATAAGCCCGGACTGCAGACCAGCCAAGACTTGGACAGGCTGTTCGGACATCCCCACCGCAACTACCGCATCATTCATGTGGCTGGTACCAATGGTAAGGGCTCGGTGGCGCATATGCTTGCTGCCATGCTCCAGCTCAACGGCTACCGCGTGGGGTTGTTCACCTCGCCACACTTTGTCGACTTTCGCGAGCGCATTCGCGTTGATGGCGAAATGATCACTCAAGACGAAGTGGTGCAATTTGTGCACGAGTTTCATGGCATGAACTACAGTGGCACACCATCTTTCTTCGAACTCACATCGACCATGGCTTTCAGCCACTTTGCCCGCCGGCGTGTGGATGTGGCGGTCATTGAGGCTGGTCTGGGAGGACGACTCGACAGTACCAATATCGTCACACCCGTACTGAGTGTCATCACCAATATCTCGCTCGATCACACTGAGTTTCTGGGCGATACATTGCCCCAGATAGCTGCCGAGAAGGCCGGTATCATCAAGCCGGGAGTGCCCGTGGTCATCGGCGAGTCCAACCACGAGACGCGGCCGGTGTTTGAGCACACGGCCCGTCGGCTGGAGGCTCCCATCACATTTGCGCAAGACCAACCACAGGTCATCGATGCGAACCACGTTGCGGGGAAACTACAGGTTGCCACCACAAAGCATGGCATTGTCACTTGTGAACTCGCCGGCGACTATCAGAGGCACAACATTAACACGGCGCTCACTGCCGAACTTGTCCTGGAGCAGATAGGGTTCAAGCTCGACCGAGAGGCGGTGGGCCGCTCGTTCGACCGAATAGCAATCACCACTGGTCTGATGGGGCGCTGGACGACCATAGCTAACGAACCTTGTCGCACCATCTGCGACTCAGGCCACAACATCGCAGGCATCACCGCTGTGGCCCACCAGCTTGCTCATGAGCCTTATGAACATCTGCACATGGTTGTAGGGTTTATGCGTGACAAGGACTTGCGTCACATTCTGCCTCTGTTGCCCAAGTGTGCCACCTATTATTATACCCAAGCATTCACTCCCCGTGCTCTGCCCGCTCACGACTTACGCGACATGGCAGTGCCACTGGGTCTGCAGGGTGAATGCTATCCCGATGTGATGACCGCTCTCCAGGCTGCCCGCACGGCCGCCGCGCCAGCTGACCTCATCTACATCGGTGGCAGTATGTATGTCCTGGCCGAACTCTTCGCCGCACAGTCTTAATTCTTAATATTCTATTCAAAATTGTATCTCAACCTTTTCATTACCTTCTTCAAGATAGGCCTGTTCACTTTTGGTGGCGGATGGGCCATGATCAGTATCATTCAGCGTGAGATTGTCGACAAGCACCGATGGCTTCCTGCCGAGGAGTTTCTCGACCTACTGGCCGTTGCACAGGCCATGCCCGGCATCTTAGCCGTCAACATCGCCTCGGTTATTGGCGACCGCTTGCGGGGGCTGCGAGGCAGCGTAGTCGCCGCCTTGGGCACAATTCTCCCGTCGTTCTGCATCATCCTGGCCATCGCCATGTTTCTTACCCCCGACACAATAAAGAACAACGCCACGCTCACCAGTATTTTCAAAGGAATACGCCCGGCAGTTGTTGCCCTTATCATTGCTCCCGTCATCACCACAGCCCGGGCGGCAGGCATCACATGGCGCACGGTCATCATCCCGGTCGCCGTGGCTTTGCTCATCTACAGTAAAATCCCCTACATCAGCAACCCCATCATCTACATTGTCCTCGGCGCTCTGGGCGGCTACCTATGGTTCTGTGGCCCTCGTTTTCACCGCGGACGCAATCCTCAAGACTAAATGGAGACGTATCTAAAACTCATCTGGGCCTACCTCAAGATAGGACTCTTCGGTTTCGGTGGAGGTTATGCCATGCTCTCGCTCATAGAACGTGAGGTGGTTGGCTCCGGCTGGATCACCAGCCAAATGTTTACTGATATCGTCGCCATCTCGCAGATGACTCCCGGCCCCATAGGCATCAATAGCGCCACCTACATCGGCTACGTTGTCACCGGCTCGGTGTGGGGTTCGGTAATAGCTACTTTCACCGTGGTTTTGCCGCCATTTCTGCTGGTGCTCTTCGCCAGTCACTGGATCAGCCGGCATCACGATAGCCCGGCTGTCCGAGCAGCCTTCAGCGGTTTGCGCCCCGTCGTGGTCGGCCTTATCGCCTCGGCGGCTCTGCTGCTGATGAACAGTGAGAACTTTGGCTATGACCTCACCCAGCGCATCCTCTCCATTATCATCTGCATTACATCGTTCTGCATCGTCTATTTCACCCGCCTCCATCCGATTTTTGTTATCATCCTGGCAGGTCTCACCGGCTATCTCATCTACTGACGGTGGGACGGCTTGCCGGACACATTGCGGCAAGCTCGTTACTGGATGTAGCTGGCACGCTCATGCAGCAGCTTAATGAGGTTCTCAGCGCTGATTTGGCTGAAGAGGTTGGTGTCTTGCAGCAGGGCATCGGCCATATTGCGCTTGAGGTTGTGCAACCGCAAGATGTTGTCCTCGACGGTGCCGGCGGTAATCAGGCGGTAGAACGTCACCGGACGCGTTTGCCCGATGCGGTGAGCACGGTCGCTGGCCTGGTCTTCGATGGCTGGGTTCCCCCAAGGGTAAAGGTGGATGACATAGTCGGCGGCGGTAAGATTTAGCCCCAGTCCTTCAGCCTTAAGGCAGATGGGAAACAGTGGCGTGTTGTCGGTCTGATACTGTTTTCACCAAGCGTGTGCGCTCGGCGGCTGGTTTGCTTTGCCTCATTCAATGCTTGCTCATTTCATCGCTGAGTTCGACCGATAGGGTGATTTCTGACTTCTCGGGAAGTTCGCAGGGCACGTCCTTCTTGGTTCGGCACAGCATGAAAGGCGAGAGTGTGTGACGCGCCAGTCGTTGGCGCTCCTTTTCATGGTCGCGCTCAATGGGCAATATGAAATTCTTGTTGAAGCTGGCGTAGCGAAGGGGGGGAGTGGTTAGCGATTTGTTGAAAGGTTACCTGAACTCCAAGAAATGCTAATTTTTCAAAAATATTGGCAATCTGACAAAAAATATTTTGAAAAACCACATATATGTAATAACTTTGTAGGAATTTATGGACAAAAGCCATAGTATGCATACCGACGTGTGAGCGGATGCTTCCGTCAAGTGGCTGACTGTCACATTGCTGCATGCCATTTGGAGGCAACTGATGCCATCCATGATAAGGTGTGCCTATCATATTGTATAACGCTGCGGCAGGGGATTTCCGGCAACATCCTGCTCGACAGCATCGCTCCACTCACACCACATAACGCCGGCGACGGAACACCAGAGGGTGACCGACGTAGCTCAGCATAATAAAAAATAACATAAATGATAAGTAAATGGAATTACTTACCACTTACATCCGAAGAAACCAAGATCGAGGAGCAATTGGCCGAAAAGTTTCCCAAATGCCCCTCAGTCGCTCGACTTTTGGTCTTGCGAGGCATGAAGAGCTACGACGACGTACGTGCTTTCTTCAGCCCGTCGCTAAGCCAAATGCCCGATCCATTCCTGATGAAGGATATGGACAAGGCTGTCGAACGCTTGAATTCGGCACTAGGTGGCAAAGAGAAAATTATGGTATATGGCGACTATGATGTCGATGGAACGACTGCCGTCGCACTCGTATACCGCTATTTGCAGAACTACTACTCACGGCTGGAGTACTATATCCCTACGCGCGAAGACGAAGGATATGGCATCTCGTTGCAGAGCATCGACTATGCAGCCAGCATCGGAGTAAAGTTGATTATTGTGCTGGACTGTGGCATCAAGGCCATCGAAGAGATTGCCTATGCCAAGGCCAAGGGCATTGACTTCATCGTGTGCGACCACCATGTCCCCGATGATGTGCTGCCCGATGCCGCAGCCATCCTTAACCCCAAGCGCGTCGATGACGACTACCCCTACAAAGGGTTGTCGGGATGTGGTGTGGGGTTCAAGTTTATGCAGGCCTTTGCAAGAAGTAACGGCCTGTCGACACACGAACTCGAGACGATGCTCGACCTGGTGGCCGTGAGCATCGCTGCCGACATTGTGCCACTCACCGGCGAGAACCGCGTCATGACTTACTATGGCTTGCGAAGGCTCAACAGTAATCCCTGCGTGGGACTCAAGAGTATAATCAAGCTGTGTGGACTCACGGGCAAGACTTTGACCATCAGCGACATCATTTTCAAGATTGGACCGCGCATCAATGCATCGGGGCGCATGGAGAATGGGCAAGAGTCGGTAGAACTGCTGGTGACACGCAACCCGGCAGAGGCCAACGAAATCAGCAAACGCATCGACACCTACAACCGCAATCGCAAGGAGCTGGATCGGCAAATCACCGTCGAGGCCAACGAGATTGTAGAGCGCCATGCTCACGCCCTTGAGGGAAAGAAGCCCATTGTCATCTATGACAAGTCGTGGCACAAGGGGGTCATAGGCATTGTCGCGTCGAGGCTTGCCGAACTGCACTTCCGCCCGTCGGTGGTGCTGACCTACAGCAACGGACTCGCTACTGGCTCGTCACGCTCGGTCAGGGGGTTTGATGTCTATGCAGCCATCAAGTCGTGCCGCGACCTGCTCGAGAACTTCGGCGGACACACCAATGCCGTGGGACTGTCGATGAGGGTTGAGAACATCAGTGAGTTCAGGCGGCGTCTCACCGACTATGTCGAGCAACACATCCACGAGGAGCAGGTCACTCCCACACTCGACATCGACTGCGAGCTCATGTTCGAAGACATCAACAGCGATTTCTTGCGCTGCATGAAGCTGTTCAACCCATTCGGGCCCGAAAACCAGAAACCCGTGTTCATCACACGCAATGTCATGGACTTCGGCACGAGTAAGTTGGTGGGACGCACCAGCGAGCACATCAAGCTCGAGATGGTCGACAACCATAGCCAGCGCATCATGAACGGCATCGCATTTGGCATGGCGCGATTCTACGAGCACATCAAGGCCCGCAAGCCTTTCGACATCTGTTACACCATCGAGGAGAACCGCCACCGCGGGGGAGGCTCGGTGCAGCTGCTCATCAAGGACATCAGGACGCACGACGATGCCTGACACCGCCGACATTCACTACATTCTCAAGCACTACTGGGGATATGACGACTTCCGCCCACTGCAGGACGACATCATCCGCTCGGTGCTCGATGGCCGCGACACGCTGGGGCTGATGCCCACTGGGGGCGGCAAGAGCATCACCTTTCAAGTGCCGACCCTGGCCATCGACGGCATGGCACTGGTGGTCACACCCATCATCTCGCTGATGAAGGACCAGGTCGACCACCTCCTGGAGCGGCGCATCAAGGCCACTTACCTACATGCAGGCCTCACGGCGGCCGAGGTTAGGCGCATCTACGAGAAGTGCCTCTACGGCAACTGCAAGTTCCTCTATGTGTCGCCCGAGCGGTTAGGGTCAACTGGTTTTATCGAGCGGCTCAAGCATATGCCAGTGCGCCTCATCGTTGTTGACGAGGCGCACTGCATCTCACAGTGGGGTTATGACTTCAGGCCATCGTTTCTGCGCATTGCACAGGTGCGCAAAATATTTCCCGATGTGCCCGTGCTGGCCCTCACCGCTACGGCCACACCTGTCGTGGTGCACGACATCATGCAGCGCTTGGAGTTCAAGCAGCCCAATGTGTTCACCAAGAGTTTCGCGCGCCACAACATCACCTATGTCGTGCGCCCAACCAGCGA
>JAFUVK010000107.1 GCA_017477555.1 Muribaculaceae bacterium
GAGCGCAGGTGATGCCACGGCGGCGCATCTCGGGGTTAGAGTGGATGTGCGTGTTGGGAAAACGACCTCCCTTGACAAAGAATATCTTGACACCTAACAGTATCACTGCCAGGCCTATAAGGAGAATCGTACACAATAATATTGCCATCGCTGCGTTTAACAAATTATAAAAACGATGCAAATATACTGTTTTTTTGCCGCTCAATTCAAAAAAAAGTCGTAACTTAGCGGTGCTTTTTGCGAGTATTTAACAATATTTCGCCCTACATAACGATAACTAACATTTCTAACCTTTTTAATAACATCACTATTATGACCGTAAAAGAGCTGAAACCGGCACGAGTGTGGCAAATCTTTGACGAAATCACACAGGTGCCAAGACCCAGTGGCCGATTGGCTAAAATCCAAGCATGGCTTGTAGACTTCGCTAAAAAGAACAACCTTGAGTATAAAGTCGACGAGGTGGGCAATGTGGCTATGTTCCGTCCCGCCGCTCCGGGCTTTGAAAACGCCAAGGGAGTAGTGCTGCAAGGGCACATGGACATGGTGGCCGAAAAGGCTGCTTCGTCGAACCACGACTTCGACAACGACCCCATCGAGACCATCGTCGATGGTGAATGGGTGCGAGCCAACAACACTACACTGGGAGCCGACGACGGAATGGGACTTGCTATCGCGCTGGCCGCTATCACCGACCCCGACATCAAGTGCGGACCCATGGAGGCACTCGCTACGGTCGATGAGGAGACCGGACTGACCGGTGCCAGCAACATCAAGGCCGACATGCTGCGCGGCGACTATCTGCTCAACCTCGACAGCGAGGACGACGGAGTCATCACCGTGGGATGCGCAGGCGGTCTGGTGTCAATCTTTAAGTTCGACTATAAGGAAGAAGACGCACCCAAGGATCTGGTCTACTTCCAGATTAACTTTGCCAAGTTCCACGGAGGACACTCGGGAACAGACATCAACAAGGGATTTGCCAGCGCCACTAAGCTCATCACACGCCTGCTGTGCACCATGGGCATCGACTACCGCCTGGCAAAGATCGACTCGGGCAACCTGCACAACGCTATCGCATTCACTGCCGAGGCAGTCATCGGCATCAAGCCCGAGGACAAGGAGAAGTTTGCCGTGGCCTTCAACACATTCAAGGCCGAGGTCGAGAACGAGTATCATGTGACCGAGAAGTGCTTTGAGATGGAGTGCAAGAGCGTCGACGCTCCCGCCAAGGTGGTGGATGCATGCACGGCATGCCGCGTCATCACGGCAGTCTTTGCGGCACCTCATGGTGTGGCATCGATGAGCATGGAAATCGAGGGGCTGGTCGAGACTTCGACCAACCTGGCCAGCATCAAGATGCGTGACGGTAAGTTTGTCGTCGAGGCCTTCAGCCGCTCGGCTGTCGAAAGCCGTAAGATGGAGCTTGTTGCACAGATTGAGGCCGTGATGCGTCTGGCCGGTGCCAACGAGGTGCTGCGCGAGGGCAGCTATCAGGGATGGGAGCCCCGCATGGACAGCGCACTGCTGCATCTGGCTGTGGCCAGCTGGGAGAAGCTGTATGGTGTCAAGCCCGTCGTGGAGGCCATCCACGCAGGTCTGGAGTGCGGTCTGTTCCTGCAGGCAGCTCCCCACATGGAGATGATCAGCTACGGCCCCACGCTGCAAGACGTGCACTCGCCCGCCGAGCGCTGCCACATCCCCGCCGTGCAGAAGGGCTGGGACTTCACCGTCGAGCTGCTCAAGGAGATTGCCGCTGGCAAGTAAGCCACATCTGTGGTGATACTTGGCCATCCCCGATGGCCACACACCCTAAGATGCAGAAACAAAAAAACCACTGGAAGACTTCCAGTGGTTTTTTGTTGCGGTATCGCAAAGGGTGCGATTACTCGCCCACGTTGATGGTGCAAACTGACACGCGGTTCCAGTCGGGCTCGCTGAACATGTCGCCTACACCCAGACCCTTGGCGTTGATGCGCTTGGCGGCAATCTTGTACTTGTTCACCAGCAGGTCGCGAACTGCGGTGGCGCGGGCGTTAGCCAGACGCTCGTTGATTTCCTTGCTGCCCTCGGGCGAAGCATAGCCGCGAATCACCACGGTCGAACCGGGGTTGTTCTTCAGGAAGGTAGCCACGCGCTCCACATTGGGCATCTGAGCTGCAGTGACAACGCTCTTGCCTTGAGCAAAGAAGACGTTGGTCTCGAGCGACTTGCTGCTATTGTCAATCACTTTCTCAACGCTCACGGGCTTCTCAACCACCTTCTCGACCACCTTCTCAACAATCTTGGTCTCGGGCTTGCGGGCGCGCAGGGCGTTGATTTCGGCGTTAAGCGCGTCGACGTCGGCCTGAGTATACTTCTTGTCGCACAAGGTCATGTAGTGCTCGCCATTGCTGTTGCCAAAGTGGTAGGTCAGTCCGGCCTCCATCTCCACCATAGCGCGGTTGGCGTTGAAGGCAGTGGTGTTCTGCTTGGCACCGCCACCCATGTGCCACACTACGGCAGGCTTCAGAGCCACGGTCCAAGCCTTGCTCTCGCCCAGGTTCCAGTTGATGTTCAGACCAGCCTTGGTGTACCAAGAGTTGTCGTCGGCATAGTGTGTGCTCACATCATTCACCACCTCGGTGGTCTTGTAGCCGTGCCACCAGCCTGCGCCCAGCACACCCTCGACCTCGAGTGTGCGCGGCACGCCCTTATACCCGCCAAACCAGTTGGCAAAGTTGATGGTACCAAAGGCACCCACCAGCTGGTGGTCAAAGATGTTCTTGCTATGTGGTCCCCAAACGCTGTACTGCTTGTTCCAGCTCGAGGTGTTCACAGTCCACTCGCCCTCGACACCCAGGCCCAGGACACTGGTCACCTGCTTGCGCAGCTCCACGCCCCAGATACCACGGCAGCTCGGCCAAAAGGCATAGTGCTGGAAAGGAGATACGGCACCACCCTTGAGTGTCAGCGACCAGTTGTCAGTAAACTTGCTGCCCTGCACAGTCACCTGGGCGTGGGCACTTGTTGCGGCCATCACGATGGCCAGCATCATCACAAACTTTTTCATCTCTTCGAAAAAAATGAGTTATTAAATAATTAAAATGTAAGTTCCTCAATGAAAAACGCGGCAAAAGTAGGAAAAAAATAGCAATG
The DNA here is from genome assembly GCA_017477555.1 of Muribaculaceae bacterium. Taxonomy (GTDB): domain Bacteria; phylum Bacteroidota; class Bacteroidia; order Bacteroidales; family Muribaculaceae; genus Sodaliphilus. The sequence goes on from JAFUVK010000107.1 coordinate 3,139, forward strand.
TGTCAAAAAAAATAGCCTAAATAGACAATTTTCAGGCCATTTCATGGCTTTTTTTCATTCAAGTTAGGTGCTTGCCACGGCATTCGGTAGTCGCGATGGGCTGTGGGTGAGCACGGCAAGCGCATCAATAAATCCTGAAGCGCTTGTTGTAAAGCAGCATGCCCTGATGCCATATCTCTAGACGATAGTCGCCCGCGCGCCAGTTGCCGGCACTCTCGCTACCCCAGCCCTTGAGCTTCAGTGTCTTACTCTCCTCGTAGACGTACACCTCGTTCTGCTGTGAGTAGCCTGGAGGTGAGCTCTCACCCACACGCATCTTGCCGTCGGGACCGTACCACTTGACGTAAAGCTCTATCGCGCCATGCTTGATGCCGCGGTAGTGTACCAGTGGCTGCAGATACTGTGTCTCACTGCTGCTGATGCGGCCACCAAATGCGGTCAGCAACTGCTGGATTCGGTTCACATTGCCTATCTCTACCGAGTCGATAATCAATGGATACACGCGACCTACCATCTCCTGGAAGTCGGTCAGGCGGTGGTCGGCGCTGCACTTGAGTGCGTCCAGATGCAGGTATTCCCGGCGCAAGGAGTCGTAGCGATGGTCGTAGCGGCTGACTAGTGCGCTGTCGAGCATGTCGCGCGAGTCAAGGTTCGAACGCACCTGGCGAAGTTCAAACCATGTGCTCAACCACATGCCCGTCAAGAAAAGGCACAGTGCTGCCAGCGCCCAGAGCCACACGCGGCTAGGCGAGGATTGAGGTAAGCGGCTGCCGCACACGTTGCAGTACTTGGCGTCGGAGCCATGGGCCGAGCCACAATTCTTACAGACTTTCATCCACCATTATCAGTTAGAGTCAATACTGGTTATGCAAAAAATGTGCCACACTGCCATTTTGTGATGACAAGAGCAGGAAGTTTGAGCAAAAAATTGTAACTTTGCACCTTTACTATTGTTGTTGTAACTTTTATAAATAATGTATGAACCACTAGCCGAGCGCATGAGGCCCAAGTCGCTCGACGATTACATAGGACAGAAGCACCTCGTCGGTGACGGGGCGGTCATCCGCCGCATGATTGAGAGTGGCAACATCTCGTCGTTCATCCTTTGGGGGCCGCCGGGAGTGGGCAAGACCACCCTGGCCCGCATCATCGCCCAGCAGACCCAGGTACCATTCTACACCCTGTCGGCAGTCACCAGTGGTGTCAAGGAGGTGCGCGAGGTGCTGGACCGGTGCAAGGCCGATGCCCGAAGCATGTTCACCAAGGGGAGGCCCGTGCTTTTCATCGACGAGATTCACCGGTTCAACAAGTCGCAGCAGGACTCACTGCTCGGGGCGGTGGAGAATGGCACAGTCACCCTCATTGGAGCCACCACCGAGAACCCTTCGTTCGAGGTCATCAGACCGTTGCTGTCCAGGGCGCAAGTCTATGTGCTGCAGCCACTGGACCGCGACGACCTGCTGGAGTTGCTCGACCGGGCCATCAAGACCGACAAGATGTTTCAGGACCGCGAGGTGCGCATCGAGCAGACCGATGCACTGTTGCGATTTGCCGGTGGCGACGCACGCAAGTTGCTCAACATCCTCGACCTCATCATGCAGGCGCTGGGACCGCTTGAGCCATTTGTCGTCAACGACCAGATTGTCACCGACCGCCTGCAGCAGAATCCCGTCGCCTTCGACAAGGGCGGCGAGATGCACTACGACATCATCTCGGCGTTTATCAAGAGCATACGCGGCAGCGACCCCGATGCGGCAGTCTACTGGCTGGCTCGGCTCATCGCTGGCGGCGAGGACCCCAAGTTCATCGCTAGGCGGCTGTGCATCAGTGCGGCCGAGGACATCGGGCTGGCCAACCCCAATGCCCTGCTCCTGGCCAACGCGACATTTGATGTCATCAGCAAGATTGGCTGGCCCGAGGGACGCATTCCGCTCAGCGAGTGTGCCATCTATCTGGCTGCGTCGCCCAAGAGCAACAGTGCCTATTTGGCCATCGACGAGGCGCTGGCACTGGTCAACCAGACGGGTGACGCTCCCGTGCCGCTGCATCTGCGCAATGCGCCCACCAAGCTCATGAAGCAGTTGGGCTATGGCAAGGACTACCAGTATGCCCACGACTTCCCTGGGCACTTCGTCCGTCAGGAGTACATGCCAGAGCAACTCAACCATCCGCAGCTGTGGCATCCACAGGACACCCCTGCCGAGGCTAAGCTGGCCACCCGCATGCAGCAGCTCTGGCACCCCGAGCAGGAACTGTGAGTGTGCTTGTAAGGAGCCAATGACTGGCCCCGATCTCATGCAAGGCTTGCATGCCGCGGTTTTACGTGTGCCGCGACATGTCGCGGCCATTACCCTATAACCCCTTGATGACTTTGAATTTCTTCCAGTTCTTGGCTTGCTGATAGGCAGTGACCGACTCTCCGGGGACATACAACTCAATCTTGCTGTTGCTCTCACCGGCCAGCTCGGGTGGAGTGATGGCATGGCACTCGATGCGCTGCAGTTGCTGGCATTTCTCGGCCACTTTCTTGCCCAGCTTGCGCACAGTGGATGGGAGCGACAAACGGCGAATGGCTGTCTCGCGCAGTGCGTTATCCTCGATGGTCTGCACTCCGTCGCCGAGCGTGACCTCGCTCAATGCCGTGCACTCGCGGAATGCCTCTTTGCCCAGCGTGGACACCAGGCCGGGCACAGACACCTGCGTCAGCGCCTTGCAGCGGCGGAACGCCTCCTTGCCTATGCCCGTCAACCCATCGCCTAGTGTGGCACGGGTCAGCGACGTGCATTCAAAGAAGGCTTTTTCTTCAATCATCGTTGCGGCTTCAAGGTCGGCAGCTTGCAGGCTGAAGCAACGGTCAAAGGCCTGCCTGCTCACCTTGCGCACATGGCTCAAGTCAATCTCGCGCAGCGCGTTGCACTCGTGAAAAGCTTTTTCTTCGATTGTGCCGACGCTGGCCGCTAGCTCCACGGCTTGCAACTTGCGACAGTTCTCAAACGCCGTCTTGGCTATCACCGATAGCCGGCCGTCGAGTTTGATCGACTCAAGCGACGAGCATCCACGGAAGGCCGACTCGCCCATCAGGCTGATGGCGGGCAAGTCGACACTGCGCAGCGACGAGCAGCCACTGAACACATGGGCCGGCAGCTGGACAACCCCGTCGGGGAGCCACATACTAGTCAGCTTCGAACAGCCCGAGAAGGCCGACTGCCCCAGTCGGGTTACCGTGTTGGGCAACAGAATCTCGCTCAAGCGGCTATTCTGGAACGCGCATTCGCCTATCACCTCCACACCGTCGGGAATCTGGCAACGTCCCGTGCGGCCGGCCGGAAACATGATCAGCGTCACACCGTCGCGGTCATACAGCGCACCGTCTGTCGAGCTGTAGTAAGCATGGCCACGCTCCACATCGATGGACTGGAGCTGGCTGAGCATGCCGGGCTTGTTGCCCTCAATCTGGCAGTTGCGCGGAATGAAAAGCTCGGTCAGGGCACATCTGTCGAACGCATTGATGCCAATATGGCTCACACCTGACGGCAGGTCAAACCGCGACAGCGACGAGCAGCCCTGGAAGCACGCTTTGCCTATCACCTCCAGCCGCTCCGGTACAATGAAATACTTCAGGTCGTCGCAGCCCTCAAACGCGCTCTCGCCCAGCTCATACACACGCGGGGGCATCACCACCTCCTCCAGGTCGTAGCACGAGGCGAAGGCATGGTCGCCTATCATCTTCAGGCGCTCGGGAAGCACAATCGAACGCAAGTGACTGGCATACTGGAAGGCGCGCCTCGGCAGCACGTCGTGGTCGTAGCGCGAACCGTTCTTTTCCATCACTTGGGCATACTCCAGGTCTACGTCCAGATAGTTGTCGATGCTCTTGCCCTCGCTGTTGGTCACCTTACTGCGTTTGGCCAGCTTGGTGATGAAGGCCAGGTCGCGCTCGTTCAGCGGCCCCTCGACACGCAGCAGGCGCACAAGCTCAAACGTGCCCTTGGGCATGCGGGTCTCTAGCGTGCCGGGCTCGCGCACGGTCACCTCCACCAGGTCGGCATAGTTGCGGTTGCTCGAATAGCGATAGTGCCGCGACATGCCGCGGCTATATTGTGCCAGAACAGGCTGGAAAGCCATTCCGGCCACCAGCAGCAAGGCAATCAGTAGTCTCTTCATTGTCTTTTCTGTCTTTAGATTTGTCACGGCAAAGTTAAACATTATTTACAATTTGTGCAACAGATGGCCGGATGACATTATTAAAAAGCATTAACAAGCCTCAAACACTTTGCACAGTGAGCGATTTTGACTACTTTTGCAAGTTGAATTCATTCAGACAAACATAATTTAAACAAAATAACTACTATTATGAGTTTAAACATCGTTGTCCTGGCCAAACAAGTGCCAGACACCCGAAACGTAGGGAAAGATGCCATGAAGGAAGACGGCACCATCAACCGTGCCGCACTGCCGGCTATCTTTAACCCCGAAGACCTCAATGCCCTTGAGCAGGCATTGCGCCTCAAGGAGCAACACCCCGGCACAACCGTGGGCATTCTCACCATGGGACCGCCCAGGGCAGGCGAAATCATCCGTCAGGGACTCTACAGGGGAGCAGACACCGGTTGGCTGCTCACCGACCGACTCTTTGCCGGGGCCGACACATTGGCCACTAGCTATGCACTGGCCACGGCCATCAAGAAGATTGGCCCAGTCGACATCGTCATCGGAGGCCGACAGGCAATCGACGGTGATACCGCACAGGTAGGACCACAGGTGGCACAGAAGCTGGGGCTGAACCAGGTAACCTATGCCGAGGAGATTATCAAGGTCGAGGACGGTAAGGCTACCATTCGCCGCCACATCGACGGTGGAGTCGAAACCGTCGAGGCACCGCTGCCCGTGGTCATCACGGTCAACGGCAGTGCGGCTCCATGCCGGCCGGCCAACGCCAAGCTGGTCATGCAATACAAGCGCGCCACATGCCCCATGGAGCGCACAGGCGACGAGCCGTGGAAGGCACTCTATGACGAGCGACCCTACCTCACGCTCAACCAGTGGAGTGTGGCCGATGTGCAGGCCGACCCCGAACAGTGCGGACTCAGCGGATCGCCCACCAAGGTAAAGACTGTGCAAAACATCGTTTTCCAGGCCAAGGAGAGCAAGACCCTCACGGGAAGTGATGCTGATGTCGAGAGCGTAATCAAGGAGTTGTTGAACGAAAAAATCATTGGCTAGACATTGCTCAATAGCCTCACCCCCCAGCCCCCTCTCCAGAGGGAGAGGGGGAGATGGTTGCAAAACAAGACGGGATAGATGATGAAACCTAAATGTGCTTCTGCTTCGCCTGACAGGTATAGCATTTTAGAAGCTAACGCTAAGAGTTTAAGGCTGAATATGACTGTGGCTGAGTTCTTGTTATGGCAGGAGTTGCGCAATAGTCAGTTGGGAGCAAGATTTTAGGAGGCAACATGTAATAGGTGATTATATCGTGGACTTCGTATGTTTGTCGAAGCGATTGGTCATCGAGGTTGATGGATAGTATCACAGCATTCCTCAGCAAGTCAAAGAGGATGAGGCGAGAACTGAAGCATTAAGTCGAATGGGTTTTCGAGTTGTGAGGTTTACTAACAATCAAGTTTGCAACCATTTGGAGGAGGTCATTGAAACGATTATGCAACAAATAGCTTGAGATAACTAGTTTATCCTAAAATCCGCAGCCTATAAGCCAGACCACTCACCGCGCTTGTCTAGTGGCGCGTTGGCTGGCCACGCCGCAAACATTGGTGAGAATTTGTGTCCCGTGCACACACCTTCCCCTTACCCCACAATGCGACTTGAGGCA
>JAFUVK010000108.1 GCA_017477555.1 Muribaculaceae bacterium
CCCGGTGGGGTCGTCGACACGCAGATAGCCGTTGTGCGCCCAGCCGCTGAACTCGCGGTTGAGCAGATAGGACAGATAGGGACCCACACGCAAGTCCACCTTATTGATATGCAGCACAGCTTGGATGGGCAGGGTGAGCATCCACTCGGTGGTCTTGGTGGTGACATCGCCGGTGAAGCGGCCCGCCATGCGCTCGCCGCCCTTGACAATCTCCATGTTGTAGTTCTTGACCCGCGCATCCTCGCTCATGGCCTTGTTCTCAAAGCGCAGACTCACCACAGCACCCCAGCGGTCGTTGATGGGATAGAGTGCGTCGCCGCCCACCGATGGGTTGAGCTGCGGCGTGTAGCTGTTGAGCTTCCTGATCTCGGCTGGCATGCCGATGGGCATATTGCCGCCCACGTTGTAGCCCACACGCAGGGTGTAGAGCAGACGCTCGCCAAAGGTGCTCTTGACGCGGTCAATCACCGTGCGGCCCGTCATCGGCCCCACTGCCAGCAACAATGTCAATATCGTAGTTATTAACTTCATCTTCTCTTTTTTTATTCCCCTCCCCTTTCCCAAAGGGGAGGGGTGAGGGGTGGGGTTTTAATTATGCATTGTTTCGCCCTCTCCCCCTGGAGAGGGGGCTAGGGGGTGAGGCTTCACTTTCTTACTCTTGCTTGCTGCAGATGAGCCGCACCTTGTCGATGCACAGCTCGCTGTCGATAGCGCCCTCAAACAGGTCGCCCTTGACGCTCGACGCAAACACGATGGTCAGGTTGTAGCCGAAGTTCTCCAGCAGTTGCATGTCAATGTCATCGGTGTAATTGAACTCAATCTCAAACGGTGTCCACTGGCTCGTGTTGTCCACCCGCGGCATCTTGGCCAGGGCCACGATGTTGGGGTTGGTCTGCACATCATGCCCCAGCAGCATCACCTCGTTGCCCTGCGCATCGTGGTTGCGGTAGAACACTGCGTAGATTGAGCCGTCGTCCTGACGGGTGGGATCCTCGACAAACTTGCCGTCGGCCCCAAGAACCATAAATTTAGGACCGCGCTTGTACTTGAAGTAGCCCGTGAGCTTGACCGGTCGCTGGTTGAACGGCATGCCAAAGCGGGTGGCGTTCAACGGCTTGGTGGCGACAGGCGTGATGTCGAATGTGCCTATATATAAGTTGCCCGATGCTATGGGTTTCTTGGACATCAGCCCCAGAGGGCCTGTGCCACGCGTGATGAGCTTGAGTCCGTAGCCGTCATAGCCGTCAATCATGGGGATGGTGGGGTACTCATCGGGCTTGGCTTTGCTCATGCTCTGCTTGAAGCCCGGGTTGCCACTTGCCCAGGTATCACCCAGTGTCGAGATGCCTGAAGTGTTCTGCCACTGATAATATTGGCTCGTTCCTGAAGTCACCAAGTCAAACTTCTCGAAGTCAAATTTAATGGTGTCGGTCACAGTCACCACCACGGGGGTGAAGCTCACTTTGTAGCAGCGGCTCCACTGGCCGTCCTGCGACGTAACAGTGTAGGTCACCGGACCTTGGCTGAAGTCATGCACCGAGCCGTTCTCGGGAACGATGGTGGCACCTTCGGTCAGTTTGAAGTGCGGGGCCAAAGCCGTTAGGTCGGCATGCGAGCGCACGTTGAAGTTGATGACCGTGTCGGTCGAGAGCACCTGCTTCAGTGTGTCGGTCACCTGAAAGAACATCTGTTGCGGATTGGCCACATGCACCGTCGCCTGCTCGATGTCGCACTCGGCGTTGAGTGGCTCGTCCTTGAAGCACGAACTCAGCGCTAGCGGCATCGATAGGGTGAGGGTGGCTAACCCGATATGTTTTAATGTATTAACCATGCTGAAATTAAAAATTTTCTCAATCAAGCTGCAAAGATAGAAAAAAAATCTTAAACCCCTGCTATTTTTTGCTCAAAAAATGGCCAACACTCACAATCTCAATGAATAATTATTATGTCTGAGTGAGCTGGTGGGCCACTGACAAGGCCGTGAGCAGGTCCACGCCGTGGCCGTCGCCCATGGTTAGTGGGTTGTGTCCGGCTAAGATTGAGCCGATGACGTGCAGGTTGTCGATGGGTTTGCCATCCTTGAGGCCATGCAGTCGTGCGTCGGTCAGCACACCGCAGCGCATAAAGGGTTGGTCGCCCAGCAAGCCGTAGCGGCTCCATTGGTCAGGCCCGTCAGGCGCGTCCACATCCAGGCCGAACAATGGCTCGATGATAGCTTCGTGCGTGGCTAGCAGTCCCTGGCTCATCAGCGAGCCACTGGCCAGCACATAGTGCTCGGCGGTGATGGGGATGGTTGGAGACTTGGCTGTGTACAGGGCGGTCACATGGCCATCGGTCAACTGGGCGCGGCCAATGGTCTCGGCACTCAGGAATTTGCCGCCCAGCATCTTGAAGTAGTGGCGCAACTGTCCGGCCATGCTGGTGCCCGGCACCGATGGTGGCATGGTGGCCAGGAAGTGGAGTGGGGCGCTGACCCAGCTGCGTAACAGTCCCGAGGGGTAGTCATCCTCAAGGCCTATGATTGCGGGCAGCAGCACCGCTTCGTCGTCACGGCAGGTCTGGTTGATGGCCTCGGCCAGCCGTCGCAGCTTGCTGCCGGTGCCTATGGTGCGTGCCAGATTGGCGGCGCGCATTTCCGAGGCCAGTCGTCGCGGTCGGCTCAGCCCCTCGACCTCGATGTCGCGCACCATGATATCGCATCCCAGCAGCGACAGGTTGTGTGCCACCAGATGAATGGGGTAGTCCATGAATCCCGGCAGGTTGACCAGTGTGGCACGGCTCCAGGGCAGGCAATGGGGCTGCGTGGCGGTGGCCATGCCGCGTAGCGACAGCCATGCGGGTTTGGTCACGCCCAGTGGTGTGATGCGCCAATGGTTGCACTCGGCACTGCCGTCCATGTGTATGCCCGAGTCGCCAAGCAGCCGCACGGCCTCTAGTGCCAGCAAGGCGCATTGCTCAGGGCCAATCTTGCTGTAGGGATGTTCTTTGGGCAGACGGGCTATAGCATCGATAGGTTGGGCGACAGTCTGGCCGTCGACGCAGCCCAAGAGTTCCATCGAGCCACCGTTGAGTTCCAGGGTAGATGGCGCTGCCGACACGATAGACACGCGGCGTCCGGTCTTGGCCAGGGCGATGCCGAGCGTCAGACCGCTCAGCCCGCCGCCAATGATGAGTGTGTGCAGGGTGGTCATGGCTGATCCTCCTTTCTGTCATTCACGGCTTGGTCTAGCCCACATAGCCCCTGATAGATGGTGGCAGTGAGCTGTGCCTGGCGCAAGGCGTTGCCCCACGCCACGGGCTTGACACCCTTCCAGCGCTCATCGAGCAGACGCTGCAGGTCGCGCTGGGCCTTGTCGGGGTCTCCACTGATGTGGGCCAGCAGGTTGGCCGCGCGGCACACGCAGTTCTTGCCTTGGCATACGCCCATGCCCAGGCGGGTGCGGCGCAGCAGCTCGACCAGGTTGTGGCATTGCAACTGTTCGATGGCATATTTCACCTCGCCCACACTCACCTGTCGGCATTCGCAGATGATGGTGCGGTCGGTGGCGCTGGCCATGGGGATGTCTTGTGCGCGGGTGCCGTGCCGCCGGGTGGCATTGCTGCGGTGTGTGGGGTTGTAGTTGTCCCACTCGTTGGCCGGGCTGTCCGAGCCGGGCAGCGGGGTAGTGGCGGTCTGGCATACCGCTTCCACGCCCAGCTTACGGCATGCCAGGTCGGTAGCTTGCTCGGCCATCTTGCGGTAGGTGATGAGTTTGCCGCCTGTAATGGTGATTAAGCCCTCCATGCCGTCGCGAGCGGCATGGTCCATGCACACGATGCCGCGGCTGATGGAGCGCCCTGTGGGGTCGTTGTCGCTGGCGATGAGTGGCCGCACACCGGCAAAGGCCCGCAGCAGGCGCGTCTGCGCCAGTTGCGGCACCATCTTCTCGCCCTCGCGCATGAGCAGGCTCACCTCTGTGTCGGTCACGCGCATATCGTCGACCTCGTCGATTCCGATGCGGTCGCTTGTGGTGCCCATCAGGCACATGGCTCCGTCAGGCACCAGGATGTCGGCGTTCGATGGCCTGCGGCAGCGGTTCAGCACCCGCTGGTTCACGCGCTGGCCGTAGACGAGCATTGTGCCCTTGGCCGGAAACATCTGTATGTCGATGCCGGCGCGGTGCAGCAGTCCGGCTCCCCAAATGCCGGCGGCGTTGATGATGATTGGAGCATGGAATTCTTGGCTCTGTCCTGTGCGATGATTCAGCGCTCTCACGCCCTGTGTGCGGCCGTTCTCGACCAGCAGGTCGGTGACCTCGTGCTCGGTGAGCGTGTCGGCACCGTGCAGTCGCGCATCCAGCACATTGGCATGGGTCAGAGCAAACGGGTCGATCGTTGCGTCGGGCACGCGCACGGCTCCGCGCACGTCGGGGCACAACGCCGGCTCTAGACTCAGTGCCTGTTGCGGGTCGATGACCTCGGCGGTGATGCCCGCTTTGAGGCACGCCTCGACAAAGGTTGCCTGATAGCTCATGTCGTCGTCGGGCAGGGTGACAAACAGGCCGTCGGTGGCTTCGATGCAGTGGCTGGCAATGCGGCGCAGGATGTTGTTTTCCTCAATGCACTCGCGTGCGCTGTCGAGGTCGGTCACGGCATAGCGTGCGCCGCTGTGCATCAGTCCGTGGTTGCGACCGCTGGCACCATGATTATAGTCGTGCCGCTCAAGCAGCAGCACACGTAAGCCGCGCAGGGCGCAGTCCCGTGCCACGCCGGCACCGGTGGCGCCGCCGCCTATCACTATCACGTCGTATGTCGTGCCGCTAACGTTCACAATCGGCAAAGTTACAAAATCATCGGCACCTGTGCCAACTTTTTGAATATATTTAACGGAAATTGGTTGTCGGGTTACTGTTCTGCGATTGTAACATCGGCAATTCCCCATCTAAGTTTAGAGGGGACTAGGGGGAGTGTGTCAGCCAACTGTGCCCGGCTATGGCGGTTGTCATAGCACCTCCATCCCCTCCTATATTAGGAGAGGAGCTGGTTACCAACTCTGGCAACCAACAGGCACACAACCTAGCGCAATCGCTGAATAGATTAGTGGTGGTATGAATACGCCCGTGATGCTCGTCATTCCCCTGCCGTGCCAGGGGAGGGGGCACTGTCGGTCGGTAATCTACAGACTGTGTCAGAAGTGGCTGCTGCCGTCGAAGCAGTGTGTACACAGCTTGCACTTGGGTAGACCGATGGCATCGACCAGGTCTTCGATGGTGTTGAACTTGAGCGATGTCAGGCCGAAGTGCTGCCGCAACCGCTCCACCATCTGGTCGTACTGGGGCGAGCCGGTGGTGGCATATTCTGAGAGTTTGGCGTTGGGGTCGCCCTCGATGTCGGCAATCACCCGGCGCGTGATGAGCTCAAGGTCGCTCTTGCTGTTGGTGAACCCGATGAACGGGCAGCCGTAGATGAGTGGCGGGCATGCGATGCGTATGTGTACCTCGCGGGCACCATAGTCAAATAGTATGCGTGTGTTGTCCTTGAGCTGTGTGCCCCGCACAATCGAGTCATCGCAGAACAGGGCGCGGTTGCCCTCGAGCATGGCACGGTTGGGAATGAGCTTCATCTTGGCCACCAGGGCGCGCAGTTGCTGGTTGCTCGGGGTGAAGCTGCGTGGCCAGGTAGGGGTATACTTGGCGATGGCGCGGTGATAGGGGGCGCGCTTGCCCTCGGCGTAGCCCAGTGCCATGCCGGTGCCTGAATCGGGGATGCCGCACACGCAGTCCACCTCGCTCTTGTCTTTCTGGCCCATCTTTTGGCCTATCTTGAAACGAACGTCCTCGACATTGCGGTTCTCGTAGTAGGAACCCGGAAAACCATAGTAGACCCAAAGGAATGAACACACCTGCATATCCTGACCGGGGGCGCGCAGCTGCTCCATCTTCTCGGCCGTGAGGCGAACAATCTCGCCAGGTCCCAAGAAGTGCTCGATGTCAAACCCCAGATTGGAAAAGGCCGTGGTCTCGCTGGTGGCAGCCATGGCTCCGTCCTTGCGGCCGATGATGATGGGCGTGCGGCCCAGGCGATCGCGTGCGGCGATGATGCCGTGCTTGGTCAAGATGAGCATCGAACACGAGCCCTTGACACGCCGGTAGACGTTCTCGATGCCTTCGACGTAGGTCTTGCCCTGCGTGATGAGCAGTGCCACCAGCTCGGTGGGATTGATGTTGCCGCTGCTCAGCTCGGCGAAGTGGTGCCCCATGTCGAGCTGCTCTTGCGCAAGCTCCTGCAGGTTGACGATGTGGGCCACCGTGACGATGGCAAATTTGCCCAGGTGTGAGTTGAAGATGATGGGCTGTGGGTCGGTGTCGCTGATCACACCGATGCCGGCTGTGCCCTTGAACTTGGGCAGCTCGTCTTCAAACTTGTTGCGGAAATAAGCGTTCTCCAGATTGTGGATTGAGCGGAATATCGTGTCCTGCTCCTGGTCGTAGGTGGCCATGCCACAGCGGCGGGTGCCCAGATGAGAGTTGTAGTCCGTCCCGTAGAACAGGTCGGTGCTGCAACTGGCCTTGGCAACGGTGCCAAAAAATCCTCCCATAGTCTAATGTAAAGCGATAAATGTAAGTGAGGGTACAAAATTACAAAAAAAGTAGGCTCATAACTCGTTTTTTGGAACTATTTAACTGAAAAGTCGTTTTTTTGTTGCCATTGTGCATGCTTTTTAGTAATTTTGCCTGATAAATGGGAATAGTTGAATAATTATTTTAAAATCATAGACTATGATAAAAACTAGATTGATGGCATTGTTGGTGATGCTTGCGGCAGTCATCGCGTCACAGGCACAGAGCCTGACAGGGAAACACTGGTTTGCCGACATGTCGGATAAGGAGAATGAAATCGGGCTCACCATGACATTCGACACTAACGGAGGATGCGCGGCCAATGTTGCGTTAAAGCATGTGGAAGAGATTGACGGGGGAGTCGATCTGGTCATCCACTTTGTGATGAAAGTGCCCGGCACCTACACCCTCAAGGGTAAGCAGGTGAGCATGAAGTTTGACCAGAAAAAAGCAAAATACGACCTTGTGGCCGACTTTAAGGGAGTGGATGAGGCGACCAAGCAGATGCTGAAAGGCATGGTGCAGCCCGAGCTGGACAAAATCAAGCCACAACTGACCGACGAGCTCATCGAGTCGCTCCCCACCAACGACAGTTACGAGATCACCAAGCTCACCGACAAAGAACTCCAGTTTGACGGCGGGTTTGACCTGGTAGCAGTGTCGGGCGACTGATGCGCTTGCTTTCTCGGTTGAGCAAAAAGTTGGGGAACTATATACCTGTTGTCCCCTTGGTGCCCAGAAAGGGCTATCCGATTATAGGCGGGGGCGTCGCCCCCGCCTGTAGTCTGCGGCCCCGTTGGGGCCACTGCTACTTTGCATCAAGGGACAATAATAACTAAGTTTTGCTGATTCAATAATAATGCTTACCTTCGCGCTAAAAAACAGTTATGACACTCAGTCAAAATCAAATAACTATGATTGATGCGGCGCTATTGGCCGCAAGTGACTACATCACTGACAGCATAGAGGCAATCTGTGATGATGAGTATCTTGAGGAAAGCGAAGGAGTACTGGCTCAAGTGAATGAAGCTCTTGACTTGTTACGAGAATTAAACAAACAAGAGCTATAATAGACAGTTCTCTCGATGGAATTTAAGATACGGAATGTGGTTTGTCTCGATATGGACAAGTCGCATGCCCTGCTGTACGCCCAGCAGACGATATTCACTCAAAGGAAGAAAATCAGATAAAATTATAATGCCATTATCGTCAAATGAGATATAACCCTTGTCGAATAGCTTGTCAAGATTAGGGATAAGTAGCAGACCATTGTAGACATCCAAACGTTGCATATTGTCTGATTTTCGCCATGGACGTATATGTGATGCGATTAAAAGTGATTGCGTTTGGCAATGAGTGACTGAACAACCGTGCCAATAGTCAACAAGTTGTTGTCGGAATGAGCCTTGGCCAACTCGAGATTTCACAACAGCATCTTTCTCTGTCTCACTAATTGATGTGTCTGTGATAATTTCGTTTTCTTGGGCCTATAGGGGTGGCGACATTCCGTAAAGAATATTCCGCCACAACATCATCCTTGTCCTTGCAAATGAGCAGGCCTATTGTTGGATTGTCTTGATCCGTTTTTAGTTGTTCGTCTACGGCCGAAACATAGAAATTTAGTTGGCCGATGTGCTCCGGCTTAAATTTCCCGGTCTTTAACTCAACAACTACATAGCAGTGTAGCTTCACATGATAGAACAGCTGGTCAATGTGAAACTCACCACTGCCGGCTGTCACTTGTACCTGGTTTCCATAAAAGGTGAAGCCCTTGCCGAGTTCAAGTAAGTACCTTGCGATATGAGCATTAAGGTGATTTTCGATTTCTCGCTCAGTCATTTCCGGCCTTATTCCCATCAAATCAATCACATAGGGATCTTTAGTCAACTGCTGAGCCAAATCGCTCTGCGGTTGTGGTAGGGTGTGTGAGAAATTGGTTATCGCCTTACCTTTTCGCTCATATAGCTGACTCTCGATTTGCCATTCCAAGGTTGATCGACTCCAATTGTTCTCAACAGTCTGTTCAATGTAAAATATCGCCTTGTCCAAATCTTTGCATTTCTGCATAATCACAACATGGTGTCCCCATGGAACAGAGAAGAAATTGGATGCAATCGGAGTTTCAAGAGTCGACTTAGAATCAGCAATCTCAAGGTTTGCGGTAGTCGTTTCGCCTTCTGAGTGGCTGCTACTTAATTTGGGCACAACTTGTGCCCGAATTGCAAAAGCCCCAGAATAAGACTGATACCATTTTTTGATTCTTCTCAAGTTGCTTTCGCTCCACCCTTTCATTTCTGGAAATTCAGCGGTGAGGTCACGACTAAGTCGCGCGATAAGTCCGTCACCCCATTTTGCCTCACTCTGCTTTATGGTAATGTCATGACCCAGTTGCCAATACAATTGAAGTAAGCCTTTGTTGACACTTATAGCGGCTTTGATTTGGCAATGACGAATGCCTGTCTTCACATGAGCCAGCCATTCGTTATATTCTTTCGTTTCAACGGGAGCTTGTCTATGATTCGCCATTGTAGTTATCGGTTATTTTGAAGTCCATAGCTTGCGGTTGGTTCTGCCGCTATTGGCAAGTTGCTTTCTTCAAGGTTGAACATCTTTGCTTTATTCTCTTCAACACGATTTTGCTCATTGTAAGCAGTAATGAACAAAAAATTGTGCACCAAGAGTCCCGGCTTGGTGTCTCGGCCTTTTATATGGCTCATGCAACGATGCCGTTGCTCTTTCGTCATGCGGTCAGCCATAGATAGTTACAACGCATTTTACGTTATTTTCATTTCATAGTAACTACAAAGATAATCATTATTTTTATAACGGCCAAAAAAGAGCCGAATTGTTCATGTTTCAAAAAAAGTGAAGCGTACAACTAAACACTGCACATTCCCAAAAACAATATATAACATCAGTATTCTATTTCTCTAATCACTCCTCACGGAGCAGAGCGGGGTTTATTCCTTGGTAGAGAAACGATGTGCAAGCCGAATGCAGAACAAGTTTACGAGTTTGCCGAGACACAGCTGTCGCCAAGCAGCGTGCTTAGCCCCCGCCCGGGCTAGAGCAGTGGGTGTTCGGCCTGGCTGATGCGGAATTGCTGCGGGGTCTGGCCCGTGTGCTGCTTGAAGTATCGGCACAAGAACGACGTGTCGCTGAACTGATAGTCCCACGCAATCTGCTTGATGGGGTCGGTGCTGGTGCGCAACAGCAGCTTGAGTTGCATCACCACATACTGGTCGATGATGGCTTTGGCCGTGTGGTGGGTGGTGCGTTGCACGATGGTGTTCAGGTATTTGGGCGAGATGTTGAGCCGCTGGGCATAGTAGGCCACATCGCGCGAGCGACGGTATTGTTCGGCCAGTGTCTGCATGAATTGGTTGAACAGTTCGCGCACGCGGCGCGACCCCGTCTCAGGTGGCCTCTCGTCGCGGTTGCGGTAGATCCAGTCGTAGAAACCGGTGAAGAACGCCTTGAGCTGATACAGCACCAGTTGATCCAGGCAGGTGCACTCGTCCTGCGTGAAGTAGACCTGCAGCAAGGCGAACATGTTGTGGATGATGGCCGTCACCACCGGGCGGTCTTTGCGGCAGCGGTCGGCTCGCAGCGCCGAGTAGACCGTGTGCTCGAGCTGCAGACTGGCCTCGCGCAGCATATTCTTGTCGTAGCGTAGCATGTCGACCTCAAAGTCGTCACTCACATCTAGCAGAATCATCACATCGTCGGGAAAGAGTGTGATGACCGCCCCCTCATGCAGCGACCAGTCCTTGAAGTCGATGCGCATGGTCGCGCTGCCGCCACGGCACAGCACAATCGCGCCGAAGTCAACCACCTGTGGCTCATGCCTGCAGTGGCTCAACCGTGTGCTAAAGAGTTGAGCGCGAGTGCTGGGGTGTTCTGAATCTGTCTTCATTTGTTCTGAAATCGGCTGCAAAGTTCGCTATTTTTTTTATAATGTGCGAATTTTTGTTCCCAAATCTCCTATCATCGGTGCGTTTTTTCAAACGCCCGCTCCCGAAAATGGCCGTACCTTTGCAGCCGATTTTCTGAACCACGATTATGCGAAAGTTTTTGATGATAGTTGCGGCATGTTCGGTCATGAGCGTGCATGCCGCCGAGTTGCCACTGACAGTGGGGCAACTTTTTGAACGCGTCGAGACACAGAGCCGGGCACTCGGTGCGGCGCGCGCCGCGGTCGATGTGGCACGGCAGGGCGTGGAGGTGGCCCGCTCGGCATGGCTCCCCGATGTGGGTGCCAACCTCTCGATCAGCTACCTGGGCAACACACTGATTACCAGTCGAGAATTTGATGAGGCGCAGTGGGCGCATACCCCTCACTTGGGCAATAGCCTGAGCCTTGAGGCACAGCAGGTGGTCTACTCGGGCGGGGCAATTCCCGCCTCTGTCCGGCTGGCCGAGCTGCAGCAGCGGCAGGCCGAGACGGGTGTCGACCTCACCCGCCAGCAGCAGCGCTTTCTGGCACTGGGGCAGTACTTGGATCTGTTTCGTCTGAACAACCGCATGCGGGTATATGAGCAGAACATCGCCTTGACGCGGACGCTCATCGACAACATCCGCGAGAAGCATGCCCAGGGCATGGTGTTGCGCAACGACATCACACGCTATGAGTTGCAGATGGAACAACTGCAACTGGGGCTGACCACACTGCGCAACCAGCACAGCATCGCCAATCACCAACTGTGCAACACGCTGGGGCTGGCCGATGGCGATGTCATCATCCCCGACACCACACTGGTGAAGCAGACGCTGGCACGCGACATCGAGGCACAGTGGCAACAGCAGGCAACAGCATCGTCGCCCGTGCTGCGTCAGAGCACACTGGGCATTGCCATGACCGAGCAACAGGAGCGACTGGCACGCAGCGAGATGCGTCCCAAGGTCGCCTTGTTTGCGGCCGACAACTTCAACGGACCCATCACCTTGGAGATTCCACCGCTCAACAAGAATATTAATGTTTGGTATCTGGGCGTGGGTGTGAAATACAACATCGGTGCCCTCTACAAGAGCAACCGCAAGGTGAAACAGGCGCAGTTGGCCCGCCTCAAGAGCATCGAGGACCTCGAAGTGGCGGCACAGGGGGTCAACAATGCCATTCAGGCGGCTCACACCGCCTACGAGCAGAGTTATGTCGAACTGGCCACGCAACAGAAGAGCGTCGAGTTGGCCCGCCAGAACTATGAGGTGGTCAATGAGCGTTACCTCAATCAGTTGGCACTCATCACCGACATGGTCGATGCCAGCAACCTCCTGCTCAATGCTCAGCTACAGGAGGTGGATGCCCGCATCAGCATCATCATGGCCTATTACAAGCTCCACTACCTGGCCGGAACCCTCTGACAATTCACAATGCACAATTCATAAATTACAAGTCATAATGCATGGTTGCAGCTGGCCTTTGCCAGGACGCAGCATGTTCTCATTTTCAACTCTCAATTAAGCAAAGATGAACAAACAGACAGTTAAACGAATCTATAATGTAGTGGTCATCGCCGCATTGGTGGCAGCTCTAGCATACGTGTGCAGCCGTTTCTGGCATCCCGGGCGCATTGAGTGGACCGATGACGCGCAGGTCTATCGCCATATCACACCCATCAACACCCGCGTGCAAGGGTTTATCAAGGAAATCCGATTTGAGGATTACCAGCATGTGCACCGGGGCGACACGCTCGTCATTCTGGAGGATGCCGAGTACCGTCTGCAACTGGCACAGGCCGAGGCCGGTGTGCGTGGCTCACGGGCCGGCAGCGCGGCCGTCAGTGCCGGCATCAATACCACCAGCAGCAATGTCAACGTGGCCAGTGCGGGCACCCACGTGGCCAGTGCGGGCATCGACGAGGCGCGTGTGGCAATGGAGAATGCCAAGAAAGACTTTGACCGTTATGCCGCCTTGCTCAAGAAGGATGCCGTCACCGCTCAGCAGTATGACAACGCCAAGGCCCGATATGATGATGCGGTGAGCCGCTACGAGGCAGCCCGTGCACGCTATGCCCAGGCAACGGCAGCCACCCAGGCCACCGCGGTGGTCAAAAACGAGCAGTCGCACCGCCTCAACCAGTCGACTGCAGGTGTGAGTGTGGCCGAGGCACAGCTCAACCTGGCGCGTCTCAACCTCAGTTACACTGTCATCGTCGCCACTGCCGATGGTTACATGGGTCGCAAAGACATCCATGTGGGGCAGCTGGTGCAGCCCGGACAACTGCTGGCGCGCATCGTCGATGATGGCGAGGTGTGGGTCAACGCCAACTACCGCGAGACGCAGATGAAGCACATCGCCCCAGGGGCCGAAGTCACCTTCACTGCCGATGCGGTGCCCGATGTCACCTATCACGGCAAGGTCGAGCGCATATCGTCGGCCACGGGGGCAGCCACCTCGGGTGCCCATGTCGACAATGCTACGGGCAACTTTGTCAAGGTCGAGCAGCGTGTGCCGGTGCGCATCGTCCTCACCGCCGACAATCGTCCCGAGGATGTCAAGCGCCTCCTCGCCGGCCTCAATGTCATCACCGAGGTCAAGTATTAATTCTTTGGGTAGTTAAAGGGAGTTAAGTAGTCAAATGTAGTTAAGACATCACTTTTAGTAGTAGAGGAGTAGGGTAGTAAGGTAGTGAGGCCGATACATGATTACTTTAGTTGTTAGTTGCAGCCAGGCTGCATTGTGCATTGTGAATTGTGAATTGAGCAAGTGTAATGGCTATACTACTCTACCACTTCACTACTCTACTACATTAAAAGCAACAAAAGCATTCGTCTTAACTCCCTTTAACTCCTTAACTACTCTAAAAACTTGCATTAATTCTAAATTCTAAAAAATAGTGGCAGCACCATACGAAGGACCGTTCTCGATGCCGATGTATCGCGACTGGGTCCCCAAGGCCATCCGGCCTTGGATATATGTGATATTCGCTTTTGTGTTTCAGCTGTCGGGCACCTGGTATGGCGGGGCGATGAGCCAAATCATGGGCACTACCTGCCTCATGCGCGAGGATGTGACCATGATCATCATGATGGGCGTGGTGGGTGTCAACATGCCCTTCCCCTTCTTGTTCCGTTTCAAATTCCGTTTCACCAACCATCAGTTACTGCTCACGGCTGCTACCGTCATTCTCGTGTGCGACCTCCTGTCGATGTGGGTCACCTGGGTGCCGTTGTTGTGTCTGCTCAGCTATGTGGCGGGGTTCTTCAAACTCTGCGGCACGTTTGAGTGCATCAGCAACATCCGCCTGTGGATCTCGCCCAAGCAGAACTTCGGTGTGTTCTTGCCCACCATCTACATCATCATCCTGGGTGCGATGAGTGCCTCCACATGGATTACACAGCAAGTGACCTATCACTATGACAACTGGCAGATGATGAACTGGCTCATGGCCGGAGTTTTCATCGTGATGATTCTGCTATTGCTGCTGTTGACCAAGAATTTCCGCTTCATGCCGCCCATGCCTCTGCTCAGCCTCGACTGGTTGGGGTGCGTCCTGTGGTCGACTGTGATGCTCGAGGTTATCTGGCTCTTTGTCTACGGTGAGTTCTACAACTGGACTGATGGTGCCATGTGGCGCGTTGTCGCTGTCGCCCTTCCTGTGACGCTGGCCGTGTCCATTGCCCGCATGCGCCGCATTCGGCACCCTTACATCGAACCGCAGTTGTGGCGGCACTCGCGACTGATACCCATCTTGGGCATGTTTGCTGTGGCCGAGATGATGAACGCCACTCCGCGCGTGCTTCAGACCACCTTCACCGGTGGCGTGCTGCACTGGGGCATGCTCACCACCAGCGTGCTCAACCTCTGGGAGTGGGCTGGCACCATTATCGGATGCCTCATGGTCATCTGGTGGAGTCTGAGTGTGCGCCGCAGTTACACAGGCGTGCTCTCGTTGGGCTTTGCCGCCCTGCTCATCTATCAAGTGGTGATGTACTTCAGCATCTCGCTCTCGATGCCGCTTGAGCGGCTCTATGTGCCCACACTGTTGCGGGCCATGGGCTATACTATTTTCTTTGCCACCATGACACTCTATCTCAAGGACTTGATCAACTTTCCGGCTTTCTTTATGGCACTGACCATGTCGGGTTTTATCCGCAACGGCGTGGTCGAGAGTATGTTCTCGGGCATCTATAGTTACCACCTGCGCTATCACATCGCCGACAACATGGTGCGTGGTGTGCCCTACGACATGGTGCAGGCAGTCATGGTCAGTGTCAAGCAGGGCTATGGTGCGGTGTGTGTCATCGGGGTCATCATCCTGCTGTTGATGCTCATCTATGAGTTCCAGCCCGTGCGTCTGCGTGTGCGCAAGATGCCCTCCATCTTCGCCATCCGCCGCCTGCTGGCCATGCGCCAGCGCACAACCAGCAAGGCTGTCTGATCAGCATTTGCTTTCTCTATTGAGCAAATTTTCGCCATTTTTGCTTTCTTTATTGAGCAAATCTTTCGTTGAACTCACGTTAAGTTACTGCTAAACTATCTGAGCACTGCCATCACTCGCTCGGCGATACGCTCGGGCGGCAGGTCGCGCAGGCAGTGGTAGTCGTCGTAGCGGCACTCAGCCTGCCCGAATACTGAGCACGGGCGGCAAGGCAGGTCGAGCTGCACGGCATTCTGGGGGTCTTGTCGCCACCCCATGAAGCCGCACCATGGGTGGGTCGCTCCCCACACGCTCACCACCGGTGTGCCTGTGAGCGAGGCCAGGTGCATGTTGGCCGAGTCCATCGACACCATCACGTCGCACTGCCGCAGCACGGCATACTCGTCGGTGAACCCATGCTCGATGCCGGCCAACGAGATAGTACGGGGATACCGGGCCGCGATGGTGGCCAACTTTTTCTTCTCCTTGTTGCCACCGCCAAACAGGATAATCTTAACATCATCGCGCTCGAGCAGCCGGGCAATGACCTGCTCAACCATGTCGAGCGGATACTCCTTGCCGCGGTGCTGCGAGAATGGGGCAACGGCCACCCAGTGCTCGCCGGCAACCTTGGCCGGAATGACTTCGGTCTGGCAGTTGGTAAAGCCTTCGAACGTGCAGTTGAAGTCCAGGCCCAGGCTTCCGAACACGTCGGCATAACGCTGGAGCGTGGAGGTGAGCTGGCGGCGAATCTTGCCCTTGACCAGCTGGCGCTTCTCGGTGCGCCCCTTGTCGATGCGGGCAACCTTGACACCACGCAGGCGCATCATGGCATCGATGATCCACGACCGCAGCACGCTGTGCAGGTCGGCCACGGTGTCAATCTCATACTCCTTGCGCAACCTCCGTGCCAGCCGAATCATGCCCCATGGCCCGCTGTAGTCGTTGGTCACGTCCACGCCCTGCACCACCAGGTTAGAAGGGCGGTCGATGAACAAGTGGGCCGACCACTGCCGTGTGACCATGACAAAGCGGGTGTCGGGGTGGGCATGGCACACCGAGTAGAGCACCGGGATGGTGATGGCCACGTCGCCCAAGGCCGAGAAGCGCACCACCAGTACATTGCGTGGTTTACTGTTGCTTGCCATAGAGGATGGGGTTGGTCGATGGGTCGTTGTACATCTTCATCTGCCGGTACACCTTCATGTATTTGCGTCCGGCGGCGATGTCGTCCAGCAGTTGTCCGATGGCCGTCGACAGGTCGGTACGTTGCTCAAGCAGCACGCCCAGCTTGGCCTGACACCGGGCACGATGCTCGGCGTCGGCATCGTCGCGCAGGGTCTGTTCGCGCATGTGATAGATTTTCAGGGCCAGGATCGACAGGCGGTCGATAGCCCAGGCCGGGCTCTCGGTGTTGATGGTGGCACCAGGCTGTACCGTCACGTCCTTGAACAGCTCGCGGAAGTAGGTGTCAATCTCCTCGACCAGGTCGGTGCGGTCTTGGTTCGAGCGGTCGATGCGGCGTTTCAGGGCCAGTGCGTCCACCGGATCGATGTTCGGGTCGCGGATGATGTCCTCCAGGTGCCACTGCACGGCATCAATCCAGCACTTGGCATGCAGGCTGGCCTCGATGGTGCCGGCAGGGTAGGGGTTGGGCACCACAGCGTCCACATCGTCGCTGGCGTGATACAGCTCAACGGCTTTCTCAAATATCTCGTTACAGGTCTCTACAAACTTCATAGCGATTACATTTGGTTTCGGGTTGCAAATATACTGCTTTTCTCGAACTTGGCAAAATGTAGTCACCAGTGTCTGCTCATGGCACGACCACTGTGCGGGCTGTAAAGTCAGAGTAGATCACTATCTGCACGCCTTTTTCGCGCTTGTCGACGGGCTGGCCCTGCAGGTTGTAGCGGGCCACCTCGGTGGCAGTGGGGTCGGTTTCGGCGGCCACCATCTCGATGGCACCCTGCTCGGGCGAGGCGGCCCTGGACATGAGCACAATCTCGCGGAACATGGCCTCGCTGCCCGACGGGGCATAGCAGTCGCTGCTCATGTGCTCGACCGCAAAGCCGTGCTCGGCCAGCTGGTTGATGATGTCGCCCACTGTGACGATGTTGCCGTAGTAGCTGGTGTAGAAGTCCTGCATGCCAGCGGGGATGGCACCGCTCAGACTGATGCCCTCACGGGCCTGCTTGCCTGTGGCGATGATGTTGACATACTGCTTCTGTGCCCAGCCGGCCACGCTGCAGGCTAGCAACAAACTGATGAGGATGAATCTTTTCATAATCAGATAGTGTTTGGAATGTTTTTTTGCAAAATTAGTGAATTAAACGATAATAAACAAACAACTCTTGCCCAAATGCCAAAAAAGTAGTTACTTTGCACTTGCTTGATTCTGGCGGCTTGATTATTCGATAGCTCGAACACTCGACAGCTCGATAATTCGCAAATTCGTGATAAACTCGTGACAAATTCTTGATGACAATGAAAAAGATATTGATGCTCCTGGCGATGGCCCAGCTCATGATAGCCGTCCAAGCCGCCGACGTGCTTGACTATGTCGATCCGATGATTGGTTCTGGAGGACATGGCCATGTCACCGTGTCGGCCAGTGTGCCGTTTGGCTTCGTGCAGCTGGGACCCACCAGTGTGCCGCAAGACTGGGACTGGTGCTCGGGCTACCACCGCAGCGACTCCACCGTCATCGGCTTTGCCCATACTCACCTTAGCGGCACGGGTATCGGCGACCTGCACGACATCACCGTCATGCCCGTTGTGGGCCAAGTGAAGTATGCGCGCGGCGCAGTCGATGACCCCACTAGCGGCCTTTGGAGCTATGCCGACCGCAGCACCGAGGTGGCACGACCGGGCTACTACGGCGTGCGGCTTACGCGATATGACATCATTGCCCAGCTCACCGCCACTGCCCGCACCGGGCTGCACCGCTACACCTTCCCGGCCAGCTCCGAGAGTGCCATCGTTTTCGACCTGGTCAACGGTGGATGTTGGGACGCGCCCGACGAGGGCATTGTGCGCGTGCTCAACGACTCGACCATCGAGGGCGTGCGCTGGTCCACCGGTTGGGCCTGGCATCACCCCGTCTACTTCCGTGCCGTGTTCTCACGACCCTTCAAGCAAGCGCACCTCATCGCTGATGGTAGTGAGGTGCCAGCCCACGAGGTCAAGGCCCGGAAGGTCTTCGCCCGCTTCGACTTCGACACCAGCACCGACCGCCAGGTTATGCTCAAGGTTGGTCTCAGTGCCACTTCGATGGCCGGTGCGGCACTCAACCTTCACGCCGAGCAGCGCGGCTGGGACTTTGAGGCAGTTGTGGCACAGGCTCAAGACACCTGGCGACACCATCTGGGCAAGGTGCAAGTTCAGTCGCGTGACCGCCGGGTGCTGCGATGCTTCTACACCGCACTTTACCACACGATGATTGCCCCGTCGGTCTACAACGATGTCGATGGTAAGTATCATGGCAGCGACCACAAGGTGCATCCCTATCCGGGATTCACCAACTATACCACCTACAGCCTGTGGGACACCTATCGTGCCGCCCACCCGCTGATGACCCTCATCCATCCCGACCTCACCCCCGACATCATCAACACCATGCTTCGCATCTATCAGGAGCAGGGCAAACTGCCCGTGTGGCACCTGATGGCACGCGAGACCAACTGCATGGTGGGCAATCCGGGTGTGCCTGTCGTGGCCGATGCCGTGCTCAAAGACATTCCGGGTGTCAACCAGCAACTGGCGCTGGAGGCAATGGAGCGGTCGATGATGCTCGACGAGCGCGGCCTGAAGTGGCACCGCACGCTGGGATACATCCCCTGCGACTCGATGAAGGCCGAGAGCGTGGCCTACGAGCTGGAGTATGAGCTCGCCGACTGGGCGTTGGCACAGGCCGCGCTCAAGCTGGGCCATCGTGACCTCTACGACCGCTATATGGCGTTGAGCCGGCAATATCGCAACCTCTTTGACCCCACTACGGGCTTTATCCGTGCCCGCACGGGCAAGGGCGACTTCCTCACACCGTTTGACCCGTTTATCGAGCGGCATCAGAAGGACGAGTACTGCGAGGGCAACGCGTGGCAGTATGCCTGGCTCGTGCCGCACGACATCGAGGGGCTGGTGCAGTGTCATGGCTCGCGCGAACGCACCGTAGCCTGGCTCGACTCGCTCTTTGTCGCCACGGGTGACCTCGGGGCCGAGGCCACACCCGACATGACGGGGCTCATCGGACAGTATGTGCACGGCAACGAGCCTAGCCACCACATCATCTACTTCTACACCATGCTGAGCCAGCCGTGGAAGGCGGCCGACCGCGTGCGTCAGGTGCTCACCACGCTCTACCACGATGCGCCCGACGGCCTGTGCGGCAACGAGGACGTGGGCCAGATGTCGGCATGGTACATCCTCTCGGCACTGGGCTTCTATCAGGTCGAGCCGGCAGGTGGACGCTACTACTTCGGCAGTCCCATCGTCGACGGGGCCACCTTGCGTGTGGCAGGCGGCGAGTTTGAGATCAAGGTTAAGAACAACAGCGACCGCAACCGCTACATCCAGTCTATCAAACTCAACGGCAAGCCCCACCGCAAGCCATATATCGACTATGCCGACATCGTCCGTGGCGGAACCCTCGAGTTGCAAATGGGCAGTAAGCCCAACCGCTGGTGGTGATCACAAATCACGAAGTGCTTGCGACCGAGCGGGAGCCCGAAGGGCCAGCTCAGCAGCAATTGTCGGATTTGAGAATTTCATGTTCGCATCATTTGCGGTTCAGAACATTGCAATTTAAGAAGTCAAACTCATGCTAAAGGAGAATCGTATTAGTGATGACATACGCACTTATGTGCCATATCTGGCTTGTCGTGATGCAGGTCAGATTGAACTGTGCATGGTTGATGGCATGTTGTGGATCCCTCGCGACATGATTATTCTTTTTGCCTATACTGGCGAAAAAATATCCTATAAATCCCTGCACAAGAGAGTCGATGCTTTTGTGGCCGAGCATCCCCAGTGGCAACACTCTGTTCGAGAGTTTCAATTGAAAACAGATGGCGGGTTTGAGTATAAAGCCAAATTCTATGATATTAACCTATTAGAAGCCATCATGCAGCACTATGGGACGGTCGATGAGCAATTCATCACGTGGGCCAAAGTGCAGATAGGAGAATTGCCACAGGAGCAATTAGACACTTTGGTGCAGTCGCTCAAGCATGATGATGAGCTCTTGGCTGCTAAGTATCATTATAGTTGGATTGACCGCCTGTGGTATTGTGGTGAACGACTTGTTGATAACAGTCGTGGGCCTGACAGTGGCGGAACATTGTTCCTGTGGTGCATTGCGTGGTTAGCAATGGGGATTCTCTTGCCTATCGAGCATCCTGCCCCAAACCTCTTGCGTTGTGCGGTTTATGTGGTGATTGCTATTGCACTCTATTTCATTTATCGTAAGCATTTCACACCCGAGCGCCGGCAGGCCATCTATGTCCACTATGGCTTGCCAGTCAAGAGGTTTAGTAGACTCAAGAGTGTAGGGATTGTTATCGGCATCATGTGTGTGGGCATGTTGCTTGTGTTCTTGATGGCTGAAATCCTCCGTTGGCATCCCGAATTTTGGCTCTCAATGATATTCTGAACCATGACATTTTTTAGACTTTTGTCGTGCTGTAACAAACAACGAACAACTAAAAACTAAAAAAACTAACGTATATTATGAAAAAGATACTATTGATTGCAATGATGGTGGCGATGGCCACTGCACTGTGGGCCAAGGGACCGCGCCCGGGCTATCAAACCAAAGTGGTGGCGCACCGTGGCTACTGGCTGGCCGACGGCTCGGCCCAGAACTCCATTCGTTCGCTCGTCAAGGCCGACTCCATCGGCTGCTGGGGCAGCGAGTTCGACGTGTGGATGTCAAAAGACGGCACCCTCTTTGTCAACCATGACCCCACTATTGGCGACGTGGAGATTCAGAAGTCCAAGGCCAGGGTGGTGGCCCGCCAGCGGCTGCCCAACGGCGAACCTATCCCCACGCTCGAGCAGATGCTCAAGGCGGCCGTTGGTCTGCCGCGGTTGCAACTGGTGTGTGAGCTTAAGCCCCATGCCGACAAGAAGCAGGAGGCCAAGGCAGTGAAAAAAATCATTGACATGGTGGCTAAGTATGGACTGGAGAAACGGACGACCTACATCACCTTCTCGCTCGAGGGCATGAAAGAGCTCATCAAGCGTGCACCCGCCGGCACTGAGGTCTACTACCTCAACGGCGAGCTCACGCCACAGCAGCTCAAGGAGTTGGGGGCTGCAGGCATGGACTACAACAGCGCGGTGGTGCTTAAACACCGCGACTGGGTCGACCAGTGCCACCAGCTGGGACTCAAAGTCAACGTCTGGACCGTCGATGACAAGCACGCGGCACTGCTCGACGAGCTGCTTGACCTGGACATCGACTTCATCACTACCAACACCCCCGAGCCCGTCAAGCAGGTCATCTTCGAGCGCGGCATCTCAACCTATCCCTAAAATCTAAGTAGTTAAAGAAGTTAAGGGGTTAAAGGGAGTTAAGACGTCACAATGTTGTGGCAGCAGCTAACAACTAAAATCTAACGTCTAACGTAAAATGCAAAAAATCACGCATGTCACGACACTGCTGGCATTGATGGCAGTGTGGTCTGTGCCGATGGCACAGGGGCAGACGGTCGCGACGCCCACCTACACCAGCGACACCCATGAGTATCTGTTGGACAAGTGGCCCGCACAGATGGGCCAGTTCAGCGACGGATTTGTGCTCGTGCGCACCCACAACGACGATGTGAGCCAGTTCATGATCTTTGATGACAAGGGCAAGAAAACAGGCGAGTTCAGTTGTGCTACCGAGTGGGTGGTTTCGATTACCCAAGCCTGTCCCAAGTTCCGCAATGGCGTTGCACCCTTCTACATCAAGGGTGAGATGGGCAGTTGTTACATGGCGTGGGTCGATTATCACGGCACGATAATCAAGAAGATACCCATCCAAGAGACATGGGTCGACTACGAGTTCACACGCGACGGCTTCATCACCGCCTTGTGCCAGATGCAGGCCCCCGACGGGTCGAAACACAGGGTGCTCTGCTACTTCGACACCCAGGGCAACGAGGTCTTTCGGAGCATGTGGCAGGTCTTCGATGAGGTCTACGAGCGTCGCAAGCCCATGCGTGACTTCTGCGACGAGCTGTGTTGCTTCTATGACTACAAGACCGAGCGCTATGGCTACTTCAACCGTGCCGGGCAGGTGGTGATTCCTGCGCAGTACAAGCAGGCACACGACTTCAGCGAGGGCAAGGCCGCCGTCTCACCCGATGGCGAGACTTGGGGATATATCGACATCCACGGCGAGCAGTGCATTAAGTATTTGTACACGCAGGGCGAGCCATCCGACTTTCACGAGGGCTTTGCCGTCGTGCCGATGCGTGCCGCTGGCAACAGAGTCTATAGCTTCATCGACACCGAGGGCAACATCAAGGCCACCTATGCCGAGGCCAATCGCTTCTTCAATGGCTATGCATGGGTCAAGACCTTCAACGAAGATCAGAATGTCATCATCAACAAAGACTTTCAGCAGGTGGGCAAGCAGCCGACCACGGCCGGAGTGATAACTTATCATGAGGCGCAGGGCGTCATCCAGGAGCGGCGCAACCTCTTCAAGCCCGATGGCACATGGTGCTTTGACCCCAAGGAAATCGACCTTTTGGAGGTATTCAGCGATGGCTTTATCGGCTACAAATGTTCTCAGTCCTACGGCTACGTGGGCACCGACGGCACAGTCATCATCAAGTTCATCCTGCCCAACGGCAACTAACCTCCAGCCCGGCAGTCATTCCCCATCGGTAGGGACGCTGCGTGCCGCGTGGACAACCTGGCGGTTGTAGGGACGGCGCTCCCGCGCCGTCCGCCTCGACAAAAGGCAATGTTGAATGCAGCCCGGAGGCGGACGGCACAGGGGTGCCGTCCCTACACAGCCTGGCTGATCACAATGCTCAGAGCAGCCGTGGCTCAAGAACAATCATTTGATGAAATTTGATGAGATTTGACGGCTTTAGATAAAATGCTCACGCTCGCCCATCAGCGAGCCAGCTCGCATGGCTCTCGCTTAATCGCATTTTGGTGGAAAATATTCGTCACCAAAACCCACCAAAGGCCATTAAAAATGCAATATACTCTCGTTTGGTCGCAAGCATTGCGTGGTTATCCAAACTTGAATGAACCATCATCATTTCTGGTCACAAAAATTGGTCATGTCAAAAATAATAACGTAAAATGCGTCACGTAAAATGCGTCACGCATTTTACGTTATGATATAATCAGTTGATGGTTCCGTGTCAATTCGGCCTTGAAATCGCTCATCGACAAGGAGCTGGTCTATCACGACCATGGCCAGTACAGCGTCTACGACCGCTTCATGGCATTGTGGCTCCGCTGCGTTGAGGCTTTTAACTACTGTAGCTGGTAGTGCAGTGTGCAGCCGGTGTGCAGCTGGCGGTGGGTGAGGAAGTTGGAGTGGTGCGGCTGGCCGTCGATGGTGAGCGAGTGGACGTAGGGACCGTCGCCATCGGCCTGGATGCAGACACGGTGGCCGCCGGGCAGGTGCAGTGTCACGTCGCGCAGCAGCGGCGAGCCGATGGCATACTCACCCGAGCCGGGACACACCGGGTAAAATCCCAGTGCCGAGAACACATACCAGGCTGAGGTCTGCCCGTTGTCCTCGTCGCCGCAGTAGCCGTCGGGCGTAGCCTGATACAAGCGGCGCATCACCTCATGCACCCAATATTGAGCCTTGTGGGGCTGGCCGGCGTAGTCATAGAGGTAAATCATGTGTTGTATCGGCTGGTTGCCGTGGGCATAGTTGCCCATGCCCATGATTTGCATCTCACGAATCTCGTGGATGACCGTGCCGCCATAGTAGCTGGCGTCGAACGCCGGCGGCAGGGCGAATACCGAGTCGAGCATGGCGCAGAAGGCCTCGTTGCCGCCCATCAGCTCAATCAGCCCCCGCGGGTCGTGGAACACGCTCCAGGTGTAGTGCCAAGCGTTGCCCTCGGTGAAGTCGCCACCCCACTTCAGGGGATTGAACGGCGACTGCCACTCGCCATTAGCCTTGCGGCCACGCATCAGGCGTGTGGTGGGGTCGAACAGCTTGCGGTAGTTCTGTGCGCTGCGCTCGTAGGCTGCCCATTCGTCACTGGGCTTGCTCAGCTTGCGCCCCACCTGGGCGATGCACCAGTCGTCGTAGGCATACTCTAGTGTGCGAGCCGCGCTCTCGTTGATGCCCACATCGCACGGCACATAGCCCAGACTGTCGTAGAATTGCCACCCCAAGCGGCCCGTCGACCGCACCGTGGGGTGCACGGCATGGGCACCGTGTGTCATGGCCTGCCACAGCGTGGCGGCATCATTGTCGCTGACGGGGATGCCGTTCACAATGGCGTCGGCCACCACTGCGGCCGAGTTGTTGCCCACCATGCAGTCGCGATGGCCCGGGCTGGCCCACTCGGGCAGGAAGCCGCTCTCGCGGTAGGCATTGGCCAGGCCCGCCAGCATCTTTTCGCTCTGGTCGGGATAGACCAGGTTGAGCAGCGGGAACAGGCTGCGGAACGTGTCCCAGAAGCCCGTGTCGGTGAACAAATATCCCGGATGCACTTGGCCGTCATAGGGGCTGTAGTGCACCACTTGGCCCTGCGGGTCTATGTCGTAGAAACTGCGTGGGAACAACAGTGCCCGATAGAGACAGGAGTAGAACGTGCGCAGATTGTCCACATTGTCGTCCTGCACCTCGATGCGCCCCAACACGTCGTTCCAGCGGTCGCGCCCGGCGGTCATGACCTGGTCGAACGTGCGGCCGCCCAGCTCCTGTAGGTTGAGCTGGGCCTGCTCGAGGCTGATGAACGAGGCGGCGATGCGGGCATGCACCAGCCGGGCATCGTCGGCAAAGCCCACGATGGCCCCGGCATGGTCGGCGGCGGCCTCAAGGCGGTCGGCAACGATGGTGCAGTCGGACACAGTGGCGCAGTAGGTCAGCGGCTGGTCAAACTCGATGACAAACCACAGCTTGAACCCCTCGGGCACGCCGCCGCTGTTGCGTGTCGAGTAGCCCATGACGCGCCGCTGCTCGCGGTCGATGCTCACCTGCGAACCTTTGTCGAAGGGGTCGATGACCACATAGTGCCCAGCCGCCTGCGGGAAGCTGAACCGCATCATGGCCGCACGTTCGGTGGGCGTGACCTCGGTGGTCACGTCGTGGTCGGCCAGATAGACGCTGTAGTAGTAGGGCCGCGCGTCCTCGGCCTTGTGTGAGAACCAGCTGGCCCGCTCGTCCTGGTCGAAGCGTGGCCGGCCGGTGATGGGCATGATGCTGAGCTGGCCGTAGTCGTTGATCCACGGGCTGGGCTGGTGGGTGAGCTTGAGGCCGCGCAGGTGGTGGGCCGTGTAGGCATAGGTCCACCCGTCGCCCATTTTGCCCGTCTGCGGTGTCCAGGCGTTCATGCCCCATGGCATGGCCACGGCGGGGTAGGTATTGCCCGCCGACAGCTCGTAGCTCGACATCGTGCCCATCAACGGGTTGACATAGTCCACCGGCTCTTTCTCAATGCACAATGCACATTGCACAATGCACAATGCCAGCCAGAGCGCTAAGCCCCGCTTTTTTTCAATGCCGGGTGCTGGGTGCTGGGTACACCATGCAGGGACGCGGCGTGCCGCGTGAACAGCCTGGCTGCATTCTTCATTCTTCATTTTTCATTCTTCATTAAAAATGCCTTTTGTCGAGGCGGACGGCGCGTGAGCGCCGTCCCTACAGCCAATAGCGGCCGAAGGCCAAAGTGCCAATAGCGGGCCGACAGGCCCCTACACCGCTAGCAGCAACTATAAACTTTAAACTAAAGAAGCCTACTCCACGATGCTCTCGGCGAATTCGCTGATCTTGACCAGCCATGGGCCGCGCTCGCGCAGGATGTAGTAGCGCTGGCACTCGCTGCCGCCCTGGCGGATGTAGAACTCCAGGCTGTTGTCCCATGTGTTGTGCATGATGGCCATGATCTCGGGCTCGCAGTACTCGCCGTAGTCGTAGGCCATCCAGGCGTGCATCGGCTTGCCGTCGTCGGTGCGCTCGCCGCCGGGAGCAATCATCGCATAGTCGTCGAAGGCCTCCTCCAGTTCGCCCTCCTTGACCACGATGAGGCTGAACAGCATGTTGTCCTCTTGGGGAGCAAATCCGACGAGCCACACGCTCATCTCGCCCATCGTGGCCAGCCACTTGGTCGAGGTAACCTTGCGGCCATGATAGCGCTGGTCGATTTGTTGCCACACATAGCTGTTGTCGCTGCGGCTCAGGGTCACCTCGGGCTCGCCATACAGCCAGCGGCTGTACTGCAGCGGTGTGTGGGTGTCCAGAAACTCGTGGTTGACCACAATGGCGGTGATCTGCGAGTCGTTGTAGCCGCGGAACATCTTCTTGACGACGGCCGGGTCGGCGAGCTTGTACTCATAGCGGTAACCCACCTCGTCCTGCCACTGGCGGTTGAACTTCACGGCATTGACGTGAGGCTTGAAGATCATGCGGTCGCGCTTGGCGGCATCGGGCACAGCGTTGTCGCTGGCCGTGCGGAACACGTTCTGCGCCTGGATGGGGGTGGCCCACAGCGGGTTGTGGCGCACAGTCATGTCGTCGGGGCTGATCCACTCGCCCATCTTGTAGATGGGTTGCCATTCGGTATTGTCTTGCTGCACGGCCATGCCCATGTAGGTGCCGATGACCTCCACGCCTCGGCTCGTGTGCTTATAGACCAGCTGCAGCTTCTCGTCGCAGGTGCTCAGGCACAGGCAGTCGTCCAGCAACTCGCCGTCGACATTAGCCTTGAGTCCGCAGAACTTCTCGGGCAGGTAGCCATGATACATCTCGGTGAATTCTTCCTGCATCTGTTCCAGGCAGTTGTAGTAGATGCGGCCAATCCATGCCGTCTCTTCGTCAAAGTAGAACGCTCCGTCGATGACCGTGGCCTGCCCCAGCAGCGCCATCGCCATCAGCATCAGAGTGATTGTCATTTTCTTCATATCTTCAGTTTTTTGTTTTGGGGTTTGTCGTTGAATTTTAACCTCAAATGTCCTTATGTCTTAAAACCGCGAATTACGCGAACATCCTTTGTCCTTATGTTCTTATGTCTAATATGGTCATGAGGGCTCGTGGCCCAGTATCGCGTTGATGATGGGGCTTTGGCATCGGCAGTATAGCGGTGTGCTGGTCGTGCTCCGGTGCCCATTGTCGAGTGGCAAAGTTAGGAAATATTCGGCAAACTTGCAAGGTTTTCTCGTGATAGTGCAAAAAATGTTGTATCTTTGCCGAAAAATCTGACCACAATGAAGAAGGTTTCGATACTCATACCCTGCTACAACGAGGAGCAGTCGCTGCCCATGCTTTATGACAGGGTCGCCGAGCTGTGCGACTCGCTGCCGCAATATGACTGGGAGATTCTGCTGGTGAATGACGGTAGCCACGACAACACGTTGGCCGCCATCAAGCAGTTGCGCCAGCGCGATAGCAGGGTGTGCTATATCGACTTGTCGCGCAATTTCGGCAAGGAGTGCGCCATGCTCGCCGGCTTCGACCATGTGACGGGTCAGTGTGTCATCATCCTCGATGCCGACCTGCAGCAGCCTCCCGAGGCCATCCCGCAGATGCTGGAGCTATGGGAGCAGGGCTATGACGATGTGTATGCGCGCCGACTGTCGCGCAGGGGTGAGTCCTGGCTGCGCCGCAAGTTCTCGCTGTGGTTCTACGGATTGCTCCAGAAGTTCTCGAAGGACGACGTGCTGCGCAATGTGGGTGACTTCCGCCTGCTCGACCGCAAGTGCATCGACGCGTTGCGACAGCTGCGTGAGCAAGAGCGATACACCAAGGGGCTGTTTGTGTGGATTGGCTACCGAAAGGCCGAGGTCACCTACCAGCAGGCCGAGCGCCAGCAAGGCAAGAGCTCGTTCAACTTCTTGCGACTACTCAACCTGGCCATTGACGGCATCACATCGTTCTCTACCGCGCCGCTGCGCATCTCCACCGTCATCGGGCTGGTGGTGTCGCTCTCGGCATTGGCCTATATGCTATATGTCTTTGTCAAGACGTTGATCATGGGGGGCGACCCGGTGCAGGGATTCCCCACGCTCATCATCGTGATGCTCTTCTTGGGAGGCGTGCAGTTGCTGTCGCTGGGTATCATCGGCGAGTATCTGGCACGCATCTTCAACGAGACCAAGCATCGCCCGCCCTATCTCATCCGCGAGATGGAGAACAACGAAAACCCCGAAACGCAGAACCGGCAAATGACGGCCCGTCAGGGCACCTTGAGCTGAAAAAATCGCACACTCGATGATTTGAATGCTCGACTATTCGATGAGTCGCAACCTTATGAAAACTCTGATCGCACAATTAAAGCAACATAAATGCTACTACCTTGCACTGGCAGTGATGGCATGTGCGGTGTGGGTGATGAACATGCTCACCACGCTCAAAGGCGATGAATATGTCTATGCCCTCTTGCCCGACGACTTGCGGCACCACTGCCAAACGCTAGCCGACTATGTGCGCACCATACCCACCTTCTACCAGGGCACCAACGGCCGACTTGCCGACGCTTTTGAGCGACTGATGGCCAGTGTGGTGGGCAAGTCCATCTTCAATGTGTTCAACACCATAATGCTGGTCTTGCTGGTCGAGGGCATCTTTACACTGGCAGTGGGTCGACGACGGGCAGTACTGGCACTGGCCATGGTTATGGTGCTGTTGCTGGTGGCTTTCCCCTATCCTGGCGAGACACTGATGTGGATGGCCGGGGCATGCAACTACCTTTGGTCGGTGACGCTGACGCTGTGGCTGCTGTGCTGGCTGCGCTATGCTCCGCCCAGGGTGGGGTGGGGTACCCACGCTGCCACGATGGCTCTGGCCTTGGTGGCCGGTGGGTTCAACGAGAGTACATCGCTGCCCTGCCTGCTAGGGCTGGGGCTATATTATTTGTTCAACCCCAAGCAGTTGACACCCTTGCGGCGCACGGCACTGTTGGGCTATGCATTGGGCTTGGGTATGATTCTGTTGTCGCCGGCATTGGCCCAGCGTCTGCAGGGCGGCAACTCGGTGAATATGGACTTGAGTCTGGTGCAGATGATGAGCCGTCGCGTGCTGGCCATAGGCTATATGACCTTGCGTTTTGTCACTCCGCTGGCGGCATTATGGCTGATGGTGCGGCACTGGCGGAGCCACGGCTGGCGGGCAGTGGCAGGTACAGCGCGCTATCCACTGCTGGCGGGCGCGTTGCTGGCCGCACTGGCGCTGGGCATGGTCATCGAACGGCCTTACACCTATTTTGTGACATTGAGTATGGCACTGGTGCTGCATGAGTGCTACGACTGGATGGGGCGAGTCACAACGCGACAGCGTGTTGGAGTCACATCAGTGCTGCTGGTTGTGGCCACAGGAGGCGCGGCGGTTGTGATGCACAAGATGGCTGCCTACCGTGCCTACGACCGTGAAGTGCACGAGCAGATAAAGAATGGGCCGGCGCAGTGTGTCATTGAGGCCTCGCAGTCACCTGTGAGCAGCCGGTGGGTGGTGCCCGATGTGTACGACAATTCGCAGCCGGCATGCGCCTATCGAGCGTTTTATGCCTACTACTATGGCAAGGAAAATGTGCAGTTCCTGCCCACCGAGCTGCTGCAGCGCTATCGGCGCGGCACCTTGCTCCAAGGCACCACACCCATGCGCATGGGCTGCAGCGACCCGACGATGTGCGACACGTTGCTGGCCAGCCAAGGGGCTGGCTATGCCTTGTTGCGCATGCCCGACCACGACACGGCAATAAACGGGATGGCTCGTGTCTACTACGACGACATCGAACAGGTGCTGGGACGCGATGTGGCGGCACGCCGATACCTGCTCGGCTCGCTAAAAGATCATGTGCCACTGCGGCCCTATTTGCTGATCATCGATGGCAAGCGCTATATGGTCGTGGGCTGCGAGATCACCACGGGAGTGAAACGCATCGAGCTGCGCCGATATGACCTTGAGCACAAGCAATGGCTCGAGGTAACATACACACGTCAATCATAATGCATCATGGACACGCAGTGGGATAAAATCATCATAGGCATCGACCCAGGCACCAATGTCATGGGATATGCGCTGCTGGGCATCAAGCAGAAGAAACCTAGCCTCATCGTCATGGGGGTCATTAAGCTCAACCGCATGGAGGATCACTATATGCGCTTGCATCGCATCTACGATAGGGTTAAGGCGCTCGTTGACCAATACCTGCCCGATGAGATGGCCATTGAGGCACCATTCTACGGCAAAAATGTGCAGTCGATGCTCAAGTTGGGACGAGCGCAGGGTGTGGCCATGGCGGCGGCTTTGAGCCACGAGGTGCCTATCACTGAGTATGAGCCGCGCAAAATCAAGATGGCCATCACCGGCAACGGAGGAGCCAGCAAGGAACAAGTGGCCGCCATGCTCAAGCACGAGCTGCGACTCACCGATGAACAGATGCCCGATCTGCTCGATGCAACCGACGCTCTGGCGGCGGCACTGTGCCACCACTACGAGAGCCAGAAGCCCATCCAGGGCCATGGCAGTGGGTCGTGGAAGGCATTCATCGCCCAGCACCCCGACCGCGTTAAGCGGTAGACCGCTCCGCTGGTGGACCACTCCGCTGGTAGACCGCTCCGCTGGTAACGGCTTTACTACTTTACTACACAACATAACCACATGCGAAACTTAAATAATAAAGATATGGAAAAAAACAACCAACTCATCCCACTGGCGGGAATGACGCTTGAAGAGATGTACAAGGTGGTCAAGCAGCTGGGGATGCCACTGTTCACAGCCAAGCAATTGTGCCAGTGGATCTACGACAAGCGTGTCACCACATTCGGCGAGATGCTCAACATCAGCAAGGCCAACCGCGAGCGGCTGGCTGAGCAGTACTGCGTGGGCCTGAGCTATCCTACCGAGGCGCACAAGAGCGAGGACGGCACGGTGAAATACCTCTTCGACGTGGGCGACGGACAGGCCGTCGAGGCGGTGTACATACCCGACGAAGACCGGCACACACTGTGTATCTCGTCGCAAAAGGGATGTCGCATGAACTGCTACTTCTGCATGACGGGCAGACAAGGTTTCCATGGCAACCTCACCAGCAACCAGATTATCAACCAAGTGCTGAGTGTGCCGCAAAGCCAACAGCTGACCAATGTCGTGTTTATGGGTATGGGTGAACCGCTCGACAATCTCGATGAGGTGATGCGCGTTATCGCCATCCTCACCGAGCCTTGGGGACTGGGATGGAGCCCCAAGCGTGTCACCGTCAGCACTGTGGGTAAGAAGACCGAGCTTAAGACGCTGGTCGAGAAGACTAATGTACACATCGCTGTGAGTGTACACAACGCTGTACATGACGAGCGTCAGTCGCTCATGCCCATCGAGAAGGTGTATCCAATCGACGAAGTGATGGAAATGCTCGGGAAGTATGACTTCGCTCACCAGCGGCGACTATCGGTCGAATACATCATGTGGCAGTGGTTCAACGACGATATCAAGCATGCTGAGGCACTCCGAGAGATTCTGCCCGACGAACATGTGCGTGTCAACCTGATTCGCTACCACATGATTCCTGATGTGGCCAAACTTCGAACTAGCAGCGACGAGCGCATGATCGCCTTCCGCGACTGGCTCAACGGCCATGGTGTTACCTGCACCATACGCCGCAGCCGCGGTGAGGACATCCAGGCAGCTTGTGGCATGCTGGCCGGCAGGGTCAAGGGTAAGGCTTAAAAATAAGTAATATTAAACGTTAGACGTTAGTTCTTAGTTGCGACAACTAAAAACTAACGTCTAATGTCTAATGGCACCTAACGTTTAGACTCAGCGGATCACCTTGGTGGCGCGGACTGTGCCGTCAGGCATGCGATCGACCTTGATGAGCAGACCGGTAGCGCTAGCGTCGACCAAGCGACCCTGCAGGTCCACATAGTGGGTGATGGCTACTTGTGCGGCATTGATGTCGTCAACACTGGTATCAATCAGCGAGAACCAAGCGATGGGGCTCTCATTGACCTCGCCGCCTGCGCGGTAGATGCTCTTGACACCGAATGCGGTCCACTGCTCGATGTCGTCGGCATAGAGGTAAACCTGCTTGCCTGCCTCATCCACATCATAGTTGTCGGTGTAGGTGTAAGGAATCTCGGTTATGCTCTCCACCTCCTGGAAGACGTAATTGTCCTGGGTCAGCACGTACTCAAAGGTCTGGCCGTCCTTTTGGTAGTACAGCTGGTAGTACAGCAGCGAGGTATACAAATCATTGCCATCCACGTCCTTGGTGGGGATATCCATCTCCACATAGTAGCCGTAGCTGTCGCTGGTGAAGTTGTTGACTTCGGGCGTGGCAGGAGTAGCGGCTGTGGCTTCGGCACCTGTGAGAATCACGTTGACAAACTCGTCGAGCACCTCGCCTTCGACCGATGTGGTGTAGCCATCAGCGGCAGTGAAGGTGTTGGCGGCCTCGTCGTAGGCAAACACGGCACCGTCGAAGTCCAGTGCATATTCATCGCCCCAGAAGTTGAACGTGCCCATGTAGAGTTCGGGAATGGTGAGCACTGCGTCGGTCATTGTGCCCACTACCCAGCCGGCTGGGTAGTACTCGCTCAAACCCTGGATGTATACTTGGTCGCCGTCCTTGACAATCTGCACCTCAAACGTCTTGTCTCGGTCGACGTAGGTGTCATGGCCAGTGAACACATACATGGCAGGCTCAATGCTGCTGGGAGGTGTGATTTCCTGTGCCTGCGTTGAAACTGTCTGGCTCAGCATGGTGGCCAGTACAATCATCAGATGAGTAATTTTTTTCATAAGCGATTAGTTTTTATGTTTTAAAAATAGTTGGTTGCGGTCGATTGACCTCGGTCAGCTATGCCACGGCCATGCCGTGGCATAGCGCACGATGGATCAGAAGGGTACAGCTACCTTATAGGCCTGGCGGCTATGGCATGTGGTGACGATGTAGATGCCTGGGGGTAGCGCGATGATGTCATCGCCATGCACCACATCCAGGCGGAGCACCACCTGCCCGGTGGGTGTGTAGACCACCACATCGTACAGTGGCTCGCTACACTGCACCAGTACACCGCCCTCGCAGGGCAGCAAGGCCAGTGGACGGTCGGCCTCGACGCCGGTGAGTCCGCTATAGTCCACTGTGATGACATTCGACTCGGGCGACAGATAGCCCAACCGATAGGCCTGCACGGTGTAGGTGTGGGAGTGTTGTGGGTTGCGGTCGGTGAAATGGTAGGTTGTCTCGGCACCATCGTCGGTGGTAAACGATTCACTGTCCACAACGTGACCCTGGCGGTCGTAAATGATGCGGTTGACCACAAAGTAATCCACCTCGTCGCCTGTGGGCTGCCAACATGCCACATATCCGCTTTCGGTGACCTCCTTCGCCGGCAGGGCCGTCACGGTGCGAAGGTTGGGCACGGCGCGGCAGCTGGCGCTCAAGCTCATGCCGTAACTGCCCGTCAGGCCTCCGTCGCTGATGAGCAGACGCGCCTTGTGGTCGCCCAGTGCGGTGGGTGTGTAAGTGATGGTCAGCGGATAGCCCTGGTTGCTGCATGCCGTCGACCTGTCAATCGACGACACGGCTGACTTAAACAACGGCGCATCATCGCGATAAATGGTCACCGACAGGTTGTTGGTAAGGTTGTGCCCCTTGACATAGACCGTGATACTCAAGCTCTTACCCAATGCCACCTCGCCCATATAGATATCGGCATCCTGCACAGGCGAAATCAGCTCAGGCTCACCGTCAATGACATCGCTGCCTCCGGTGAACACCTCACCGCTGCGGTTGCCCCAGATGTATTCCATCAAGTCGGGGAAGTCGATAAACGGGTTTCGGTTGTTCTGGCAGCGATACACCGCATCGTTGCGGTCTTTTTCCTTGTCGCTCACCGGATCTTCGCGGGCCCAGCGCAGCAGCAGGTCGATCGACCACTGATTGAGCGTGAGCCACGACCCGTTGCCCATCATCCAAGTGTATTTCCACTGATAGTCCTGATAGGCGCTGGCCATGTACATATAGGTACGCGCGAAGTCGCCCTTGTAGCGATCATCAGGCTCAAACACCATGCTCGAGCCGCCACCCTGTCCGGCCTTGGGCGAACCGGTGCGCGTGCAACCGTTGTCGAAGTCCACACGCGACACCTCGCCCAGCGGGTAGTGCAGTTTCGCACCATTGGCCTCTGCATCGCTGGGATAGAGGTGGTTGAGGTCGGTATAGGCAATGTAGCCCTGACTCTCGGTGTAGCCTCCCCACCAGCTTTTGGGCACCGAGTGTTCCTTGTTCATCCCGCTGGTACTGTAGCCCAGCCGCGAGTTGAAATAGTAGGTGTAGTCGCTGTACATATCCCACACCTGTGTGGGGTCATCGGGCATGCGGTCGGTCTGTGGAAAGTAGGTCCACAAGCTGCCGTAGCTGTGTACTGTGCGCTGGATGGCCAGGTCATGGATGGCATTCTTCAGTGCCTGTCCGCTCTTGCCCGCCAGTGTGCTGTAGTATCCCGCCGGCACAGCTGCTTGCAGTGCTCCGGCCAGCAACACGATATAAAAAAAGAAACAGTTTCGCTTCATTATTGTTGGTTTTGAGGCCGTAAAGATACACTTTTTTTCGCAATTACGGGCTATTTTTCTTGGAAATCTCTGAAATCTCGGAGTTCTTGGAGCTTTCGGAGTTGTCGGAGTCCTCCGAGATTTCAGAGTTTTTATCAGGGCACAATCTCGATGCGGCTGCTGCCAGTAGAGCCGTTGGGAATGACACGTATCTGGGTGGTGATGCGCTCGCTCATGGTATCGGTGTGGCTGATGACACCCACTTTCTTGCCCTGCGAGGTTTGCAGCATGGCCAGCGAGTCGATGACCGTGGCCAACGTGTCGGCATCGAGTGTGCCGAATCCCTCGTCGATAAACAAGTTGTCGAAGCGGATGTTGCGCGACGACAGTGACGACAGCCCCAGGGCCAGTCCCAGACTGACGATGAATGTTTCGCCGCCCGAGAGCGAGTTGGTGAAGCGCACGTCGTCGGCACGGTCATGGTCGATAACGCGAATGGCCAGTGAG
This sequence comes from Muribaculaceae bacterium, assembly GCA_017477555.1. Classification (GTDB taxonomy): domain Bacteria; phylum Bacteroidota; class Bacteroidia; order Bacteroidales; family Muribaculaceae; genus Sodaliphilus. Next base: position 35,151 of record JAFUVK010000108.1, read on the forward strand.
TTCTTGATTTGCTGCAACTCGTAGCGGCGGTTAAATTTTCTAATCTCGGCATTGGCATGTTCGACCAGGAAGCCCAAGGTGTAGCACTGAGCCACCTTGCGCAATGTGTTTCCCTCACTGCCGATGGCATCGTTGATCTCCTTCCAGTCATCGCGTTGTTGTTGGGCCAGGCTCAGTTGCTCGGCTTTGCCGCCCAATTTCTGAACCGCATCGTCATGTCTCTTTTTTGTGGTCTTGGCATTGATGAGTTTGTCTCGCTGACTGTTCTGCTGCAATTCAGCCTGTTGGGCCAGCAACTGCGCATGAGTCTGCTCGGGACGGCTGTCCTGGTGCTGGTTGTGTGCCCTTTGCGACTCGGCGAGTAGTGCCTGGGCCGATGCCACTTCTTGAGCCAGAGCTTCCTTCTGCCGACGCACGTTTTCCCAGTTGTCGGTCGCATTGAGCAATGCTGTCACAACGCCTAGGTCAACCTCACAGAGGCGGTCGGCACGGGTATTGTAGGCTGCTAGCCACTGGGCCAGTTCGTCCTTGCTGGCTTTGTGGTGCTGCTCCTTCTCGGCAAGGAGTTTGTTCTGCTCTTCGATGGCACCTGTCAGTTGGCTCATGTCGTTGCGCAGCTGCACAATCTCCTCGTTCAGGCTCGACAAGGAGGCTTCAGCGTCGGTAACGGCTTTTTTCAGGCGTTGCTCTATCGTGTCGGGCAGCTCACCGCCCAGTTCTTGTTTGAACGCTTCGTTTAAGACATTGTATGTGTCGCTGGCTGTTTGCCATTTAGTGGTGGCATCTGCTAGAGCCTGCTGTTTCTTAACCTGATCAGGTAGCAAGGTGTCAGTGAGTTTTTCATCCACAGCCAATCGTTGGGTGGCATCGCTGACCACTTGCTGCAACTGCGAGATGATGTCTTGCGACTCGCTTACAACCTTGTCACGGGCTTTGACGGCATCGTCCTTATGCTTGTTCTGCTTGTTGATCTCGGCCTGGATGCGGTTAAAATGGCGCAACGCCTCGTCAGCTTGTTGCTGATTTTGTTCGAGACTGGGTTTCAGCGCTTCAAGTGCATCCTTGTCATTGGGCCATGTGGGATGTTGTGCGTGCAGAGCATTCCACGTGTCGTTGTGCCGCTCAATGTCGGCTTGCACTTGTTGCAGTCGTGTGATGATGCCCTGCAGCAAGCCTTCATTGCGTTGAATGATGTCGCTATGCGTGCGATCGGCTTTTTTCTGGCGTTCAAGGTCAGCTTGCTTGGCGGCCAGGCGTGTATTCAAGCCGGTGATTGCATCATCGAGCAGGCGGTCATCGGCTTGGTAGGGGTGTACTGTAGCACCGCATAGCGGGCAGGGTGTGCCGTCTTTGAGCGAGTGGCGGTGGCTTTGCCACTTCTCGCTGGTGATGAGGGTGAACAGTCGCTTGTCTTCTTCCACCTCTTTTTCCAGGGTTTCGATGTTGAGTTTGCTCTTCTCGTGGCGTGCTTGCTCGCTCTGTTGCATGATATTCTTTTGTTCGGCCTCTGCCTTGAGCTTTTCGGCTTTCGCATCAGCCAGGCTATTGACCACCTCTATGGCTCGCTTCAGGGCTTGCAGCACATTGTCGGCTTCAGACTTGCTGGTTCCTAACTCATCGGCATTTTTCCCCTCAATCTGTGATTGCAATCCGTTGATGATGTTCTCGATAGTCTGCACTTGCTCGGTTAGTGCCATGCGCTCTTGGTCAAGTTTCTCAATCGACTTCTGTAGCTGAGCCTGGGCATCGGCTACAGCCTGCTTGTCATGCTCGATTTTGGACTTGTTGTCTTCGAGAGCCTGAGTGGCCTCAGTTGCTTCCTGCTCGGCCTTGCGCTTGGCCTCGTCGCGCTCCTCGAGCCTCGTCTTGGCTTCATCGATTTTGGTCATTAGTTCACGAGCTCGTTGGATGTGCGGTGTGGTCTCGTCCAGGGTCTTTCGGGCATCTTCGGCAGACTTGTTCATCTGCTCCTGGGCCTTGTTCTTGGCCTCGATATCATCATTCAGTTGGCGGGCTTTGGCTTTTTTGGCATCGATGTCGCCGCGCAGCTTGCCCAATTCGCTTTGCACACGGTTTGCTTCGCGCAGCAGGTCGATTGCCTCGTCCAGTGCGTCATGCAGAGCCAACCGATGCGCATCGTCATCAAATGCTTTTTGCTTGGCTGCAGCCTGTACTGCAATGTTTTGCTTGGTGCTGACATCGTCTGTCATGGCTTTTTCTTCGGCATACCATCGCAGTTCGTCCTCCACTTTTTTCAGTTTGGCGGTCAGTGCGTTTTCGGCCTGTTCCAGGGTTGTTATCTGTTCTTCAATCTGGTGCAAGGCTTCGTCATCCAGCAGGTCTTGTTTGATGGCGTCAATTGATGAACTGATGTCACGATAGGCTTCGTTGGCTTGTGTGGCTTTGGCCTTGATTTGTTCGGCGATGCTAGTGTAGATTTCTTCATTGCCGACGAGCTTCTCCAGCAGCTGTGATCGTTCTTTCTCATTGGCGTTGAGAAAGTTGGAGAACGCTCCCTGGGCAATCAGCACGGTGCGCAGAAACTGCTCATACTCCAAGCCGATGATTTGTGGCAGTTCGGTCCACACCGCATCTTGTTCGGCCAGTGTGCCGTCGGGCTGCACGGTGAGCTTATAGAGTGACGGTTTCACTGTGTCGTCAAAATTTAGCTTTTTGAATTTCACATGCCACTCGGCACGGTAGAGGCTGCCGTCGTTGGCTTGGAAAGTGAGCTTGCTGAAGCCAGTCTTCTTGCCACGGGTCAGGATGTTGCGACAGTCGGTGGGCACCAGATGCACTTTCTCGTCATCAATGCCATAGGTCTCTACTTTTTGGTTTCGGTCACCCTTTTTGCGTGGATAACGCGGAGCACGGCCATACAAGGCCAGGCAGATGGCATCGAGCAGGGTAGACTTGCCGCTGCCAGTGGGGCCTACGATGCTGAATATGGTACTGTTGCCCAATGCACCTTGGGTGAAGTCAATGGTTTCGCCCTCGGGGCGGTCGAGCGAGGCGAGGTTCCGGATTTCGAGTCGTATGAGTTTCATGATGTTCAGTCGTTAGTTTCGTGTTTGATGTTTCGTATGAGCTCGTTGAGCATGGTCAGCTGCCGCTCGTTCAGTGGATGGCCTTTTTGGACCTCAAAGGCTTGTCGCAACATGAGCATCGGATCGCTGTTCAGCAGGTCGTCGACGCTCCTGAGCACAGGTTGCTCGGCATGAGTTGCGTCAAGCTGGGGCCGGAACTTCTGGGTGCGGCACAAGATGGCATTCTTCAGGCCGACAAGCTCATCCAACTCATGGATTTCGTCGTTGTTGAGCTTCTCTTGAGCAACACGGAGCATGACGTAGGGCGCGTTCGGGTCAATTTTGCCATCGAGACGGTCGGTCAGTGTTGTGTTGATGAGTTTCTTCAGCTTCGCCGCGGTGAGTGGATTGTCGTCTTCTGGCAGCACCACTAGGCGATGCTGTGGCGTGTAGACCAGCTGCTCGACCTGTGGGGCGTGGTTGGGGCTGAGGGTCACCAAATCTACGCCATGGGTGTAATCTTTCTCGGCAAACGACATGGGCAGTACGCTGCCCGAATAGCGTGCCCAGTCGGTGTTCCAGATGTGCTGCCGCTTGTGGATGTGTCCGCAGGTGAGGTAATCGGGGTGGTCGGTCCACCCTTTCATGTCCACCTGGTCCAGCCCGCCGATGGCGAAGGTCTCGCTGGCATCGTGGCAGGCGATGTCGGCACCAGTGGCATACATGTGGGCCATCATCACTAGTGGCACATCGCGATGCAACTCGCGGGCACGACCAGTGAGCGAGCGCAGAAAGTTGTTCACGCCTTGCGAATAATTCGCGTCGCGCAACATTTCGCTGCGCAGATAGGGTACAGCAAGCACCACTGCCCGATCGCCCTGGCGGCCCTCGAGCTGAATCAGCAGGTCGTCATAGTCAAACTGCCAGTCGCCCTGGCCATCGGCATTGGTGACCCAATAACGCTTGATGGTGCCGCGAACCTCCACATGGTGGTGTGTAAGCAGCTCACGTGGAGCCTCGAGCCGGCTGGCCGAGTCGTGGTTGCCGGCGGTGATGACAATGGTCATGTCATGATGGCGCTGGGTTGCTTCGGCCAGAAACTTGTAGTAGGCCGATTGAGCCTTGGCCGAAGGGTTGCCGTTATCAAACACATCGCCCGCCACAAGCAGGGCATCGGGCCGATGCTCTTCGATCTGGCCGAGCAACCATTGCAGGAAATGCTCATGCTCTGGCAGCCGGTCGTTGCAATGGAACAGGTTGCCCAGGTGCCAATCACTGGTACAGATTATCTTCATAGTGTAAAAATGTTTTAATGATTAGTTAGACTGTTGGAGTGTCACTGGCGAAATGTTTCCCTCTAACAGCAAGATTAAGTTTAATGACGAGCCTGATGTAAGTGGAGTCGTTTTCGCCCTTAACCATACGTAGAAAGTTGAGCTTGCCACGCGCCACATTGATGGCATGGCAACTTGGGTGCTCATCTAATTCTATATGGTGAATCATCGCACGCAAATTCTTGATATAACGTCGGCTTACATTGGGCCGCTCGTTAACTGTAAGGCCTGTAACCTCCTGTCGGCTGCCGCGCTTTTGCAGGCGCGTTTTCTTGGTGTTTATCACAAAGTGGCATTCGGCGATAATGGCACGAAGCTCCTGAATAAAGGCGCCATTATCATGATACACATTGTGGTCGCTGCTGAATGTGATGTCGTCGGCATAGCGGGTATAGGTCAGATGAAATCTCTGCGCTAGCCCCGTTAACCGTTGGTCAAGTGTTTGAGCGCAGATGTTGGAAAGTACTGGCGATGTTGGAGCACCTTGGGGCAATATATTCCGAGTGTGTGTGCCGTCGGAGACTGGGTAACAGCAGATGGTGGATATGTCGCGAGCAACCATCGAATTAATGCCTTGACGAATGAGACTATACTCAATCATATCGGCGGTGATGCTGCTGAAGAAGTCGCATAGATCAATGTTAAAGACATAATTGTGGTTAACATGCATGCGGGCATTGTCGACAATGGAACGGCAAGGCACAAAGGCCATGGCTGTAGGGGTGGGGTGATAAATATATGTCAATATGAATGCCAATGTGGTCATAATATGCTTCAGCTGGCCATCGGGCGCTGTGATGGTGCGAAAGCCACCAGATTTTTTGGGGATACGAAATTCGTGGTAGCAACCAAGGCGAATGCGAGCATTGGCATAACGACGTAAGTGCTTTACCGTTATGGTGTTATCAATACTCAATCCTGACACATAAGGGCCAATCTCGTTGATACTCTCGCAGAGCGACTCGCGTGTGTCTATACAGATATGATCGATGAGATATTCTTGTAGCGACATACTCTGGCATATAAAACACCCAGCTAACACCAGCACGACTTCAAAGAAATGGATTCAAGTTTGTGAGTGGGAGCGTAGATCCTTTGCAGCAGCAAAGCGGCCGACTCGAAGAGTCAGCTTTGCTTAAGCAAAGGATAAGCGACCACGAGCAAGGCGCAGAATCCAGTAACAAACCTTGTTGTCGACGGCAGTTGAACACCGGCGACATCTGCCGATTGCAGCAGACGTACAGAGAACACGTCTCTAAGTTCAAGTGTGCTGGTGCTGTGGCACTGGGTGCAATACTTTTTAATTGTGCAAAGTTAATGAAAATTTGTGCAAGCCGAACGCAAAAAGCTTGCTTTTTGCTGAGGCACCGCCAAATTTATCCAATTTAATCGGAATTTTTGCCTTTAGGAAGCAGATTTTTGGGCAGTGTCGTGTTGCGGTTCACATTTTGATATGGATTTGACTATTTTTCTCCCTGCTTCAACAACGCGAAACTTGGCAGACAATAAATCAAATGAAACTGCGATTGAGTTTTTGTCATCGTTGGCTTGTCGCGAGTTCGGACGACGATGAGTCAAGGATTTTCAACCTAGGCTAAGTGTCTAGGCTCTGAAACCTATCGACTGGTGGTCGGAGTTGCTCAGCAACTCGTTGGCACAGAATGTCTCAATTTCACCCATAGTGGCTTCCAGACCGGTGAGGATTTGATGAATCTTGCACTTTCGCACGATGTTCTCAATTTGTCCACCCGAGAAGTCATAGCGCGCGGCAAGGCGCAACGCGTCGTCATCGCTAATGCCATTGTTCAACATTGACTGCCACAGCTTGGACTTCACATCCACATCGGGTTTGTGAAACTCGACTTTGAACAAGAATCGGCGCTCAAAGGCCGGGTCGAGGTTGGTCGTGAGGTTGGTTGTGGCAATGAGGATGCCCTCGAGTTTCTCCATCTCCTCAAGGATGATGTTCTGCATGGCGTTCTCCATCTTATCGATCGACCGCTCGGCGTGAGCGATGCGCTGCCCGAATATGGCATCGGCTTCGTTGAACAGTAGAATGGGCATAACTTCGTTGGTCTTGCATAGGAAACGATAGCGTCTGAACACGTTCTTGATGTTCTTTTCGGTCTCGCCTACCCACTTGTCGCGCAACGAGGCGATGTCCACCTTCATGATGTCGCGCCCTGTCAGCCTAGCTAGTTGTAGCACTGTCTCGGTCTTGCCCGTGCCGGGTGAGCCGTAGAACAGGCAGGCAACTCCCTTGCGCATGCCCTGCTGCTCCAGACGCTGCTGGACATCGGCAAAGCGCTCCTGGCTCAGCAGTTGTCTGACTTGTGCAATCTGCGCCTCGTCATCGGCATTGTAGTGCATCGTCTTGGTGATGATGGTGGTGCAATCGGTCAATGATTTGGACTTTACCGGCTCTCCCGTTGGACAGTTGGCTCTGCTTGGTTCATAGTCGACGAGCAGATCGTCCAGCACGTGTCGCGACAGTCTCAGACATTCAGCCTCGGCTTGCCCGTCTCTGAATGCGGGTTCGAGTAGCCCTTCGGAGATGGCAGGATGTGTGCCTTCGGTCAATGCTTGGCACATCTCATCTGTGTCGGTGCTGTTCTTGAAGAATTGGTGGATATCGGAGTAATGAACTTCCTCCAAGGGCATGTCGGTGAACTTGTCATGGCGATAGATGGCATACATCAGTAATGACAGGACATGAGAGTCGGCAGGGTGAGTCAAGGCCTCGGCGCACACCGGGAGCGAGGCGTTTGCCTTGCACAACTCGGTTAACCAGCACTCGTCGTTGCGGAAGTCGTTGTTGTCATCGTCAAGACTTTTGTCAAGTCGTTTGACAATGCGTTCAACAAGGCTCTGCGTTGTCAGACCCTCTAGAGGCTCGGGAACGAAGACTTGGTTGTGGCGAAGTGCCTCGACAACACCGCGCTCGAGCAAGAAAGTGTCGCAGATGTCTGAGAACTCGTAGACTGTTCCTCGTCTGACCCATCGCTTCTCAAGCAGGCCTTCGATGTCGTCGGCATACACCATGATGCTCAGGCGTCGGCAGTCAAAGAAGATGCACAGGTCGCTGTAGGACATGGGATGCCCTTTCTCGATGAGAACGGCGAGAACGAGAACTTGCATGGGAGTCATCGACAGTGTCGAGCATAGATAGGTCACAGCATCTTTGCTGTCGTCCCAAAATTTTTGGGTCAGGCGCGAGTCCTGGGCAAGATTAAGTACATGGTCTAAGGCTGAGATGATGGTCCATGTTTGCTTCTTGCTCTTAGTCTTGTTGCCAGTGAGGGTAGTGGTTGTGTCGTTCATGGTTAGATATAAAGTTTGTGGGGTTTGACTGTTGTTGCTGTCGGCAGTTGCCGGGTTTGACCCTGAGGTCATTCGATTTATTTTTTTTATCATAAGCAAATAATTTTTTATTAGTTGCTGTTTTAATTATCGCGATTAAGATTGCATTTAGCACATGTAATCACTTGTAGTTCTCCAGCATGTCAATGAGCTCTTGTTGATTTTCTCAACGATTGGAAGGTAAGTATTTTTTTTCAGATATACAAATCATTGCCGTTAAAAAGTGTAAACAAACGACTAACTTGCTGGTAAAGAGTGTGTTGCAATAATTTGTGCCGTTTTCAATGCTTTTTTGAGTTGATTTGCAAGTTTTTTTGTAATTTTGCACACCGAGAAGCCGGCTAATATACCAGCCATTTACCAATGCAAAATTCTTTATTAGAACAAGATGCCCTATTTCTCAGTCATAGTTCCCGTCTATAACCGGCGCGACGAGGTCGACGACCTCCTGCACAGTCTGGCGGCACAGACCGTCAAGGACTTTGAGGCAATCCTGGTCGAGGATGGCTCGACCGAACCGTGTGGTGACATTGTCGACAAGTATAAGGACCAGATTGACGTTCACTATTATTATAAGGATAACGAGGGGCGAAGCATAGCCCGCAACCACGGCATCGAACGCGCCGTGGGCGACTACTTCATCTTCTTCGACAGCGACTGCGTCATTCCACCCGACTACTTCGCCAACCTGCAGCAGGCGTTGCGCGAGCACTATGTGCCATGCTTCGGCGGACCCGACGCTGCCGGAGCCGACTTCACGGACCTCCAGAAGGCTATCAGCTTCTCGATGACCGCTTTTCTTACCACGGGAGGCATACGAGGCGGCAAGGTGCAGCTCGAGAAGTTTGTGCCGCGCTCATTCAACATGGGTTACTCGCGCCAGGTGTGGGAGCGGGTGGGGGGATTCCGCGAGATGTTCAGCGAGGACATCGACATGAGCACACGTGTCCGTCAAGCCGGCTTCGACATCCGGCTCATCCGCGAGGCTTGTGTCTACCACAAGCGCCGAACCAGCTTGAGCAAGTTTGCCCGCCAGACCTATGTATTCGGGATGTCGCGCATCACACTCAAGCTGCTCTATCCCGACAGTCTCAAGCTAGTCCATACATTGCCGGCGGTGTTCGTGCTCGGATGCTTGGCGCTGATTCTGCTGGCCATCTTCTGGCACTGGTGGGCCATACTGCCACTGGTGCTCTATGCCGTGATGCTATGGGTCAGTGCGTTGTTCCAGACTCGCAACCTGAAAATTTCGCTCATGGCCATCGTCACCAGCTTCGTTCAGCTGGGCAGCTACGGCTTCGGCTTCATCAAAGCATTCGTGTGGAAGATACTGCTAGGGCATGGGCGCGACATAAATCAAGAAATCGCCATGCGCAAGGGAAAATAAGTGTGCTGAGCAATGAACAACGAATATGATGTAGAATATCGCCGCTCGCGACCGCTGCAGCAATGTGTCGCCGAGGACGACCGGCCCCGAGAGAAGGCCAAGCATTATGGATTCAAGCAGTGCAACGACCGTGACTTGCTGGCACTGATCATTGGCAGTGGCAGCAGGGGAGAAAACGTGCTCGAACTGTGCCAACGCATACTCGACGAGCATCATGGCAAGTACTACAACCTGGCACGCAACACCATCAACGACCTCGTGCGCCGCTTCAGAGGCATCGGCGAGGTCAAGGCCATACAGATACTGGCGGCACTCGAGTTGGCCCGGCGGTATCAACTCGAGCGATTTGACGATAACTTCCAGATAACTTCAAGCAAAGACGCCTACGACCTGCTGTGGGCCAAGATGGGCGCGCTAAAGCACGAAGAGATTTGGACCATCATGCTCAACCGCGGCAAGCAGGTGCTGGCAGTGGAACGCATAAGCTCGGGAGGTACAGCTCTGGCTGTGGCCGACATCAAAATGGTGCTCAAATCGGCCATCGAACACCTGGCCGACTCCATCATCCTGGCACATAACCATCCTAGCGACACCCCACGGCCCAGCATGCAGGACAACGAACTGACACGCAAGGTGAGCGCCGCATGCCGCACGCTCGACATGGTGCTGGTTGACCACATCATCGTATGCAGTGCCGGGCGCTACTACAGCTACAACGACCACGACACACTGCCGGGCTAGAACGGAAGTGGACCAGTGTCCGAGCCGCTTAAAAAGTCAACGTTGGTTGGGGGTGGGGGAGCATCGGGCAGCATGCCGTCGCCAGCGGGCTGGTCATTGATTTTCGACTCGATGATGTTGTCTGTGTCACCTGTCAGATTATAGCTCTCATCCCAGTTCTCAAAACGGGCGAACTGCCCGCGGAAGCGCATCTTCACATCCCCCACACTACCGCTGCGGTGCTTGGCGATGATAAACTCGGCCAAGCCGCGTATGTCCTTGCCCTCGGCATTCTCCGAGCTCTTGGTGTAGTACTCCTCGCGGTGGATAAAGCACACGATGTCGGCATCCTGCTCGATAGCTCCGCTCTCGCGCAGGTCGCTCAGCTGTGGGCGTTTGCCGTGCTTGTCGTCGCGCGTCTCCACACTACGGTTCAGCTGCGACAGCGCGATGATGGGGATGTTCAACTCTTTGGCCAGGCCCTTGAGGCTGCGCGAGATGGTGCTCACCTCTTGCTCGCGGCTGCCAAACTTCATGCCCGACGCGTTCATCAGCTGCAAGTAGTCGATGATGATGACTTTCACACCATGCTCGCGCACCAGGCGGCGTGCCTTGGTGCGCAACTCAAACACCGACAGCGACGGCGTGTCGTCGACATAGAGCGGTGCCGAGTACAGCCGCTTGGTGCGAGCCATGAGGTTGTCCCACTCGGGCTGCGTCAGCTGGCCGCTCTTGATTTTCTCGCTCTCCAGTTCGCACACATTGCTGATCAGGCGGTTCACTAGCTGCAAGTTGCTCATCTCCAGCGAGAACATCGCCACCGGGATGGAGAAGTCCACGGCCATGTTCTTGGCCATCGACAGCACAAAGGCCGTCTTGCCCATAGCCGGACGGGCGGCGATAATCACCAGGTCGCTGTTCTGCCAGCCGCTGGTCTTCTTGTCCAGGTCGTGGAAGCCCGTCTGCAGGCCGCTCAAACCGCTCTCATTGTTCGACGCTTCCTGAATTTTCTTCAGCGCCTCGCTGATGATGGGGTCAATCTGCACCACATCGCGCTTGAGCGTGTTCTTCGATATCTCAAACAAGCTGCCCTCGGCCTCCTGCATCAGGTCGTACACGTCGATCGACTCGTCGAACGCCTTCTGCTGCACCATGCTGCTGAAGTGAATCAGTTCGCGGGCTATGTACTTCTGTGCCACGATGCGCGCGTGGAACTCAATGTTGGCCGCGCTCGACACGCGTCCCGTCAGCTCGCTGATGCGCAATGGGCCACCCACCGCCTCCAGCGTGCCGTCCTTGCGCAGCTGCTCGGTGACGGTCAGCATGTCGATGGGTCGCTGTTGCGCTCCCAGCGACACGATGGCCGAGTAAATCTTCTGGTTAGCGTTGTCGTAGAAGCTCTCTGGTTTGAGGATGTCGCTCACCACACTGTAAGCGTCCTTCTCAAGCATCAACGCTCCCAGCACGGCCTCCTCAATCTGCAAGTCCTGCGGCTGAAGCTTTCCGAACTCGCTCACCACTTCGGGCTCATGCGCCGGACGGCGCCTGTATTTTTTGTCTTCGGGCATAATGTCGGTATTCTTTGAGTTTGCGCTGCAAAGTTAATGCTTCTTTCTCATTCGGCAAGTCCGCCCGCGGCGAAAGATATCCACACGTTATTAACAACTACAAGCCACGCACTGCACCTATACAACAAACGCCGCCAGTGAGTGCTGCGCACTCGCGACGGCTATGCTGTGTTGCCCCGGCCATGTGGCACATGGGGACAGACTAAAGTGACGGCCCGATTTACTTGTAGACCGTGTCGCTCACTGTCAGGCTGTAGCGACCCTTGGCACGGCGGCGAGCCAGCACCTTGCGGCCATCCTTGGTTTTCATGCGCGCACGGAAACCGTGCTTGTGAGCCTTCTTCAGATTCGAGGGTTGGAATGTACGTTTCATTGCTATCTATTTAAAAAATTAGTAAACAAGTTAACCTGTAGACAAATATACAACCTTTTCGGCGGCACCTCAACTGACGGTGCGCGAAAAAAGCGGTGCAAAATTACAGCATTTTTTCAAAATACACAAGCAAGTGCAGAAAATTCGCCATTTTTTTTTGATTTCTCCCTGATTTAGACTACCTTTGCACCGATTTTTTGAAATTACACATTTAATAATATAATAATAACCTATTATGATTAACGCCCAAGACATCAAAAACGGTACTTGCATACGCCTCGACGGCGACCTGTACTTCTGCATCGAGTTCCTGCACGTCAAGCCCGGTAAGGGTAACACTTTCATGCGCACCAAGCTCAAGAACGTGGTCGACGGTCGTGTGCTCGAGCGCCGCTTCAACATCGGCGAGAAGCTTGAGGACGTGCGTGTTGAGCGCCGCCCCTACCAGTACCTCTACATGGACGGAGAAGACGCCATCTTCATGAACCAGGAGACCTACGAGCAGATCCCCATCAGCAAGGAGCTCATCACCGGTGCCGACTACATGAAGGAGAGCGACATCGTCGAGGTCGTGAGCGATGCGTCGACCGAGACCATCCTCTTCGCCGAGATGCCCGTCAAGACACAGCTCAAAATCACTTACACCGAGCCCGGAGTCAAGGGCGACACAGCCACCAACTCGCTCAAGCCCGCAACCGTCGAGACCGGCGCCACAGTGCGCGTGCCTCTGTTCATCAACGAGGGCGAGACCATCGAGGTCGACACACGCGACGGCAGCTACCAAGGCCGCGTGCGCTAATCAGCAAAGCTATTCACAACGACAAGGCACCATGCCACTGGCATGGTGCCTTGTCGTGTCGGTATGCTCCACTGCCGGCAGCAGCCGCCGGAGTCAAATCTTCTCAATCAGCGACGGGTGGATAAACGTAGTGGCCACCGCCACCACCCCCTCGATGTGTACCACAACACGCCGGTCGCCCTTCACGCGCACAAACACGCCTTCGGCCCCCTCAAACGGGCCGCCCAGGATGCGCACACGGTCGCCCTGGCTGAAGTCGCCCGGCTCAGGATTCAAGTACACCAGTTGCTCGTCGTGCGTGCCCGCCACAGCGATGAAACTCTCCATCTGGCGCTGCGGCACTATCGTGGGCACGCGGCGGTTGCTCGGGTCGCGCCGCATGATGTAGCGGATGGGCAGCGACGTCTCGGCCTTGTACTGTTGCATCCGGCTAGGCTCGATGTAGATGAATATCAGGTTGTGCACCGATGCCACCAACTTTTTCACCCTGCGCCCACCACGCACCAGCATTTTGTATTGCATCGGCACAAAATTGCGAATGCCCAGCTCGTCGAGCTCGGCCTTCACCTTCAACTCGCGATTATACGTCACCCTGATGGCGTACCACACCGCCTGCTCCTGTATGTCGCCTTTGTCGTCCATCAAGCTGCAAAGTTACGACATTCCTTGCAATATTCAGCCACACTTCACGTTTTTATTTCAGGATGGATTATTCATAGTCCTGCGTATCTATAACATCAAGGGGCTGCGCATCAGCGTGAGCGCAGCGGCGCCGACGCAGGATGCGGTAAATCCTACAGCCCTTTAATCCGACAACATCATGATTCCCAAAGTCATTCATTATTGCTGGTTTGGGCACAACCCCCTGCCCACATCTGCCCAGAAGTGCATCGCTTCATGGCGCAAGTTCTTCCCCGACTACGAGATCAAAGAGTGGAACGAGGAGAACTTCGATGTCAACGTCATCCCCTATACTGCACAGGCCTATCAGTCCCGCAAGTGGGCCTTCGTCAGCGACTACGCCCGCATGTGGATACTCTATCACCACGGTGGCCTCTACTTCGACACTGATGTCGAGGTCATTGCTCCCATGGACGACATCATCCGGCGCGGCCCATTCATGGGCATCGAGGTGCCGGGCGCACCTGGCGAGCTGCCCAAGGTTGCCCCAGGTCTCGGCCTCGGAGTCGAGGCCGGTCATACTATCTATCGTGCCCTGCTCGACCACTACGCCGACCAGCAATTCATGGATGCCGAGGGACACATCCTGGGCGGCACGGTCGTGGCCCACAACACCCAGGTCCTGGCCGAACACGGCCTCAAGCCCACCAACGACCTCCAGCAGGTCGATGGCATCTGGATTTATCCCATTGACTACTTCAACCCCCTGGACGATGCCACCGGCCGCCTCAACAAGACGTCCAACACCCGCTCCATACACTGGTACAGCAAAACCTGGGTCAGCAACTACGGCCCTGTGCGCCTCTGGGTCACCCGCTGGATCCACCGTCTCTTCGGTGTCAACTCCCTTCGCTGGCTCAAACGCTGACCATGTAACACTTCCGCACAGTATTGATAATTAGTCGAGCCTTAAAAAGTTGCAACAATCTGATTATTAACATATTATAACGTTAATTATTTTGATATGCCTGCCAGTTTTTGTAACTTTGCATCAAATAACTGGCAGATTTTTATGATAAAAAAGAAAGTAAACAGCCCATCGCTATTCTGTTCCCTGGCCGATATGCTCGACCAGCGTCATCCACTATATCGCCTTGCCGACAAGATAGACTGGCGTCGTTTTGAAGAGGCGTTCACGCCGTTGTACAGCCAGGACATGGGCGCCCCTGCCAAGGACATCCGCCTGATGTGCGGCCTGCTGATTCTGAAGCATGTGCGCAACCTCTCGGACGAGTCGGTTGTGGCGCAGTGGTCGGAGAATGCCTACTACCAGTACTTCTGTGGGATGGACACGTTTTCACCTTGCCAGCCCTGCGCTTCGACTGAGCTGGTGCACTTCCGCAAGCGCATCGGCGAGAGCGGTGTGGAGCTGATACTGGCCGAGAGCATCCGTGTCAATGACGACCACGACGACAAGGGGACGTTCGACACTGGCATCATAGATTCCACCGTACAGGAGAAAAACGTGACTTACCCCACAGACGCGAAGCTGCTGAAGAAAGTCATCGAAAAGATCAAGAAGATTGTCGCGAAAGAGGGACTGCCGACGCGCCGCAGCTACACCCGCAAGCTCAAGGCGATATACCGCCAACAACGTTTCCGCAACCACCCCAAGAACCACAAGAAAGCGAGGCGGGCCGACCGCGAGCTGCGCACGATAGCGGGCCGTCTGCTGCGCGAGCTTCAGCGCAACCTGGGCGGCAACCGCAGCTATGACGGGCAAATCAACATCTTCATCCGAGTAATCAACCAGAAGAGGAACGACAAGAACAAGGTCTATTCCATCCATGAGCCTGAAGTGCAGTGCATCAGCAAGGGCAAGGAGCACAAGAAATACGAGTTCGGCAACAAGGTGTCGGTTGTGCGCTCGCTCTCGGGACTCATCCTCGGCGCACTGTCGTTCCGCAACGAGTACGACGGGCACACGATAGACAAGAGCCTGGAGCAGGTCAAGCGCATCAGCGGCAAAGAGCTGAAACGGCTGGCAGGCGACAGGGGCTACCGCGGCAAGAAAAAGTCCGGTGTGACAGAGATACTGATCCCAGACATACCGAAGGCCACCGACTCGTATTACAAAAAGCGTAAGAAACGGAAGCTGTTCTGCAAACGTGCCGGAATAGAGCCCACCATCGGACACCTCAAGTCAGACTTCAGACTTGGGCGCAACTTCTATAAAGGTGTGTTCGGCGACAACATCAACATCATGCTAGCAGCTGCCGCATACAACTTCAAAAGGGCCATGAGGCTTCTTTTGAGCCAACTTCGGACGCTTGGCTTGTGGATGGAAAGACTCAACTTGACGACAATCCAGCCACAAGTCTGCCAATGTGCAATCTATAGCGAAAACCAACAATGACTTTTTAAGGCTCGACTA
>JAFUVK010000008.1 GCA_017477555.1 Muribaculaceae bacterium
CATACGCTCTGGAAAGGATAAGACCCGACATGGACGAAGACAAACTCGTGGCACTGCTGCCATACAACTGCAAAGCCGAACTCTGATCAGAGTTCGGCTTGTTCTACCTAAGCACCATACGGCTTATTTCGGATGGTTACTCTCAAGCGGTCATTACTGATATCCTGTATATGATTACCGCCTGGCTATATGCAACCAGGCGGTATGATTATTTTGGGGAGCCTTACATGTTGGCTGAATTAACACCATGGCATGTATGATGGTATTCACACTAACGGGTTTTGGCCTTATGGCCTTTTCTCTAAAGCAGAGTCGTCAAGTTCGATGACTTGCGCATGGGTGACGTTGCCGTCATCCAGCGTCAGCGTGACGAGCGTGCGCACTCGTTGCCATCCTTGGCGGCCGGCCGCACCGGGATTGATGACCAGCACGCCCAGCGACCGGTCGGGGATGACTTTGAGGATGTGGCTGTGACCGCACACAAACACCTTGGGGCGCGACAACTCCAGCCGTGAGCGGATGCCGGGGGCATAGCGTCCGGGATAGCCGCCGATGTGGGTCATCACTACCTTCACCCCCTCGGTCTCAAATATCTCCATCTCCTTGAAGCGCCGACGCAGCGTCTGGCCGTCGGCGTTGCCCCACACGGCGCGGAAGACGGGGGCGATTTGCTCCAGACGGTCGGCGATGTCATCGTTGCCGATGTCACCGGCGTGCCAAATCTCATCGCAGTCGGCAAAGTACTGGGCAAACCGGTCGTCCCAGTAGCTGTGCGTGTCACTGATAATACCTATTTTCTTCATGAGTCAAGGGTTTCGAGTGATCGAACAATCGAGCAATCGAGTGATTGTCTAAAGTCTAAAAGCTAAAAACTAAAGTCTATTTTAGTGTCGAGTTTGCGCAGATAGTAGTCGCGCAGGTCATCCCAGCGGCAGTAGGGGCCCTCTACCGTCTGCACTGGCAACGTGGCTTCGTGCTCGTTGAGCAACACCTTCACCAGGATGTCTTTCTGCCCGTGCATGGGTTCGTAGAACACCATCTGAATGTTGCAGGCCTTGGGGAAGATGTTGTAGTCCTGCCAGTGAAGGTGCAGGTTGTCAAGGTCGTCGGTCGACAGGTTTACACTGTCCAGCTCCATCAGGCACGCCAGCGGCAACAGGCAGGTCTCGTGACCGAAGCGAAGGTCGGCACCGCGACGGCCCTGGGCGATGGCGCGGTCGGCACTCTCCACCATGTTGCGCAGCAGGGCGCGTTCGACAAAGGGCATGCGGTTGCCGTTGAGCGGCGAGTTGGCCCAGTGGGTGTACCAGTAGATGTTGCGCAGGCGCCACAGCTCAAAGATCTCGGCATTGCTGAAGTAGTGATACATCGACCAACCGTCGAACACATGATGCCCCTGCAGCGATCCGGCGATGGCAAACACGTCGCTCATCAGTTTGATGGCGTGGTCGGTGCCCATGTTCAGCCCTGTAGTGTCGGTGAAGAGCATGTTCACAAAGCGGTCGGGGCTGATGTGCCGGCGGTAGAGGTCCTCGGTGACCAGGTCTATGTCCTTGCGGATGTGGTTGGCCAGGGTGTCTTCGCCGTAGCCCCATCCCATGTACCACATGTCGTGGTAGCTGGCATCGGTGGTGATGCGCATCTGCGGGTTGGCGGCGCGCAAGGTCATTGTCTCGTTCTGCATCGACAGGATGCAGCGAAGCACCACCGTCGAGCGTGCGTCAATCCATGAGTCGTCGTGAAACACGGTGGGGAAGTTCTGCACCATGCGCTGGGCGATGCCCTGGTGCTGCTCGGCACCCACGTCGCTCAACTCGCCGGCGCGGTCCTCGGCATAGAGCCACACATGGCGCAGGTCCTTGAGCAGGCGCTCGCCCACCGGGGTGAGCTGCCCAGCTTGCTGGGCGCGCTCCAGCGTGCGCAGGGGCTTGGTATATCCGCTAGACCTGGTGAGCCAGCGGCTGCCGTGGCGGCCATAGTGCTCGATGAGAAACGGACGGTAGCCCGCCGGAGCATTGGTCAACGTGGGCACCGGCTGGTCGTGTGGAATCGGATAGGCATAATGATTGCTGCCCGTGCGGTCGTAGTCGGCGATGACATCGACTTGTGGATTCTGGGCATGCAGTGCGCCGGCACAAACCAGGGCGCACAGCAGGGATATGATGATTCGTTTCATTATTCGATGACTGTGGGGATATAGGGTTGGCGTGAAAGTTTGTCCATCAGGTAGTCGCGCACATCGTTCCAGCGGTAATACGGCGCGCAGTCGGTCTTCACTGGCAGGGTGGCTTCGCGCTCGTTGAGCAGCACCTTCACCAGGATGTCGCCCTCGCCGCAGTCGGGCTTGTAATAGACCATCTGCACGTTGCACGCCATCGGGAAGATTTTGTAACTCTGCCAGTGACGGTCGAGCGTGGTCAGGTCGGTAGTCTGGTAGTCAGCACCGTTGATGCCCATCAGGCACACCAGCGGCAGCACCACACTCTCGTGACCAAAGCGCAGGCTGGCTTGGTTGTTGCCATCGAGGATGGCGCGGTCGGCATCCTCGATGAAGCTCCGCACCAGGTTTGCCTCCATAAAGTCGACGCGGCACTGTGTGAGCGGAGTCTCGCCCGACCAGATGTACCACCGCAGGTTGTTGTAGCGCCACACGTTGGTGGCCTCGTCCAGCGAGTACAGGTCGTAGAGGTCGGTCTTTTCCCACTGATGATGGCTCTGCATGTTGCCCACCACGTCAAATAGGTCGATCATCAGCTGCTGCCCCTTGATGCTGTCGCGGGCAAAGCGCTTGTCGCTGAACAAGCGCGAGAGGAACTTCTCGGGCTTGATCAGCTTCTGCTTCATCGCTTCGTCATGCTGCTTGAAGGCCGCATCGCGCAGCGGCTTGGGTACCGGGTCATCATAGTTCATATAGTACATCTCGGCCTGGCTGGCGTCGGTGGTGATGCGCAGTGCGGGGTTCAGGCTCTTGAGCACGTCTACCTCGTTCTGCATCGACAGGATGCAACGGATCACCACGGTCGAGCGGGCACGCACCCGAGCTTCGCCGGCAAACACGGTGGGGAAGTTCTCGTACATCCGCCGGGCTATGCGCTGGTGCTGCTCGGCACCGATGTCGCTCAGCTCGCCGTCGCGCCCCTGTGCGCTGGCGCGCAACTCGCGCAGGATGGCTAGTACCTCGCGCCCGCGGCGGGTAAGTTTGCCATTGCGCTCGCCCTTCTCAAGCTGCTCGACCGGGAAGTTGTACAGGTGCTTGCCGATGAGCCAGCGGCTGCCGTGCCGGCCGTAATGGTTGATAAAGAATGGCGTGTAGCCTGCCGGGTCGGCGGTCAGTTCGGGCAAGTCTTGGTCGGGATAGGCCCAATAGTTGCCCGCACTTTGGCGTATGTCGCGCTTAAAGTCGTCCTTGACTGTGGCTTCCGTAGCCAGTGCGCTCAGCACCACTGTCAGTAGTATAAGAATCTTTTGTCTCATGATGGAGTTTAGTAGTGTCAGACTGCAAAAGTACTAAAAAAATAAGAACGATGGGTATAGAGACCGCTTTAAAAAGTCTCTCATGATAGTTTCGTGATAGAAATCCAGACGGGCATGAAGCTGATGCTCTGTGATGATTCTTGATGGCTCTGCTATGAAAATCAGTCCACTAACTGGCAGATGTTTTTGGCGCTTTTTCAGGCGAGGTGCTGCGGTAGAGCAGGAGCGAGTCGCTGGGCATCCGGTCGGCTCCCAGAACGCGTGGCATCAGGTCAAGGGTGAACTCATAGGGCTTGTTGGCCAGCGCATGACGCGTACCGAATGTTTCGGCGTCGGGGTTGTAGGCATAGAGCAGATTCAACACGATGCTCACCGCCATCAACCACTTGAACAGGAACAGTGCCGCACCGCCCACACGGTCCAGGCAACCCAGCCGGGCCGCTCGGATCACCTTGCGTGTGACATAGCTCACCACACGCAACGTGAGTGTGACCAGCAAGAAAAATAGCGACAGCGACACCGCCTTGACCGTGATCGAGGCCAACGGCCAGCTGGCCGCGTCGGGATTCAGCGCCAGGAAGATGCGCGTTATCTCGTCGCCGAAGAACAGACACACGGCGATGCCCACGCCCCAGCTCACCAGCGACGCCATCTGGCGCACCAATCCCTTGCGCCATCCTATCACCAGCGCCCCCAGCAATATCAATAACAATATCGAGTCAATCAGTGTCATTGGTCGTAACAAAGAAATAATGAAGCCTGCAGAATGCTGCTTGAGTTGCAAAGATACTATCACAAACTCAATGTACACCAACCGGTGTAACACCAAGTGGTGTACATTAAGCAAAATTAACTGTTTTGCTGTAGCACAACTATTTTGATAAAATAATAAAATGTACACCAACTGGTGTAACACCAAGTGGTGTACATTAGGCGTGTCTCACCGAAACATCTTGCCAACGCGGATTATGAGATAATTCCGCTTTTGGACCAAAAAACGCTGTGCGGGCATATTGGTCTCCACACAGCCAATACCGTAGCCATGCAGTCATGTATGCATCGCCTTCGTGAAGAACAAAACGATGTTCGACACTTGCCAGTCTGCCCACGACCGTGGGAGAGTCTGTTGTGATGCTGTCTCCCAGAGCACGCATGGATGCGAGGGGTGATATCTGTTGGTCTATACATTTGGTTCCTGCCACCAATAGAGTGGGAATGTGAATGTTCTCGATTTCGCACCTCCACCGCAGGTTTTGAACCAATGACTGTTTGGGTACGCTTGCTGCATACAACACCTTGAATCTGCCGTCCTTGGAGGCAGCATTGATAGCGCCTAGCGAACCTTGAGAATGTCCGACAACCCCCAATTTGTCGGCATCGATGCATTGATATAAATCGTGACTGGGTGTTTGACCCATTGCTAATGCAACTTCCAACGATTGCAACGCAGAATCACCACTCCATGCGTTACTATCATCATTTCCAACAACTATAAATCCCCATGAAGCCAAATGTTCAAACACAGGGCGGTAATGAAGTGCCTTTAGTCCTGTGCCATTGACCATAACTATCATTGGCCTTTTTCCAATGATATCGGGAAGGAACACATGAACTCCATTTTCGTGTATATATCTGACCCTACAATATCCATTTGCATGATATTTTTGCTCAACTGGACATGGGTAAATCTTGTGATTATAAAATTGGCGAACAGCAGGAAACTTTGAGCAATAAGCCAATGTCCCCCACCTCAATAGACATTCACCAAATCTTATCATCTCACCAGTCATAAGACATATTGAGGGTTTCAGCAACGGCAACCCGAATCACTTGCGTTTGAGGACAATGCGCTGGTCATAGGCTTTCTTGGCTGCGGTCTTGAGGCGGCGCAGACTCTCGTACTCGTCGGCGGGATATAGCCCGTTGCGAATCAGCAGACGTGTGACAACGGTGACCTGGTTCTCGTGTTGGGCAAAGGTCTGGTTGACCTCGCCCAGGGCGGTCGTTAGGCTGACGGCATCGGGCAGCGCCTCGACCTCATAGCCCTCGGGCAGCGACACCATCAGGGTGTCAACATCTTGATAACCATAGTCGATGTCGACCAGTTGTGCGCGTTTGGGCAATGCGCGAGGCACTGTGGCACTGTGGAAGATGTCCACAGGCACAAACATGCGCGACCCCGTGATGTTGGCCAGTTTGCGGCTCTCAACGTGCATGTTGACATCGATGTGAGGTGTCAAGTAACTGTCTTTGTGCTCCTCGAGCTTGAACTCCTTGAGCGTTGCCATGCCCACATTGAGGCGTCCCAGCATAGCATCGCGGCGTTGCTGCTCGGTGCGCCGAGTCAGCGACATCAAGTCTTCATATTGCCGGCGTTCGCTGCGCTGACTGATGTCGAGCAGGGCACTGCCATCGGGCTGCAGGGCAATGCGTGCCGTGCTGCGTTGCACATTCTGTTCGGGGGCATAATTGGGCAACTTGACCAGATGTCCGCCACCATCATCGCAGATCAGCGCATCGTTGCCGGCAATGCCGTCATGCACATGCCCCAGTGGCACATGGGCCGATGCCGTGCATTCGAGCCACAACGTGTCGCCTGGCAGTGGCACCTGGACGATGACGTGGTTGAACTGGTTGCTCGGAAAGTCGGTGACAAGGCGCTGCCGGTGGCTATTGATGACCACATAGTTGGCAGGCACGCCCACCTCGTGCAGCATGGCGCACATGTAGTTGGACAGGCCCTTGCAGTCGCCGAAGCCCGTGCGGCACACCTCACTGGCGGCAAAGGGTTGCCAGCCGCCTATGCCCAACTGGATGCTCACATATCGTGTGGTCTGCGCCAGGTAGTTGTAGATAATCTCGACCTTGCTCCGTGCGGTGGTGCAGGTGTCGGTCATGGTGTGCAGCCTGCCCTTGAGGTCTTCGGGCAGCTCTTGCCTGTCGCTGCGCAACTGCTGGCACCATGCCCCGAAGCCCTGCCACGACGACATGTCGCCAGGCACGCCATGAAACTCAAATTTGCTGGGTGCCCACAGTATTCGCGGCACAATCTCACGGGCCGGTGGAGCGTAAGGCTCACTATCGATGGCGGGCAGGTTGTCCATGTGGGCTTCATAGCGGATGCGCCCGTCGTCCAGTGTGTTCTGCTTCACCGTCGCTGGGGTGTTCTGGCACAGATAGCGGCACTGGATCTGCGACGGTACAATCAGTTCATAACTCGCGTGCTCGACCGTGGCATTGTAACACGGCAGCGGAGCAAAGGCAGGGAAGCTGAAGCAGCCGTTGCTGGACTCTTCGGTCCAGTCCAGCTCGATGGTGATGGGGTAGGTGGGCGGCACATAGTCGAGCGAGAGGGTGTGATAGTCGTCAATGAAGTTGTCGCTCAAGTCGCTGCGCTTGAGGTCGCTCTTCTTAAATTTGCGCACCTGCTTGCCTTGCGCGTCGGTGACTTGACCCGAGAATTCGGTGAGTTTAGTCCACTTGTTGCAACTGGTAGCAAAGTTGGCCAGCTCCCTGGCTCGCTCGTGCATCAGGCGATACACCTGATGATAGGTCGTGCGCATGTGGCTCATGTCGCGGCATTCGACCCGTGTGGTCGACTCCACCACAACGGCATCGACGGCCTGAGCCGAAACGAACATCCACCCGGCGAGCGTCACGATTAGACAGACAAATTTTCTCATAGCGCTTTCTTGATGACAACGACATCTTGCAGTCGCTTGTAAACCTCGTCCAGGAAATTTTTCACTACTGGATATTCTTTGGGAGTGAAGAATATCTTGTTGACTTGCAACTGGCATCTGGATGATAAAACCCCGTTGTTGGCCACCGTAGCGATAATGCAACTCAGTGTGCCGTCTTCCGACTTCATCGTTAAGGGCTGTGGCACCTCTTCGACTACATAGCCCTCGGGAAGGGTGACCTGGGTGTTCAGGTTTTCGGTCGAAATGTGCGGGAACTCGACAGGCAGTGTGCGACTCTCTTCGGTCAGTGGATTCTCGGTCAGCACATTCAGGAACCAAGGGTTGAGGTAAATCATGTCGCCGGCCGTGTCGCAGTGTTTGATCAGATGCATCTTCCGGCCCACATTGACTCCCAAACCTTGATGCTCGGTCAGCTCGAGCGATTCGATCTCGCAGTTCAACTCTTGTGCCAACTGGGCAACAAATGTGGCACTGTCGCTGGCCATGCGGAAGTCGCGGCGCAAGAGGGCGGCTTCCGAGCCCGTGAGTCGCGACTGGACATCGGCAACCATTGTGCCGTCGGGCTGCAGTTGAGCCACGACCATGCTTTGTGTCCGGGCACCCGACAGGGCGCTCAAGTCGACCCATTCGCTAGTCTTGCCCTTGCCCAAAATGCGTGCGCGGTCAACGAGCAAACGGTCGGGCAGGATGTCGAGCCAACCATCCTCAATCGACCCATCGATAAACGAGTAAGTGTCACCGGCCTTGAGAGCCACCACAAACGTGTTGAGTTCTTTGATGCTGGCGCGTGTGACGGTCAGGAATCCACGGTCGCGAGAACGCAGCACAGCCGGATATGCCTCGATGCCGGCATCGCTGAGCATGTTGATGAGCATAAAATTAATGCTGGCATTGCTGCCGGTGCGCTCTTTAAGCACTTTGCCGGCGCTTTCGCCATACAGGGCATATTGCTCGTTCCACTTGACATGGTCTTTGAGTAGTTTGAAAATCGCCATTGCGCGCTCCTTGGGGTCGGCGATCTCGGCAATCCCGGCGGCCAGCATTTCGGCCTTGAGCGGACTCTTGCCCAAGCGGCCTCCAAAGTCTTCGTTGTCCAGCAGCCGCTTGTCAACGTCTTCCCAACTGGTTGAAAAGTTGCGGACGATGTTTCCTGGGATATCCACACTACGCAATTCCATGCTCACGCGCTGGCCATAAGACTGTGGAGCATAAAGCATCGAGGTCTTGCGCAGCGCCGGCAGCTCGTGACCGGTAAAGCGATAACGCTGACCCTGGCAGCGCAACACTGCTCCCTTAAGCGATAGGCTCATGGTGACGGTCTCGGTGGTGCGCTCCAGCCGATAGCTGCCTCGCTCGTCAATGTTGAAGATGAAGTATTCAGGCACGGTGATCTCAAACTCGGTATAATAGACCGGTATGCCACTCTGGGCATGCCAGTCGTCGATTGATGTGAAGTAATCACTTGCCAACTCGGTCTCTACCTCAATGACAGTGCCCACGGTCACCTGTGGCACAGTGTACTTGGTGAGTCGCGTCAACTTGTTGACATCCTCGTGGCTGATCATGTCGTTGTCCATCTTGGTCTTGACCACCTTGCCGTCGACCAGGTTGTAGGCAGTGGCTTTGAGCTTGATCAGCTCTTCGCAATGTCCAATTCGATGCCCGTTGTACTGATAAGTAATCGCGCCATTGGCATAGCTCTTGCCATTCTCCTTGAGTACTTTAATCCGTCGCTTTTCGTAGGTGGTGACCCTGAAGTTGCCGGCCGACAGGTCATAGCGCATCTCGGTCTGGCTGCACAGCACCACTGCCTCGGCATCGGGGTCGGGCGCATAAGTTGTCATCGTCAACTCGGCTTCGGTGGGCTTACCCCACTTGAGGTTGGGTTCAAGTGTCTGCGCCTTTAGCACTCCAAATAGGCACAATGTCAACATGATGATTAGCAGATTTATTCGTTTCATAAGCAATATTTTTTTATAACACGACGCAAAGTTAAGAAATCATTACCAATCTAACAAGTTTTGGCAACAGAAAAAACAAAACCCACTGGCGATTATTCAGAAACCAGAAAAAAATATTACCTTTGCCTTCGGCCAAGGTAGGCGGCACCTCGGAAGAGCAAAAATGAAAAATTTTGTTTTTCCTTTTGTTCTTCGCTCGGTTTGCATTACCTTTGCAGGATATTTACGTGGAATCTTATGCGCCTAACGACAGTTGGGGCGCAGTGTTTCACAACCCCATGAATGGAGTACTGAATGGCTGAAGAATTTGACATACGCAACGAGCGCCTACGCTCGGACCAAGACTTTGAGCGAGCATTGCGGCCCATGCGCTTCGGCGACTTTGCCGGGCAAGAGAAGATTGTCGACAACCTGCGCGTGTTTGTACAGGCGGCTCGCCAGCGAGGCGAGGCTCTGGACCACACTCTGCTGGACGGGCCACCGGGACTGGGAAAGACCACACTGAGCAACATCATCGCCAACGAGTTGGGCGTGGGGTTCAAGGTCACCAGTGGGCCGGTGCTCGACAAGCCCGGAGACTTGGCCGGACTGCTCACGTCGCTTGACGAGAACGATGTCCTGTTTATCGACGAGATTCACCGCTTGAGTCCCATCGTCGAGGAATACCTCTACTCGGCCATGGAGGACTATCGCATCGACATCATGATCGACAAAGGACCAGGAGCGAGGTCGGTGCAGCTCACACTGGCACCGTTCACACTCATCGGAGCCACCACGCGTAGCGGACTGCTGACCTCGCCATTGAGGGCGCGATTTGGTATCAACTGCCACCTGGAGTACTATGGACACGAGGTGCTTGAGAGCATCGTCAAGCGGTCGGCACGCTTGCTGGGAGTGCCCATGACCGACGAGGCCGCACTGGAGATTGCCTTGCGCAGCCGTGGCACGCCACGTATCGCCAACTCGCTGCTGCGCCGTGTGCGCGACTTTGCCCAGGTCAAGGGCTCAGGAAAAATCGACACCGACATCGCACGCTATGCGCTCGAGGCGCTGAACATCGACAAGTATGGACTTGACGAAATCGACAACAAGATATTGACAACGATTATCGACAAGTTCGGTGGCGGTCCGGTGGGCATCACCACCATCGCCACTGCGCTGAGCGAGGATCCGGGCACCGTCGAGGAGGTCTACGAGCCTTATCTCATCAAGGAAGGCTTCATCAAGCGAACACCACGCGGACGCGAGGTCACCCAGCTGGCCTACACCCACCTGGGCCGCTCGCCGTTGAGCCAGCCCGGCAGCCTTTTTAATTCATAATTCATAATTCATAATTTATAAGTAGTCCCAGAGTTCCCAGAACTCCCAGTAGTCCCAGAACTCCCAGTAATCCCAGAATTCCCAGTAATCCCAGAAAATCACGCACTATGGCTAACCTCAAGTCACTATTCAAGGACACCGCCATCTATGGGTTGAGCAGCATCGTCGGACGCTTTCTCAACTACCTGTTGGTGCCACTATACACCGCCAAGATGTCGGCCGCCAGCGGCGACTATGGCATTGTCACCAACGCTTATGCCTACACGGCACTGCTGATGGCCCTGCTTACCTATGGCATGGAGACCACGTTCTTCTACTATTCCAATAAAAAGGGCGAGAACCCCGACCGCGTCTATAGCACCACACTCATCACTGTGGGATTTACGTCGTTGCTGTTTGTCGCACTGGTGACCAGTTGCATCGGTTGGATAGCACCCTGGATGGGCATGGCCTACACCCAGCACCCCAGCTACATCATCACCATGGCCATCGTCGTGGCGCTCGACGCCTTCCAGGCCATCATCTTCGCTTATCTGCGGCGCGAGAAGCGGGCGTTCAAGTTTGCCACACTCAAGTTGCTGTTCATCTTCCTCAACATTGGGCTGAATCTGCTCTACTTCGTCGCGTTGCCGGCCATGTACCAGCACTGGCCCGAGGTTGTGGCCACCATCTATAGCCCTACTGTGGGCGTGGGCTATGTGTTCTACCTCAATTTGGTGTGTACCTCCGTCATCATGCTTTGCATGATCAAGGAACTCACCGCTGTGCCATGGCGATGGGACTGGTCGCTGCTGCGCCGCATGCTCGCCTACAGCTGGCCCATACTCATCTTGAGCGTGATGGGGGTCATCAACCAGAGCGCGTCGCAGATTGTCTTCCCCAAGTTTTACCCGGGCGCCGACGGCGCCGCCCAGCTGGGCATCTATGGTGCCGCCATCAAGATAGCCATGATCATGGCACTCATCACCCAGGCATTCCGCTATGCCTATGAGCCGTTTGTGTTCGGTGCCGACCGTGACACCAAGGAGTTGTCCAAAAAGAAGCGTATGCAGGCCGATGCCACAAAGTTCTTCCTCATCTTCACGCTGGTCGCCTACCTGGCGGTGCTGGCAGGCATCGATGTGCTCAAGTTTATCATCGCGCCCGACTATTGGGTGGGCTTGCGCGTGGTGCCCATCGTCATGGCCGCTGAGATCATGATGGGCATCTACTTCAACCTGTCGTTCTGGTACAAGCTTGATGGTATCGACGATGAGGGCGAAAAGCGGAACGTCAACCTGAACTTATGGGGTGCTGTGTTCTCGGGCTTCGGCTGCCTGATGTTGCTGCTGGTCAACTGGCTGTTCATCCCGCATTTCAGCTACATGGCCTGCGCTTGGGCTGGCGTGGCGGCCTATGGCTCGGCCATGGTGCTGAGCTATGTGGTGGGCAGGTTCCGCTATCCCCAGCTGCTGCCGCCTTACCCGTTGCGCGACATGGCGGTCTACACGCTGATTGCTGCCGCGCTCAGTGCCGTGGCGATGATGACCGACTTGGGCAATACATGGACCAACACGGCCGTGAAGACTGTGTTGCTGCTGCTGTTCTGTGGCGTGGTCTTCAAGCGCGAGCACATGGGCACCATGATGGCCAAGCTGCCGGTCGTGGGCCGATTCTTCCGGGGTAGGGACGTGAGGTAGCATGAACGGCAAAGTCGGCGGTAGGGACAGCGCTCCCGCGCCGTCCGCCTCGACAAAAGGTAATGTTGAATGCTGCCCGGCGGCGGACGGCACAAGGGAGCCGTCCTTACACTCCTTAACTCCCAGAAAGTCGCTGCATGAACTGCTCCCGGTCCACCACATAGCGCACGTGTGTGCCCTCGCCGATGAGGGTATCGCCACAGTAGGCCGACACGGCCAGTTCAATCTTCCGCCCTTCGACGCGGGTCACCTCGGCGATGGCCACCACCTTGGCGCCCACGGCGGTGGGGCGCAGGTGCGACGACGCGATGTGGCCCCCCACAGTGGTGCTGCCCTCGGGCAACTCGGACGCTACGGCCAGCATGGCGGCGTTCTCCATCAGGGCCGTCATGGCCGGAGTGGCCAGCACGGGCAGGTCGCCCGAACCCATGGCTTGTGCGGTCATGGAGTCGCTCACCACAAGTTCGCTGATATGTTTCAATCCTACTTCAATCATTGGCATCAGTTTTTTTATTTGCAAAATTAGAAAAAGTTTTTCTAAAAAAGCTCTAAAAGGACTGAAAATTCAACGGCATTTGTAATGTTTTTGCGATAAAAATAGTAACTTTGTCGCCCATAACACAGATTTTCAGCCCATGCATCGATTCATACCACTCATCACATCACTCCTACTCACCGCCACTGCCTGGGCGGCTCAATGGCCCATCAGCGAACAGCCCGACGATGACGACAACGAGCACATAACCAAGATTGAAACTAACACCGAACGTCGACACTACGACGGCATCGACATCAGCGACCACCAGAAGCGAATCGACTGGGCCGAGGTGGCCAAGGACAAGAATGTGCAGTATGTCTTCATCAAGGCCACCGAGGGAGCTACTTATGTGAGCAATCTCTACCGCTATAACCTGGAGAATGCGCGAAAGCACGGCATCAAGGTGGGCAGTTACCACTTCTTGCGCACGGGCAGCCGCATACGCGACCAGTTTGCCAACTTCACACGCGTGGTCAAGAAGTCTGAGCAAGACCTGTTGCCGGTCATCGACGTGGAGGTACGGCAGGGATGGACCAACCAGCAGCTGCGCGACTCGGTCAAGCTCTTTGCCGACCTCGTGGAGCAGCACTACGGCTGCCGACCGCTGATCTACACCAGCAGCTCGTTCTACGACAACATTCTGGGGCGCTCGTTCAACATCTACCCTCTGTTCATAGCACGCTACAGCAACACCGAACCCACACTCAAGAGTGGCAACGACTGGGTCATGTGGCAGTTTAGCGAGCGGGGACGCATACGCGGCATCAGCACGAATGTCGACCTGAGCCGATTCAACAATGGGCGCTCACTGGCCGACATCATGATTCGCGGACAGCGCATCGGACACAAGAAGCGCACCAACACCGACCTGGTGGACAAGAACGTAGAGAAACCCACCGGAGTAAAGGTCAAGGAGGCACCCACCATGAGCAAGCAGCAGGAGAAGGAGCTGAAGAAGAGGCAAGAGCGAGAGCAGAAGGCTCGTGAGCGCGCACAAAAGCTGGCGCAGGAAGAGGCCAAGAAGAAGGCCGAGCAAGAGCGCAAGCAGCAGGAGAAGGAGCGCAAGCAAAAAGAAAAGGAACTAAAGAAGAAGCAAGAGCAGAACGCCAAGGAGCAGGAGCACCAGCTGCAGCTGCAGAAGCGGGCCGCCGAGCAGAAGCTGAAAGAGCAGCAAGAGGCTGCCAAGAAGCAGGAAGAAGAGGCCAAGCGGGCTGCCAAGAAGCAGCGGCAGGAAGCCGCAAAGCAGGCACAAAAGCAACAGGCACAACAGTCGGCACAGCAGCTGAAAAAGCAAGAGCAGCAGGCTAAGCTGGAGCAGCAGCGGCAGCAGAGCCAGACACAGAATCTGCCCACGCGCACGCGGGCAAGTGTGGCCAGCAGCCAACAGAAGAACAAGAAGACCAACAAGAGCTCAGCCGACAACGACTAGCCCAATGCCCAATGCCCAACACCCAACACCCATCACCCAATGCCAGCCAGACAGCTCCCCTCCCCTTTCCGGAAAGGGGAGGGGCAGGGGTGGGGTTTCGAATCAATCCCCAATCATGTAACGTCTTAACTCCATTTAACTCCTTAACTCCTTTAACTACTAAAAAAAGACTCCTTTAACTACTGAAAAGTAACAAAGATATGGCAAAGATTAAAACAATCGGACTGTTGACCTCGGGAGGTGACGCACCGGGAATGAATGCAGCCATCCGTGCCGTCACACGTTCGGCCATCTACAGCGGATTCAAGGTCAAGGGCATCTATCGCGGATACCGAGGACTGGTTACCGACGAGATTGTCGACTTCAAGACACAGAACGTGAGCAACATCATCCACCACGGCGGCACCATACTCAAGACCGCACGATGCAAAGAGTTCACGACTGTTGAGGGACGAAAGCAAGCCTTCGACAACATGCGCAAGCACGACATCGACGCGCTGGTGGTCATCGGCGGCGACGGGTCGCTCACGGGAGCCAGAGAGTTTGCGTCGGAGTTTGATGTGCCCATCGTGGGACTGCCGGGAACAATCGACAACGACCTCTATGGCACCGACCACACCATTGGCTACGACACGGCACTGAACACAATCATGTGGTGTGTCGACCGCATACGCGACACGGCCACCAGCCATGAGCGGCTGTTCTTCATCGAGGTCATGGGGCGCAATTCGGGATTCCTGGCGCTCAACGGAGCCATTGCCAGTGGGGCCGAGGCGGCCATCATTCCAGAGATTTCGACCGAGGTCGACCAACTCTCCGAACTCATCGAGAATGGGTTCCGTAAGAGCAAAAACTCGAGCATCGTCCTCGTGGCCGAGAGTCCCATCACTGGTGGGGCCATGGGTCTGGCCGAGCGTGTCCGGAAGGAGTATCCGCAGTACGATGTGCGGGTCACCATACTCGGACACCTGCAGCGAGGGGGGTCGCCCACAGCGCGCGACCGCGTCCTGGCATCGCGCATGGGAGCGGCAGCCATCGATGCGCTGCTCGAGGGACAGCGCAATGTGATGATTGGCGACTCGAACGACGAGATTGTGCTCGTGCCCTTCGGCAAAGCCATCCGCAAAATCAAGCCCATCGACCCGGCACTGGTCGACACGCTGCGCCGCCTGAGCATCTAGCTCTCTAGAAAATCTAGACCGCCTAGAAAGTCTAGAACATCTAGAAAGTCTAGAGCATCTAGACCGCCACCTGTGGAGGTTGACAACGTAAAAGACTGCTTAATGCTAAAAAATTAAAATTTTTTTGGTGTTAAGCAGATTTTTTTATACTTTTGGGGTGCGTTTACGTGTCGCACTATTATTCAGAATTTTAAGGAACTTTCAAACCATTATTTTTTTATTAACTCCAAAACCAATGCATCTATGAAGAAGTTACTACTAACTTTGGCCATGTGTGCAGCGTTTAGCGGTTTTGCCCAAGTGGTCAATGTCGCCGGCATCGAGCAGGTGACTATGCCCGAGGGAGTGGTGAGCCAAGTGGCAGCCATCAGCCCTAACGGCGACTACTTGCTGCTGTCGTCCGACAGCAACCAGGGTTTGACCAAGCTGGACCTGGCCACCGGCGAGCGCACGGTCATCACCGACGCTCAGGGTGCGGGCTACAATGTTCGCATCAGCAAAGATGGCAATAGCATTGTCTATCGCCAGACTTCGACCAATGCCAAGCGCATGCGCCAGGTGGCTGTCGCCAGCCACAATCTGGCCACGGGAGCCACACAGCAGCTGGTCAAGGCCACACGTCACCTTCAGGGCGTGCAGGTCAATGGCAACACCGCCACCACGGTGACCAAGGGTAAGGCTAGCGCACGCGCACTAGATGGCGGAAAGGCTACCAAAGAAAACATGGTCTACACCACTCAGAACTACCAGCTCATGGTCTCTGTGGCAGGCAAGGTGCGTCAGCTCTCACCACTGGGAGCCGACAAGCGCTATCTTTGGGCTTCGCTGTCGCCCAACGGACAGAAGGCTCTCTTCTTCGTCGCTGGCGATGCAGCCTATGTGTGCAACCTCGACGGTACGGAGATGAACAAGCTGGGCATGCTCCATGCACCCAAGTGGCTCAACGACAACATCGTCGTGGGCATGAACGACAAGGACAACGGCGAGGTCTACATCAGCAGCGAGATTGTGGCCGTGAACTTGCAAGGCGAGCGTCAAGTGCTCACCGGCAACGATGTGATTGCCATGTATCCGCAGTGCGGTGGCGACAAGATTGCTTTCTCGACCCCAACGGGCGAGGCTTATATTATTAACCTGACTAAATGATGACGGCTATGAAAAAGATCTTATTACTTGCAGCAGCCGCTATCATGGCGGCGGGAGCAATGCAGGCGCAGAACGCCGAAGAGCTCCGCATCTATCTCAACCCGGGACATGGCTCCTACGGACCCAACGACAGGCCCATGAGCACAGTCAACCACCCGGGCACCAAGGACCTGGCCGACACCGACACACTGGGCTTCTATGAGGGGCGTGGCACGCTGCAGCGTGCATTCGGTATCGCCAAGTACCTCAAGAAGGTGGGTGTCAAGAGCGAGAACATCGTCTTCTCGCGTCTGGCCAACGGACCGTTCCCCTATGTGGCCGGTGATCCGGATGCCGAGATGTATAACCGACCATTGGCCGAAATCTGCGAGGAGGTCGAGGCCGGTAACTTCGACATGTTCCTCAGCGACCACTCCAACGCCAATGTCGATGGCGACATGGTCAACTACCCGCTGGCACTCTACCGTGGCTATGACCAGGGAGTGACCGGCGAGGCAGGCTATACCGGCGAGGCAGTGGCCGGAAGCCGGGCCATGGCCGAGGCTGTGTGGGACACACACTACATGGACGAGCTCGACCCGCAGAGCTACTACTCGCGCACCAACAAGAATCTGCGTGGCGACATCAGCTTCTACGGCAGCTACTCGACCTCCACACGCAGCAACGGCAACAAGTACAGTGGCTACCTGGGAGTGCTCAAGCATGGCGTGCCGGGATTCCTCTTCGAGGCGTTCTTCCACACCTATCAGCCATCGCGTCACCGCGCGCTCAACTTCGACTACGACCAGCAGGAAGGACGGCGTGAGGCACGTGGCATCGCGCGCTACTTCGGACTGCAAGGGCTCACCACCGGCGATATCATGGGACATGTGCGCGACTTGCACGAGAAGTTCTCGCACACCTACTACAAGCCCATGGCCAACACCGACGATGCTCTGCTGCCGCTCAACGGCGCGGTGGTCACACTCTACCGCGGCAACGAGGTGGTGGCAAACTACACCGTCGATAACGAGTACAACGGCATCTTTGTCTTCGAGGACCTGGAACCGGGAGAATACACCGTCGGTGCAACACTCGACGGCTACAAGGTCATGGACGAGCAGGTCACCGTCAACGTCACGGCCGACCAGACGTCGTATGCCAAGATCTATCTCGAGAACGAGGCCTACGAACCTCCCACCGAGGTCTATGAGAACTATCCCGATCCCGTGCAGCCGGGCTACCTGAAGCTGGCCAGCGAGTTCGTGTTCGAACAGTCGGCTGGAGCACTCGACCTGGCAGGCACTATCAAGGATGCCGTGCAAATCGGCGACTCGACCATCGTGCTCACCAACGACGGTAAGGTGCCACACCTCTACCTGCTCAAGACCAGCACCAAGGAGATGGTCAAGGAGCTGAGCACCGAGGGACTCTACACCGAGGACAGCCCGGGATTCTTCAGCCCGCTCAACGCCATCAGCCGCACAGCCGACAACAAGCTCGTGGGTGTGTCGCTCACCGAGAACCAGTACAACGCCGATTATGTGGCCGACGGCTACACACGTGGCACGGCACGCGTCTACATCTGGAACGACTTCGATGCAGCACCGGCACTGTTTGCCTCGACCACCAACTCGGGCAACTACTACAATGCCAACGTCGGACACTCCATTCTGGTCAACGGACCGTCGACCGGTGAGTGTGAGGTCATCCTCACGGCCATGACCACTGGCTCTACCTGCAACATCCGACTGGTGCACATCGGCATGGTCGATGGGGAGCAGACGGGAGTGTTCTACGACAACCTCTACAGCGACGGCTTCGTCGGCAAGCAGGATGCTTACGGCGAGGAGCTGCGTCTGGCTGTATCGCCCAATGGCGACGACAAGACCATCCTCGGTGGCATGGGTGTCATCAGTGAGTTTGTCACACCCACGTCCAATGCCGGACGGCCGTCCGACATCAAGAAGCTCAGCAGCGAGTTCGGTGCCACGGGCGTGGGATTCCAGTGCTTCAAGTATGCCGGCCACAGCCTGCTCGTCACACCCTATGCCGTCGATGGCACTGTCAAGGGTGTCAAGATTCTGGACATCACCGGAGGCATCGACCAGGCCAAGCTCATCAAGACGGTCAACACCGACCTCAGTGAGGTTGCTGGAGCACCGCGCAAGGCCACACACCACGATCCCATCCTCAACGGGCTGACCGAGAATATCGCCACGGCACTGGTCGATGGCGAGGACATCCAGGCGGCTCTCGTCGGTGGCAGTGGCATCAATCTGTTCACCACCAAGGGCGTCGACCAGCCGGTGGTCAAGGGCATCTATGCCTATGGCCTCGACAAGGTGGAGAATGGCGATGAGTTTACATTCACCTTCAGTGCCAACGACGATGCGGTGAGCGGTGCTATCATCTTCACCGACCGCGAGACGGGCGAGGTGCTCGGAGAGTGGCCGCTGACCGATGTGGTCGAGGGCGAGAACACCGTCACACTGACCAAGGACCAGATCCCCGGCGAGGAGGGAACGGTCATTGACTGGGCGGTGAATCTGGTGGGTAACAACATCCCCACTTACGGGCTCATCAACAACCCCGATGACTTCTACTATACCTACACGTTCAACACCGTTGACAAGAACCCCGAGAGTCCTTACTTCGGACGCATCTATGTCGGACATCGCCCCGGTACGGCCAGTGCCGACAACGGTCTGTGGATCTACAACCCCGACTATACGCGCGTCAACGATGCCGTCATCAACAACCGTGCCGACGGCAACACGTTCCGTAGCAACTACCGCCTGGCCATCGACCCCGAGGGCAAGGTCTACATGCCCGACTGGGGAGACCCCACTTCGGGAATCTATGTCTTTGACCCGGCCAACCAGGAAGCCGGTTTCAAGCCATTCTTCGCCAACGAGGACGGCTCGCTGCTCAGCCGCGACGGCGACGGTCTGCTGACCAACGCCGAGGGCGTGGCTGTGGGTGGCTCGTCGCCCGGACTCCACATCGTGGGCACCGGGGCCGACACCAAGATGTTTGTTTACAACGAGGACATCGTGGTCAACGGCTCTGGCAACAACGTCAGTGTCTACAACATCGGCAACGAGGATGGTACGCTGGCCAGCTACTGGAACCAGGCTCCCGATGTGACCTATGCCGTCGGAGCCTATGAGGCCAATGGCAATGGCAACGTCTGGGGACGACCCGACGGCAGCTGCTGGGTGGCACAGTATCGCGGCGCTGGCAACAACGCACGCGGGGTGCCGTCGCTGCTGTTTGTCGATCCCGAGGGCAACATCACCTACAACTCGGGTGCCGACGCCGACTTCGCCGCTACCTACATGAACGGGTCGGCACAGTCGGGATTTGCCATGAGCGACGATGAGACCATGTTTGTCATCAACGACGGCAACGGAACGCTGCAGTTCTACGACCTGCAGTTCGACGGATACACACCCGTGTTTACGCCCAAGTTCTCGTTCAAGGCTACAGAGGCGCTACGCAACGGAAACACCATCTATCAGATGAACTTCGACTATGCCGGCAACCTCATCTGCTCGGGAGCCAAGGTCGCAATCTACACGATTCCTACCGAGGACAACCAGGCCACTACACCGGCACGCAAGGAGCTCTTCATCATCAAGTCGAACCAGACGGGTGTAGAGGGCATCGATGCGCAGAAGACGGTCAAGAACGTGCGCTACTACAATGTGGCGGGCATGCAGAGCGACAGTCCGTTCCAGGGCGTGAACATCGTGGTCACCACCTACGACGACGGAACGCAACGCACCACCAAGGTCGTCCGCTAATCACTAGTCGATAGTAGACTCTTTTACCGCCCGGCCAGATGGCCGGGCGGTTTTCGTGCCCCCACATCAGTAATGAGGTCGCAGCCGCCATTTCTTATTTCTTAATTCTTAATTAATAAAATAATTGTCGTACCTTTGTGGTCTCATAACTGACAACGCATGCACATAGCCATAGCCGGAAACATAGGCAGCGGCAAGTCGACCCTAACCAGGTTGCTGGCCAAACACTACGGGTGGACTCCGCGGTTCGAGACCGTGGACCACAACCCATATCTCGAGGACTACTACCACGACATACACCGATGGTCGTTCAACCTCGAGGTGTTTTTCCTCAAGGAAAGATTTAGAGACTTACTCGCCATCAATCAGTCGGAAGATACCATCATACAGGATCGCTCGATTTTTGAGGGCGTGTATGTATTCATGGCCAACAACAAGGCCATGGGAAACCTCAGCGACCGAGACTACAACACCTACATGGAGCTGTTCGAGCAGATGCTTTCGGTGGTAAAGATGCCCGACCTGATGATCTACCTCAGGGCATCGGTGGCCCACCTGGTGGGAAACATACAGAAGCGCGGACGTGACTACGAGCAGACCATGCAGCTCGAGTATCTCGAGAACCTCAATCGCCGATACGAGGACTTCATCACTCACCAGTACCATGGCCGTGTGATGATTGTTGAGAAAGATACGCTCGACTTTGAAAACAGGCCCGAAGACTTGGCCAAGGTCACCGACCGCATCGACCGACTACTCTTCGGACTCTTCCCAGACACGCCTGGACTTTAGGCTTTAGTTTTTAGACGTTAGACTTTAGTCGAGGCAGTAACGAACAACTAGCAACAAACAACTATAAACTATAAACTGACAAAGATGCACATCGCAGTAGCAGGAAACATAGGATGTGGAAAGACCACACTAACACGCATGCTTGCGCAGCGTTATGGATGGACACCGCGTTACGAGTCGGTGGCCGACAATCCCTATCTGGCCGACTTCTATGCCGACATGAAGCGCTGGTCGTTCAACTTGCAGATCTACTTCCTCAACCGCCGTTTCAAGGAGGTGGTAGAGATATCCAAGAGCCAAGAGTTCATCATTCAGGACCGCACTATCTTCGAGGATGCGTGCATCTTTGCACCCAACCTGCACGACCAGAGCATGATGAGCGACCCTGACTTCGACAATTACCGCGACTTGTTCGACCTGATGATGTCGCTAGTCAAGTTGCCCGACCTCATGATTTACATACGCTCGAGCATATCGACACTGGTGGCGCAAATCCAGAAGCGTGGACGAGAGTATGAGCAGACCATGCGACTCGACTACCTGCAGGGGCTGGAACGGCGCTACGAACAGTGGATTGCCGACTATCAGGGACAGCTGCTCATCATCGATGGCGACAACTGCAAGTTTGGCGACAACCCTGAGCACTTCGCGCAGGTCACCGACCGCATCGACACCATGCTCTACGGCCTCTTCCCCATGTTCGACAACCACTGATTCCCCTGTCAGAGAGGTGGCAGCAGTAGGGGGCAGAGAGGTGGCAGTTCCCCTCCCTCTCCCCTGCACGGGAGAGGGACTTGCAGCCTGGCTGCCTCCCCTCGCCGGGGGAGTAGCTCCCCTCCTAAGCTAGGAGGGGTTGGGGGTGGTATGGCAAGCGCACACTCTGCCAGCCCAGGAGCGACAAGGCAATTCTCCTCTCCTTCTTCTGCGATTTTGTAGAGTCTATCGTCACAAACGCACTGGGTTTCGCAATATTTTCGGTTTTTGGCCTGTCAATAAAATTAAAATTTGTACT
Source organism: Muribaculaceae bacterium (assembly GCA_017477555.1). Classification (GTDB taxonomy): domain Bacteria; phylum Bacteroidota; class Bacteroidia; order Bacteroidales; family Muribaculaceae; genus Sodaliphilus. The sequence continues at coordinate 22,025 of JAFUVK010000008.1, forward strand.
TTTGCAGCCACAAATAATATCACTACAATAGACAATGAAAAAGATATTGATTACGCTTCTGGTGGCCATTGCCGCATGGACAGGCGCCACGGCCGCCGACAACATCGACAAGGAGATTGTGCTGGGCATGAATGTGGCCAGCTACAACGGACCGTCGTTCAGTTCGCGCATCGGCTTCCATGCAGGTGTGCGCTTCACCCTGGGGCTGCCTCGCGTCACGCAGGGACTATACGTCAACGCCGCAGCCATGCTCTCGCTGCGTGGCGGCAGTGCCGACAGTGTCACCTTCAACCCCTTCTATCTCGACATCCCCGTGCATCTGGGCTACCGATATGCCATCAACAATGGTGTGGCCATCTTCGGTGAGGCAGGACCCTATGTGGGAGTCGGACTCTTTGGCACTACTTATGGCAAGAGCATGTTCAGCGACGAGGTCGGCCTTCGCCGCTTCGACATGGGCCTGGGACTGCGGGCCGGCGTCGAGTTCCGTCGCAAGCTGGTCACGTCCATGGGCTATGACTTCGGGCTGACCAATGTGGCCAGCGAGGAAGGCATCAAGCTCAAGAACCACAACTACTACATCTCGCTCGGCTACAAGTTCTGATGCCCATACATCATAGCGATGACCGCCGTCCTGCACCATGCAGGGCGGCGGCCATTGTTGTGTGAGTCTCACTCGCCGGGGGCACTCACCCAAAGGGGAGGGGTAGTGTAGCGTGGTAGCGGCGCGGCGTGCCGCGTAATCGGCCACCCTGCCAGGAAAGTAGGACGGAAGGATTGTAGAACGAGAACATTGTTACGGCGGTGATCTCACCCTATGTCTTTTTCCCACGAATTGGATGAAACCTTTTGTCCTTATGTTCTTATGTCTATTTTACCGCAACCTGTGCAAATCTTTTGTCCTTATGTTCTTATGTCTATTTGGCACGCCATCTCGTAGGAAACAATAGCTCACAGCGTGACCTCGCCGCACAGTGCGCAGTTCAGGTAGTGCTTGACCTTATCGGCATCCAAGCCCATCCCGAACAGATACATCAGCTTGGTGATGGCCGCCTCGCTGGTGATGTCGTGTCCACTCACGGCACCGGCGGCCGTGAGGCTGTTGCCCGTCTCGTAGAGCGTGCCGCGCACACCGCCGTCAACGCACTGCGTGACGTTGAGGATCACCACGCCACGGTCGCACGCCTGGCGAATCTCGTCGGTGAACCACCGCTCGCTCGGGCTGTTGCCCGCGCCATAGGTCTTGAGCACGATGCCCTTGATGCCGGGGGTGTGCAGCAGGTGGTGCAGCGTCTGTGCCGTCATGCCGGGGTTCAGCTCCAGGAACATCACGCCCGGGTCCATGTCGTAGCGCACCTTCAGCGGACGGTGCGACGGTGTGCGGTACAGGGCGGTGCGCCTGAACTCGATGCCCAGTCCCACCGTGGCCAGCGGTGGGTAGTTGTAGCTGTGGAAGGCGTTGAAGTTGTCGGCACTCATCTTGGTCGAGCGGTTGCCGCGCCACAGCGAGTTGTCAAACAGGATAGCCACCTCCTGCACCATCGGCGACCCGTCCTGGTCGGTGGCTGCGGCCACTTGCAGCGCGGTGATCAGGTTCTCCTCGCCATCGGTGCGCACCTCGCCTATGGGGAGCTGTGAGCCGGTGATAATCACAGGCTTGTGCAGGTTCTCGAGCATGAAACTCAGTGCCGAGGCGGTGTAAGCCATCGTGTCGGTGCCATGTAGCACCACAAAGCCATCGTAGCCGTCGTAGTGCTCCTCGATGGCGCGGGCCATGTCGCGCCAGTGGCCGGGGTTCATGTTGCTACTGTCGATGGGAGGGTCGAACTGGATGTTGTCGATCTCGTAGTCGAGCTTCTTGATTTTGGGCACGTTGTCAATCAGGTGTGTGAAGTCGAACGGCTGTAGGGCGTGGGTGGCAGGATTCTCAATCATGCCGATGGTTCCGCCAGTATAGATGATGAGTATGCGAGGCACGGGGGTATGAGTTTTAAGTTAACAGTTAATAGTTAATAGTTGATGGGTGGGGTGATGAGTTGCGAGTAACCACAGCGTAGTGACGCGGCGTGCCGCGTGATCGGCAACCTGGATACAACCAAGCTAATGGCTCTACTACCCTACTACTCACTCGGTAGCAAAAAATTTGGCAAAGAAGAGCATGTGGTAATCCAGCGAGTTCACCCAGTAGGTCCACGAGTGGTTGCCAGGGCGGATGGTGAAGTCGTGACCCACCTTCTGCTTGAGCAACGCGTCGTGCAGCTGGCAGTTGACGGTGTAGAAGAAGTCGTCCGAGCCGTCGTCGATGATGATGGCTTGCTGCCCATCCTTGAGCTTGGGCACCAGCGACACTACCGAGTGTTCCTGCCACCGCTGCTTATTGTCGGCATACGCTCCTAGGCGCTTGTCGATGTTCCAGCGGTCGGGGAACTGGCTGATGTCCACACCGCCACTCATGGCACCGCAGGCACCGAACACGTCGGGATGCCGCCAGGCGCACCACAGCGCCCCGTGCCCACCCATGCTCAGGCCGGTGATGGCGCGGTAGCGGCGCTCGGGCAACGTGCGGTAGTGGCCGTCGATATAGCCGACCAGCTCGCCGGTGATAAATGTCTCAAACTGCATCTTAGGGTCAATGGGCGAGTCAAAGTACCAGCTGTCTTGACCGTCGGGACACACGATAATCACGCCATACTCGCTCGACAGGTCGTCGAGGTCGGCCTTCGACGGCCAGTCGCGGTACGAGCCGTCGGCACCGTGCAGCAGATACACCACCGGGAACTGCTCCTCCTGCAGGTCGGGATCGAAGTACTGCGCAGGCACAACGACCGTGGCATTGATGTCGCGCCCCATCTTGGCGCTCTTCACTGCCACCACCTCCGCCTGGGGTTGCTCCTCCATCTGCTCGATGGTCTGCGGTGATGTCGCGGGTGCAGGCTTGCCCGACGGGGTAGCCTGGCAAGCTGCCGTCAGGCATAGCCCGACAAGCAGACAGGTTAATTTCAGTTTGTTCAGTTTCATCTATCGTTTGTTTTTAAAAAATTCTTTCATCAGTGCCGCGCACTCAGCGGCCAATACACCGCCTTCCACCACTGTGCGCTTGTGGTAGGGAGCCGCGCAGTAGGTGTGGTAGCCGCGTTTGTCGTCGGGCGCGCCATACACCACACGGTCGAGCTGGCTCCATCCCAGCGCGCCGGCGCACATCAGGCACGGCTCGACGGTGACATAGAGCGTGCAGCCGGTCAGGTACTTCCCGCCCAGTGTCTCGCTCGCCGCCGTGATGGCTTGCATCTCGGCATGCGCGGTGACATCGGTCAGCGTCTCGGTAAGGTTGTGCCCGCGTCCCACCACGCGACCGCGGCACACCACCACGGCACCAATGGGCACCTCGTCGCGCTCCAGGGCACGGTGGGCCTCATCAAGCGCCAGTCGCATATATCGTTCGTCGTCAGTCATTTAGGTAGAAGGGTGGTTAAGTAGTTAAGTAGTTAAGTAGTAGGGTAGTTAAGTAGTAATGTAGTTAAGTAGTTGAGTCGTTATGTGGTTAAGTAGTGGTGTCGAATGCTCGATTCTTAATTCAAAAAAACGTCACAGTGTGAGCGAGCTGATGCCCACAGCTAGCGTGGCGGCAACAAATGCCCACATCACATAGTGGCGCTTGGGCTGGGTGCTCAACGTAAAGGTGTGCGCCAGCTGGATGGCTAGGCACAGGTTGAGCAGCGGCAAGAACACCAGCATGTCGCGGTAGTCGATGCACATGGCCAGCACACTGAGCAAGGTCACCACAATGAAAAACGCATTGTACACGCGGAACTGCAGGCGGTAGTTCAGGATGGTCGACAGGTTCATCACCGTCAGCACCAGCGACAATACGGCCACCACGGCGGCCCAGCCGACAAGCAACCTCGTCTGCGACAGGTCGAGCGTCGCCCACACGGCATTGATTGCCAGTGGCTTGAAGTCGGTCGCAGGATTCACGATGCCCAGACCGATGACTATCCAGAACGGCGTGGCCAGGCCCAGCAGCATGGCCAGAAAACCACGGAAGTCCATGGCGCGCATATACATGAAGCCGATGGCAAAGGCAGGTATGAGAATCAGAAAAGCCCATTGCCACAGGCAGGCGGTGGCCAGGATGGTCATCGTCAGATAGATGCGGCCCTGCGAGTGAAGGTCCTCGTAGCTGGCGAACAGAGCCAGCACGCCCAGCACCAGAATCAGGCAGAGCGCGGTGCCGGTGTTGAACACGCTGCTCGTGGCCGGTACGGCAAATTCCAGCAGGAAAAACGCCGACACAAAGATGCTGGTCATCGAGCGGACAAAGCTGAACACCTTGTTGATGAGCAGCATCAGTGCGCCGATGCCCACCAGGCAAGCCACATTGATCAGCGCCGAAGGCAGGCCAGGCTCAACCAGCACTGTGGGCATTTCGAAGAAAATGCCACTGCCGGCCTCGGCCACGGGTACACGACCACTCGACAGCACTGCCATGATGGCCAGCAGGATGTCGGTGATGGTCATGAAGGTGCGGCCGTTAAGCCAGTCGATATTTCGTTCGTCGATTTTCAACTTGGGTTACGTGTTTCGGGTTTCGAATAGTGGGGTTCGGCTTCCCCCTCCCCTCAGGGGAGGGGGAAGGGGAGGGGTTGAGTAGCATTCTAACACTCGAGTGTTCGAGCATTCGAGTGCTCGAATAAGGTTAAGCAAGGTCGAAGCCGATGTCGCGGCGATAGTAGCTGCCGTCGAAGCCGATGCGCTGCACGCTGCCGAACGAACGCTCCAGTGCCTCGAGCTGCGTGTCGCCATAGCTGGTCACGGCTAGCACACGACCACCGTTGGTCACCAGACGGCCATCACCGTCGAGTGCTGTGCCGGCGTGAAACACCAGGCTGTCCTCCACTTGGTCCAAGCCCGTGATCACCTTCCCTTTGGCGTAAGTGCCGGGATATCCGCCGCTCACCATCATCACCGTCACGGCATAGCGTGGGTCGATGCTCACTTCCACATCACCGATGTGGCCCGTGGCGGCGGCCTCCAGCAGGTCGACCAGGTCGCTCTGCAGACGCGGCATCACGCTCTCCGTCTCGGGGTCGCCCATGCGCACGTTGTACTCGATGACCAGCGGGTCGCCTCCCACATTCATCAGCCCAAAGAAGATGAAGCCGCAGTAGGGTAGGGCTTCGGCACGAAGGCCAGCGATGGTGGGCTCGATGATGCGGCGGCGCACCTTGTCCATAAACGCCTCGTCGGCAAAGCTCACAGGCGACACCGAACCCATGCCCCCCGTGTTCAGACCCGTGTCGCCCTCGCCGATGCGCTTGTAGTCCTTGGCCTCGGGCAGCAGACGGTAGTCGCGGCCGTCGGTCACGACAAATACGGAACACTCGATGCCACGCAGATATTGCTCGATGACCACCGTCGCGCTCGAGCGACCAAACTTGCCGTCGAGCATAGCACGAAGCTCGTTACGAGCCTCGTCCAGGTCGTCGATGATGAGCACGCCCTTGCCGGCAGCCAGTCCATCGGCCTTGAGCACATAAGGAGCCTCGAGGCTTTCAAGGAAACGCACGCCCTGCTCCACATTGTGGCGCGTCACGCTCAGGTATTGTGCTGTGGGAATGCCATGACGCTGCATGAACCCCTTGGCAAAGTCCTTGCTGCCCTCCAGCTGCGCGCCGGCCGCGCTGGGGCCCACCATCAGGATGTGGCGCAGACGCTCGTCGCCCTTGAAGTAGTCGACGATGCCCGCCACCAGTGGGTCCTCGCTGCCCACCACCACCATGTCGATGCCGTGAGCCAGTGCGGCCTGCCCCACGGCCTCAAAGTCCATGGGCTTGACAGGAAGCAAGGTGCCGTACTGTGCCATGCCGGCGTTGCCGGGGGCGATGAATAACTGGCCCAATCGTGGGCTCTGGTTCAATTTCCAGGCAATGGCGCACTCGCGTCCGCCCGAACCAAGCAATAATATGTTCACTTTCTTTGAGTTAAGAATTAGTTTGTTCAAGCAATCAGCACCCAGCAGGGCAGCTCCGGGGTAGGGGGTGGGGTTTGCAGCCTGGTACCAGCTCCCCTCCTACGAGCGGTTGGGGGTAGTGTCTGACAACTACTCATTGTCCTCGGGCAGGTCGCGGCGCTTCCAGCTCTTGCGGCGGCCGTGGATGATGGGCACCTCCTTGTCGGCACCCAGCGTGGGACCCTGCCCGGGGGTGAAACGTGGCGGCCGACGGTCGCCCTCGCTGCGGCGTGGACGGTCGCCCTCACGCTTAAACCGTGGACGGTCGCCTTCGCGGTGCTCACGGTCATCACGCTTAAACCGTGGACGGTCGCCCTCGCGGCGGTGCTGAGGACGCTTACCGTCCTTATCGCCGGAAAAGGTCTCCTTGAACTCGCGGCGCACCAGCTTGCGGCGGTCCTCACTGCCGTGGAAGTCCTCGTTGCGGATGCTCTCGCCGCGGCTCCGCATCTCGTCGTACTTGCCGTCGAAAATCACATACTCGCGCAACTCGCACTCCAGCGAGCCGTTCAGCAGCGGGTAGTGTACCGAAGCGCGAAGCCCAATCTTGTCGTAGTACTCGCGGTTGTAGCCGATGATCCACGCATGATAGCCACGGAACACATGCTTCAGCTTCGAGCCCAGCATGCTATAGAATGCCTCGGCATCCTCTAGACGCAGACGCTGGTCGTATGGAGGGTTGGTAATCAGAAAGCCTTGTTCGGGAACCTGCTCAATCTCGGCCAGGTCGCGGCGCTCAAGCTCGATATACTTCATCACGCCAGCCGACTTGGCATTGGCGCGGCTCACCGCTATGGCCTTGCCATCGATGTCCGAGCCATAAATCTTATGGTTGAACTCGCGCTCCCCACTGTCGTCGTTATAGATTTCGTCGAACAGGTCGGCATCGTAGTCATCCCACTTCTGGAAGGCATATTCCTGACGGAACACGCCAGGATTGATGTTCAGCGCCATCAGCGCGGCCTCGACTAGGAAGGTGCCCGAGCCGCACAGCGGGTCGACCAGGTCGCACTGTCCGTCCCAACCGCTCAGCTTGATGATGCCGGCGGCAAGCACCTCGTTGATTGGGGCCTCGGTCTGCCCTACGCGCCAGCCACGCTTGTAAAGCGGCTCCCCACTCGAGTCGAGCGACAGGGTCACCTGGTCGCCGTTGATGTGTACATCCAGACGGATATCGGGGTTGGTCACACGGATGCTCGGGCGACGACCCTCGCGGTCCATGAAATAGTCGGCAATGGCATCCTTCACACGATAGGTCACAAAACGCGAATGCCGGAACTCCTCGCCATTGGTGGTCGAGTCGATGGCAAACGTCTGGTTCACCTTCATCACCGTCGACCAGTCGTAGCGCTTCACTTGCTCGTAAAGGTCGTCGGCGTCGGTCGAACGGAACTTGTAGAACGGTTTCAGAATACGCAGTGCTGTGCGTAGACCGAAGTTGGCGCGGTAAAGCAACTCCTTGTCGCCCTCAAACGACACCATCCTGACGCCCTCAAGCACATTGTCCGCGCCCAGTGCGCGCAACTCGTCGGCAAGAACGCCCTCCAGCCCCTGGAAGGTCTTGGCCACCATTTCAAATTTCTCTGTCATCTCCGTAGTATTATAGCGGTAAAGGTTTTCAGGCCACAAAGGTACTAATTTCTTTTTTAATCCACAATTCGCAAGGCACAATTCATAATTGTCTCTACCGCACATTGTGGGGGAAACGGGTGGCAGGTAGGGACGGCACCCCTGTGCCGTCCGCCTCGACAAAAGGTAATGTTGCTTGCAGCCCTGTGCCGTCTCTACCTTTGTTTATGGGAACTATATACCCGTTGTCCCTGATTATTATTACATCGCAGAAAGCGATATTACAGACGAGGGCGGAAGCCCCTGTAACTTTTTATGGTTACTTAATTAGGATTTGTCCAAAATGTTTTGTATCTTTGCGGTCTGGACAGTCATACAGGGGCAATTACTGCTACCTGACACAATATTAACCTGGGTGCCGCCAGCGGTGCCTTTAATACTGAACAAGATATGAGAGGACAAATGAAATTTGGCCTGAATATCCCCACCCGACTGCAGTTCGGTGCTGGGGAACTGAACAACCTGGCCAAGATGCCACTACCAGGCAAGAAAGCGTTAATTGTTATCTCGGCAGGCAGCTCGATGAAGCGTTTCGGCTACCTGTCGACCCTAGAGGAGCAACTGGACAAGGCAGGCATCAGCCATGTCACGTTCGACAAAATATTACCCAACCCCATCAAGTCGCATGTGATGGAAGGCGCTGAACTGTGCCGGACACAAGCGTGCGACTTTGTCATTGGCCTGGGCGGAGGTAGCTCAATCGACACCGCCAAGGCCATCGCGGTGACAGCTGCAATGGGCGGCGACTTCTGGCAATATGTGGCAGGAGGCACCGGCGGTGGCAAAACCATCGAGAGGGCACTGCCCATCGTGGCCATTCCCACCACGGCCGGTACAGGCACCGAGGTGGACCTGTGGAGCGTAATCACCAATGAAGAGACAAACGAGAAGATAGGATGGGGCTCGCCACTGGTGTTCCCCACACTGGCGGTGGTAGACCCGGAACTGATGATGAGCGTGCCGCCACGGCTGACGGCCTATCAGGGCTTCGACGCCTTCTTCCACGCTGCCGAGGGATACATCAGCCGTGCCCACACACCCATCAGCGACCTTTATGCACTGGAGGCCATACGCCTGTTGTACAAATACCTGCCCGTGGCCGTGGCCGACCCCAAGAACCGGTGGGCTCGCATCAAGGTGGCTTGGGCCAGCACACTGGCTGGCATGGTAGAGAGCACAAGCTGCTGCACCGGCGAGCATGCACTGGAGCATGCCATGAGTGCCTTCTTCCCCAAGCTGCCGCACGGAGCTGGGCTCATCGCCATCAGCCAGGCCTATTTCAAGACCTTCAAGAACGACATGATGAAGCGCTACATGAAGATGGCAGAGAAGATGACGCAGCAGAAGTCGGCTCGACCCAGCGACTTCCTTGATGCGCTGGCCATCATGCAGCGCGAGTGTGGCGTGAGCGACATTCGACTGAGCGAGTATGGCATCACACCGGCCGACTTTGAGCGCATGGTCGACAATGCCTGTGCCACTGGGCAGGCGATGCTCGACCTTGACCCGCGTTTCCTCAACCGCGAGGAGCTCATCGACATCTACATGCAGTCATACAAATAAAGCCAATCAGTAATGAACGCTAGGTAGCAGCTCCCCTCCCCTTGCGAAAGGGGAGGGGAGCTGCTGGCAGTAATTTTGCTGGGCAGTGTCCCATCACGCCCAACCTCCACAAAGTATCTGGCAACAAACGTGTAAAAACAGATTTACCCGAACATCCAGTAGTGGTAGTCATCAAGCACAAGTACCATGCGGGTGCCCACCTCGCGTACCACGCTATAGTGGGTGCCTTCCATCGATGTCCAACGGAAGTACAGTTCCAGGCCTTGGTCGGTATGCATGATGCACATGATTTCGGGCAGATGCTCGCTGAACAGGCCGTCAACATCGCTCTCGAACATATTGAGGTCGCTCAAGTCACGCTTGTAGCCCGTCTCGCTGTAGTCTTCATACTCGTAGGCCGACGCGACGGTGCCCTCGGCAACGCACACGGTGGCATACAGGGCGCTCTTAGGTCCCACCAGTAGCACCTGATAGTAGTCGCGGTTGCCCACCTCGGTGGGCAGTGTGGCCAGCCATTGCGAGCGCATGATGCTGTACTTCATGCCATAGTGCGCAAGGATGATCTGCATGGCACTGCGGTCTACGGTGCGCACCGGCTCGGGACTGAGCCAACGGCTGAACTGCAACGGCTGGTGAGTGGTGAGGAAGTTGCGTGTCACTGCTACAGGCACTGCATTGCCATCAGTGTAACCGCGGAACATCTTAGCCACCACCTTAGGGTCTTTGAGTTTGAACTCTCGCACGCTCTGCCACAGGGTGTCACCATCCAGCGATGAGAAGATGCGATCGTCACCCACAAACCGGATTTCATTGACATGGGGCTTGAACACCATGTGGGTGTACTTGCTGCCCGGGGGGTAATTACTTTCACGCCAGCCGATGAACTCATTCTTCCCCTTCTCCATGTCGGAGATAAAGATGGGCGGATCCTGCAACGTGATGTCGCCAGCGGGCAGCGACCATCTGTTTGTTAAGTATTCAGTCATCGTCCAGCGTTCATCATGGTCCAGCGGCTCAATCACCGATGTGTTGACGGTGATGGGGGCCATGTTCTTGCCCACTGAGTAGGCCTTGAAGACGCGGCCCGCGGTCGGGCGGCTCTCGGTTGAGATAATCAAGTCGTCGATGCCGTCGCCGTCGGCATCGGTATTGGCAAAGTACATGTAGGCGGTGTGGCCCTCATCCTCTATCAGGATGTCGCCCAGGTGGTTCCATACCATGCGGTCTTGCTCGTCGTCGGTCATTGCCCAGCATGCAAATGTCGCGATGCTGATGGTGAAAATTAAGGCTATCCGTTTCATATGTATTGGTTTAACGATTGCGAAAAAGTTCGTTGCGATTTTTTTTGCAAATATAATGATTTGTGAGGACTCCTGCAAATTTTAGGACGGGTAAATCTCAAAAAATGATAAAATACGCATTGAATGGCGCAATATTGGGCAAATTGTAGTAATTTCGCAAATTCAATCACGATACTCAATCAAGGCAATGAAAAGATATATCACCACACTGGCTGCCACCGCGCTGGCTGCTATGCTCATCATCCCGACAGCAAAAGCCGACGAACGCAAGGACAACTCGCCGGCGACCATAGCACGTAACCTTGACATCTTCAACTCGGTTTATAAAGAGCTGAACACGTTCTATGTCGACACCATCGACGCGCAGAAGTCAATCGAGACGGCCATCAACGCCATGCTCGATAATATAGACCCCTACACCGAGTACATCCCGGCCAAGAGCCAGGATGACTTCCTGGTCATCAGCACAGGGCAGTATGGAGGCATTGGGTCATACATACAGCAGCGCACGGGCCAGAAGAAGGGCGTGTACATCAGCGGACCCTACAAGGACAGCCCGGCGGCAAAGGCGGGGCTGCGCTCGGGCGACCGCATCATAGCCATCGACGGCGTGGATGTCACTGCATGGAACAGCGACAGTGTCAGTGCGCACCTCAAAGGACAGGCCAACACCACGGTCACTGTGCGTGTGGTCAGGCCCCATGACCCCGACAGTGTCAAGACGTTTGCCATCAAGCGCGAGAACATCAAACTCGACCCGGTGCCGTACTATGGCGTGGTGCACGACAACCTGGGATACATCGGCCTCACCACCTTCAACGAGCACTCGGCACAGCAAGTCAAGGACGCGCTCATCGACCTGAAGAAGAACCCTGCCGTCAAGGCCATTGTGCTCGACCTGCGCGGCAATGGTGGCGGACTGATGGAGAGCGCCGTGCAGATTGTGGGACTCTTTGTGCCCAAGGGGACTGTGGTGCTCACCACTCGAGGTCGCGACAAAGCCAGCGAAAAGGTCTATAAGACAACACAAGAACCCATCGACACCAAGATTCCGCTGGCTGTGCTCATTGATGGCGGAAGCGCGTCGTCGAGCGAAATCACCGCCGGTGCGCTGCAGGATCTGGACCGTGCCGTCATCTTCGGCTCGCGCTCCTATGGTAAGGGGTTGGTGCAGACCACACGCCCGTTGCCTTTCGACGGCATACTCAAGGTGACGGTGGCGAAGTATTACATACCCAGCGGCAGGCTCATTCAGGAGGTGGACTACTCCAAGCGCAATGCCGACGGCACATACAACCGCACCACCACCGACTCCACGGCGCGGGCGTTCACCACAGCGCATGGCCGGAAGGTGTACGAGGGCGGGGGCATCACACCCGATGTCAAGATCGACTATCCTGAGCTCAACCGACTGGTCTACAATATTGTGCGTGACCAGTGGGCCTTTGACTTCGCCACACGTTACCAGTGGCAACATCCCACCATCGCGCAGCCTGCGCAATTTGAGGTCACCGATGAGATATTCAATGAGTTCAAGGCATTTATCGACCCCGAGAAATTTCAGTACGACAAGGTGTGCGAGCAGGGCCTAGAGAGTCTGCAGAAGGTGGCAAAGGCCGAGGGATATATGAACGACAGTACCAAAGCGGCCTTTGAGCAGCTCGAGAAGTTGCTCGAGCATGACTTGAACCATGACCTGGACACACAACGCAAGGAAATCTCGCGACTGCTGGCGCAGGAGATACTCACGCGCTATTATTATCAGGCCGGTGAGGTAGAGTATGAGGCACGGCACGACGACACCATCGACAAGGTGGCCGAGCTGCTGGCCAAGCCCGGCGAATGGGCAAAAATCCTCAAATAGCAACCCATGTGACAAAGAGATGGGCTTCACCTTTCGGCGAAGCCCATTTTCTTTAGCTCTGTCACATCTTAGTACCCAATCGACAGGGTGGTGTAGAAGCGACCGTAGTCGGTGCCCATGCTCAGGGTCACATAACCGGTGGTGTTGCCGCCAAACCAGGTGGCCATGCCGCTCTCCACGCTGATGGGAGGACCGTAGACCGCGCTCAGGTCGTGGTAGATGCGGTTGTAGCGGCTGTGGTCGCGGTAGGTCGTGGTGTAGACAAACTGGGCATTGGCAAGACGGCCATTGTCGTAGCAGAACATCACATCGGGCCACAGAAGATTGAGCATACGCACTTCGCGCAGGTAGATGATGTTGTCCTGATAGCCGTCGATGTAGTAACCATTGGTGTACAGGTAGTCGAGCGACACATCGTAGTACGTGCCAAACGTGATGCCCAGGATGCGGTCAATCACCGGGGCCCCGTAATAAGGACGGTAGTGCGCGGGAAGCGCCGGACGGTAGTAGCGAAGCGGGGCGGGGCGATAAGGACGCGGCGGAGGGGGCAGAGGACGGCTCCAGTTGTGATGCCGGTGAGCGTAGCTGAAGTGGTCGCGGTGCGGGTGGCTGTCGTAGTTGTAGGGCCGTGAATGTCCGCCACGGTCGCTGGGGCCATAGCCATGGTTGTTGTGCCCACGGTCGTTGTCATAGCGTCCGTTGCCGTTGTCGTGACGGTTGCGGCCATTGTTGCCACCGCGCCCGTTGCGGTCGTTGTTGCCATCGCGGTTGTTGCCCATGCCGCCGCGGTTGCCCTTGTTGTCATCCAGATTCGACGGGGTTACCGTGCGGGTGGTGGAACGGGCATCGCCCATTTGTGCCGACGGACGCGTGCGGCCGTTGGTCACGGTGCTGCGGGTGTTGTCGTTGTTGCGAGTGCGCCCGATACCTCCGTCATTGCCGCTACGGGTGCCACGGTCGGTGCGGACGGTGCCGCGCTCGGTGCGGATGGCACTGGAGCGGTCGAGGCTCTGGCTGTGCACTTGCGTCGCCGGACCGGTGCGCTGCATCTGCGGCTGTGAGGCACGGGCCTCACTGCTGCGTGTGCGCATGCTGCCTTGCGACTGGCGTACTTCGCTGGCGCGTGACTGGCGTACTTCGCTGGCGCGTGACTGGCGTACCTCACTGGCACGTGACTGGCGTGCCTCGCTGGCGCGCGACTGGCGTACCTCACTGGCACGTGACTGGCGTGCCTCGCTGGCGCGCGACTGGCGTGCCTCGCTGGCACGCGACTGGCGTGCCTCGCTGGCACGCGACTGGCGTGCCTCGCTGGCACGTGCTTGCGGTGTGCCACTGGCGCTGCGTGCTGTGGTGGCACGCTGTCGGCTCGACGAGAATTGCGCCGAAGCCGGGACGGCCATAATCATGCCGCCCATGAGCACGAGGCTCATCATCATGTTGCGTACAGTAGTCTTCATAACGCTATATCTTTAAATAATTCATAAATCACGATTCATAATTGTGTCGCTGCAAGTGGTTTCTTGCGTCTTGCATCTTGCGTCTTGTCTCTTGCCTCTTGCATCTTGTACTTGTTAGACGTGCAAATGCGATGCCCGTTTAACGCGTATGCGTGATTTTGGGTTGTTCAATCGACCAATGACACGTTTTTACCGACGTTCACCGCAGTAGCAACGACCCATCGCCATAGCTCAAAAAGCGATAGCCGCTTGCCAAGGCATGGTCATACATCGGGCGCCACTGGTCGTGGCCGACAAAGGCCGACACCAATAGCAACAGGGTGGACTGCGGCTGATGGAAGTTGGTGATCATGCCCTGGATGATACGGTAGCGGAATCCGGGTGCTATCATCAGTTGGGTGGAACCCAGGTAGGTCTGTGCGCCCGTGCGGTCCAGGTAGTCGACGATGTGCTGCAGTGCCTGGGCGGTGCTCAGCTGGCATGGAGTGGTGTAAGGCATCCACTGCCGCACGGTCAGCTGATCGGGCTGGGCATCGGGGTGATCGGCCAGCTGCTGCCCCACATAGTATAGACTCTCGAGGGTGCGCACCGAGGTCGTGCCCACGGCCACCACCGGACGGCGCTCTTCGATGAGCTCGACGAGCAGCGAGCGCGACACAGCAAACACCTCGACGTGCATCTCGTGGTCGCCAATGTGTTCGCTCTTCACGGGCTGAAAGGTGCCTGCGCCCACGTGCAGGGTCAACTCACGGCGCACTATGCCCCGACGGTCGCATTCGGCCAGCAGCTCGTCGGTGAAGTGCAGGCCGGCTGTCGGGGCGGCCACACTGCCGTCGATGTGGCTGTACACGGTCTGATAGTCTACACTGTCGCTGGCTTCGGTGGGGCGGTTCAGGTAAGGGGGGATGGGAATCTCGCCCACCGCATCGAGCACCGAGGCAAATGTTACGTCGCCGTCCCAGTCGAATGCGATGACCCAGGCATTGCCCCGGCGTTCGCCGCGGGTGGCGCGTAGGGTAATCTGCCGGCCGTCGACTTCCACAGTGTGTTGTAGTGTGCCTTGCTTCCAGCGTTTGCTGTTGCCCACCAGGCAGTTCCACTCGCAGTGGCTGGTGGTCTGGAAGATGAGTTGGTAGTCGCTGGGTGCCTCGGGCTCGAGGCAGAATATTTCGATGGTCGACCCTGTGTCCTTGCTGAAACGCAGACGCGCATTGATGACGCGGGTGTTGTTGTACACTAGCATCGCACCTGGCGGAAGCAGGCGCGGCACGGCACCGAAGTGGTGGTCCTCGATGCGACCATTGTGCCAGTAGAGCAGCTTGCACTGCTCGCGTGCGGCCAGCGGATGCCGAGCGATGCGCTCGTCGGGCAGGGCGTAGTCGTAGTCGCTGATTTGGATGTTGCGGATATTATCGATGGTTGTCATCATGACTGCAAAGATACTCAATTTTGTTCATACTGCTGTGCCACGCGCCACAAAAAAGTGTGGAATAGCCCAATGGACTATACCACACTTGATCTTGTGGAGTGTGAATGATTACTTCTTGGTCTTCACAGGCTGCGCGGCACGCTTCACCTGACGGCGGGTCAACGCGTAGGCCACGGGCGATGCTACGAACAGCGAAGCGCACGTACCGACAATCACACCAAGAATCATCGCGAAGATGAAGCTGCGGATTGACTCACCACCCAGGAAGAACATAACAAGCAGTACGAGCAACGTGGTGATTGAAGTCATCAACGTACGCGACAGTGTGCTGCACAGTGCCTTGTTGAATGTCTCGTACAGGTCCTGCTTGGGATAGAGGCTACGGTACTCACGCACACGGTCAAACACCACCACCGTGTCGTTGACCTGATAGCCAATCACGGTCAGGATAGCGGCGATAAACGTCTGGTCGACCTCCATCGAGAAGGGGAACAAACCGTGCAGGTTGTAGAAGCCGATAACCACAAACGAGGTGAAGGCAACGGCTGCCAGAGCACCCACTGAGAAGGCCACGTTGCGGAAGCGGATGAGGATGTACAGAGCCATAGCAATCAGCGAGAAGATCACGGCCCAGATGGCCTCGCGGGTCATGTCGCTAGCGATGCTCGGACCCACCTTGTCGCTCGACACAACGCCCATGTTCTCATTGGCGATGCTGAAGTCTTCCTGACTCATGTTGCCCAGCTCACTCTTCAGGCCGCTGTACAACTTGCTCATAATCTCGTCGTCGACACCCTCCTCATTGCTGTCAATCTTATAGTTGGTCGAGATGCGCACCTTGGTGTCGTTGTCGATGGTGATCACCGTCACGTTGCCACCCTCAAACAGCGGAGTCAGTTGGCTCTCGAGAGCCTCGGTGTTGACTGCGTGGTCAAATTGAACGATGTAGTTGCGACCACCCGAGAAGTCGATGCCGCGGTTCAGGCCGCGGAACACAAACAGACACAGGATGATGGCGGCAATCACGCCAAGCACCATCCAAGTCTTCTTGGCCTTGCCCATGAAGTTGTACTTCACGTTCTCGAGCATGTGCTCGGTCAGCTTGGTGGTCAGCGTCATGTTGTTGAACGTGCCCTTGTTCACAAAGTACTCCATCACCAGACGAGTAGCGAACACGGCGGTGAAGAACGAGCAGCAGATACCAATCACCAGCGTGACGGCGAAACCGCGGATGGGACCAGAGCCCAGCAGAATCAGGATGATACCGGTGATGATGGTGGTCAGGTTAGAGTCGAAGATGGCCGAGAATGCGTTCTTGTAGCCATCGGTGACCGAGGCCTTCAGACCCTTGCCGGCACGCAACTCCTCCTTGATGCGCTCAAAGATAAGCACGTTGGCATCAACGGCCATACCCAGCGTCAGCACGATACCGGCGATACCCGGCAGGGTGAGCACCGTCTGGAACGAGGCCAAGATACCCATGGTGAAGAACAGGTTCATAATCAGACCCAGGTTGGCGATATTTCCGGCATACACACCATAGGTGCAAATCATGAACAGAACCAGCAGAACCAGAGCCACGATAAACGAGATGATACCCTTCTTGATAGACTCCTGACCCAGCGACGGACCAATCACGCTCTCGCTAGCAACGTTGACGCGGGCAACCATCTTACCCGACTCAAGCACGTTGGCAAGGTCGTTGGCCTCCTCAACGGTGAAGCGGCCGCTAATCTGCGAGCTACCGCCGTCGATCTGGCTGTTGACGTTAGGATAAGAGTAGACCTGGTCATCGAGCACGATGGCGATGGCCTTGCCAATGTTCTGGCCGGTAATGCGCGACCACTGGCGGGCACCCTCGTCATTCATGCGCATCGACACCACCTGACCCTGCAGGTTGTCAAACTCGCTGCTGGCACGGGTCACCACGTCGCCGTTGAGCACGGGCTGACCATTGACGGTGCGCAGAGCAACCAGGTTGAAGACATCGGCACCGTTCTGTGCGCTGCCTTGGGGCTTGACGGTCCAAGCCAGCTTCAGGTCGGCAGGCAGGGTGGTGCGAGCCACCGGAGAGTTGATGATGGCGTTGACGGCGGCGGTATCATTGGCCGATACCATACCCACAACAGGGCTGCCGCTGCCGCCCTGAGCTGCCAGCATCTGGAAGCCGGTGAGCTCGGCCAGCGTGCGGCCTTGTGCAGCGGCAGGTGCGGGCTGAGCGGGCTGGGCCTTCTGAGCCTGGGTCGAGTCGGCGGTGGTGGCCGTCGAGTCGTTGGCCGCGGGCTGTGCCTGTGCCACAGGCTTGCCGGCCTGCTGGCTCAAGTTGTTCAGCGCGCCGCTGATGTCGGCCAGAGTATAGGTCTCATAGAACTCGAGGTTGGCGGCTCCTTGCAGCAGCTTGCGCACGCGCTCGGGCTCCTTGATGCCCGGCAGCTCAAGCAAGATGCGGCCGGTGCTTTGCAGCTTCTGGATGTTGGGGGCTACGACACCGAAGCGGTCGATACGGTTGCGCAGCACCTTATACGAGTTGTCGACCATGGCGTCAACCTCCTGCTCCAGGATGCTTTGCACCTTGGCGTCGCTGGCACTGGGGTCTTCTTTTACCTTCTCGACGTTGCGGAACACCTGAGCCAGGCTGGCACCGGGTGCCAAGTTCTTGTACTCCTTGCAGAAGCTGGCCACAAAGTTCTCCTGAGCGGCCTGGTCGTGCTCGACCTTGGCAATGGCTTCGTTAAACTTCTTGTCGGGGTTGTCGCCTGAAAGGGCACGAAGGATGTCGGGCACAGAAATCTGCAGTGTCACGTTCATACCACCCTTGAGGTCCAGACCGAGGCCCAGCTCCTTCTCACGCACTTCCTGGAAGGTGTAGTATCCAAGATACACCTTCTCCTTGCCAATCGAGTCCATGTAGGTGTTGAGCGCAGTGCGGTACTTGTCGTTGCTCGTGTCGGGGGTCTTAATGCCGGCGGCAGCAAGAGCCTTCTGCTCGGCCACGTTCTGATAGTGGTTCGAGACAAATGTGAATGACAAGTAGAATGCACAAATCAGGATCAACGCTACTGTAATGACTCTGATAAAACCTTTAGTTTGCATTTCTAGAATTGTTAGTTATTTGTTTTTTTGTTTTGTTTCATTAATAGACATAACAACCTGTGAGTGTGCTCATTAGTTTCGCTTTGAGGGGCTCTAGGCGAGCTCGAAAACGGCTATAATGACCACATACACAAGTTTTCAGCCTGCAAATGTACAACATTTTCTTGAAGTGCGAAAATAAAATTTTCAGGTTTTTGATTTTCACAATCCAAATTCCAAATATTTTTCTTAATTTTGCACTCGCTTATTAACTGATGCAACCAAACTTATCGAAACTCGAATTAATCCTTAGTTATACTGATGAAGATTGTTTTTCTTGATGCCTATACCAGCAACCCGGGCGACCTGTCGTGGGACGGCTTGCGCGCGCTGGGCGAATGTGTCATCTACGACCGGTCGACACCCGAGCAGATTGTGGAACGCTCTCGCCAAGCCGAGGCAATACTTATTAATAAGGTGATAATCACACGCGAGATGATGCAGCAGCTGCCAAAGCTGCGATACATAGGCATCTTGGCCACTGGGTTCAACTATGTCGATGTCGTGGCTGCGCATGAGATGGGCATCATAGTGACCAATGTGCCGGCCTACAGCACACCCAGTGTAGCCCAGCTGGCATGGGCCCACCTGCTCAACATCTGCTGCATGCCACAGCACTACACCGACGAGGTGCGGGGGGGCTTGTGGGGGCGGTGTCCCGACTTCAGCTTTACTAACACCAGCCTGATTGAGTTGGCCGGCAAGACGCTGGGCATCGTGGGGTTTGGACAGATTGGCAGTGCTGTGGCACGCATAGCGCGGGCCATGGATATGCCGGTGCTGGCCTATACAAGCAAGGCTCAGGACCAGCTACCCGACGGAGTGACACGAGCCCGTGACCTGGAGCAGGTCTTTGCCGAGTGCGACGTGGTGAGCTTGCATTGTCCGCTCACACCCGAGACCCGCTGCCTGGTCAATCGCGAACGCTTGGCACTGATGAAGCCCACGGCCATTCTCATCAACACCAGCCGAGGGATGCTCGTCGACGAGCAGGCACTGGCCGATGCACTCAACCAGAAGCGGATTTTCGCGGCCGGATTGGATGTCTTGCCGCAAGAGCCGCCCAAGGATGGCAGCCCGTTGCTCACCGCTCGCAACTGCTTCATCACACCCCACCTGGGATGGGCCAGCAAGGAGGCGCGTGTCAGGCTGATTCGTGTGGTGGAGGACAACTTGCGGGCATTCCAGCAGGGAAAGCCGCAGAATGTAGTCTCGTAATCCAGGTTAATTGATCTGTGCCTATAGAATATATTTTAATCACTATATTTATTACTCAGCGATGACAATCCTTAACAATCTCAAATTGTGGCTGGTGGCTGTGGCACTGACGGCGGCTATGATGGCGCAGGCAGCACAGTTCACCCAACCCAAACGCGAATTCCGTTCGTCGTGGGTGGCCACCGTGTGGTGCCTCGACTGGCCCAACGAAAACTCGCGCGGCACCAGTGTGGCCGCCGCCGACAAGATGAAGCAAGAGTTGGTCACCCTGCTCGACTCGCTGGCCCGCAACAATTTCAATGCCATCAACTTCCAGGTGCGCTCGATGTGCGACGCTATGTATCAGTCGAGCTACGAACCCTGGTCGAGCTACCTCACAAGCACACGCGGAGCCGCACCGGCGTTCGATCCGCTGGCTTTCTGCGTCGAAGAGTGCCACAAGCGCGGCATGGAGTGCCATGCCTGGGTCAATCCCTACCGCTTCAGCACCGGCACCGACTGGAACACCGCACAGGATCAGGAACTCAAGAACAATGGATGGCTGCTGACCCATGGCTCGACCATCATTCTCGACCCGGCACAGCAGCGCGTCATCGACCGCATTGTCAATGTGTGCAAGGAAATCATCACAAAGTATGACGTGGACGGAATCCTTTATGACGACTACTTCTATCCCAACGGCATACCCAGCAACAGCACTGCGGGCGACTACCAGGAGTGGCAGCAGAGTGGCACCTCCATGAGCATCGGTGACTGGCGGCGTGACAATGTCAACCGCATGGTCAAGGCCGTATACGACATGATTCAGATCACAAGGCCCGAGGTGCGGTTTGGCATCTCACCGGCTGGAGTGACTTGCACCAGCCAGGCTGTGGCCGACCGCCACGGCGTGGAGCGCAGTAGCGGCAGCGACTGGCAGTACAACGGCATCTTCAGCGACCCGGTGCAGTGGTATGAAGACAAGAGCGTGGACTACATCTCGCCGCAAATCTACTGGAGCATTGGCTATAGCGCGGCCGATTATGGCAAGCTGGCACCCTGGTGGAACCGAGTGGCAAAGCAGTTCGGGCGGCACATGTTTGTCTCGCATAGCATTTCCAATCTCAAGCGCGGTAGCTATGGCAGCGAAAACCCCGAGCCGTCGATGACCAGCAGCAACGACTACGACGAGTTTGCCAATCAGGTGGAGCTGATGCGGTCCACCAATGAGGACGGCGCAAGGGGCTCTATCTACTATAGCACAAGGTATATCTACAATCTGGGAGCCGAGGAATCGTTCGGACACTATCTCAAGCGGGTTGTGTACCAGCGGCCGGCATTGCCACCGGCAATGCCCTGGAAATCGGCTACCGACCCCGGACCCGTCACCGATTTGCAGCTCACGGGCGACAGGCTGTCGTGGCAGGGCCATGACAATGTGCGATACACGGTCTATGCCTTCCCGGCCACGATGGCGCACGAGCAGTTTGCCCGCGATGGCGAGTTCCTGCTGGGCATGACCTATGATACTGGCTTCGACTTGCCTGCCGACAAACTGCAAGGCTATCAGTATGCCGTGTGCGTGCTCGACCGCATGGGCAACGAGTACGACCCGGTCATCATGGGCGATGTGCTCGACCCGCTGCCGGCTCCAGTGCTCGTAGCACCCGCCGCCGGAGCTTCGCCCTACAGCCCGTTCGACTTTGTCTGGCAGGCCGTCGACGGAGCCACGAGCTATACCGTCGAGGTGGCTCAGGATGCCTCGTTCGACTTGATAAAGGAGCGGCTTACCGTCACCGATACGGTTGTGTCGAGTGCGCAGATGACGCAACTCACCTCGGGCGAGACTCATTACTGGCGTGTACTGGCCAGTGGCGAAGGCTATGCCAATGGCGTGAGCGAGCGGCGCGAGTTCGTGCCGCAGCTGCTGGTCATCACCGCGCCCTACGATGGGCAGAAGTCGGTCGACACAGCACCGCTGGTCAGTTGGAACGTACCTGACCAGACTACGCTGGCCGTACTGGCCATTGCCACCGATGCCGATATGGACAATGTCGTCTACAGCGCGCAAGCAGCCGGTGGGCAGCACACGGTAGATGATGGGGCGCTGGCACCGGGCAGCAAGTACTATGCCACTGTATCACTCAGCTATAACGGACTGCAGCTGACTTCGCCCGTGGTTGAGTTCACCACACAGTTCGATGTGCCGAGCTTTGTATGTCCCACCGATGGTGGAACGCTCTACAGCGATGACTATATCGTACTCCAGCGCCAGAGCGAAGCCGTGGGATACATCTACGAGGTGTCGACATCGGCAACCACTTGGGGGCGCACACGACTGATTGAGACGCTCAACGACGGAACTTGCCAGAGTACCAAGCCTGCCGGGGAGCTGAAGGTCAACAACAAACTCATGGTCGATGGCACCACTTACTTTGCCAGGGCAAAAATCACCTATCTGGACGAGGAGAATGTGCGCCGCACCACTGACTATTGTCCGGTCATCTCGTTTGTCTACAATGCCGGTGTCAGGCCGCAGAGCCTGGTGGGTGATGTTACTGGCGACGGAAAGGTCGACATTGCCGATGTCAATGGTGTGATCAACATCATGCTCGGACGGGCTATGGCGGTGTCGGCGGCCGATGTCAATGGCGACGGACGGGTTGATATTGCCGATGTCAATGGCATCATCAACATCATGATGGGTAAATAGCAGAAAAGATGCTACCAGAAACGGTAGGGGTGAAAAAAATCTCGCTCCTGCCGTTTTTTTCGTTTTTTTTCTGTAATTTTGCACCCGACAACTTTTTAGACATGAGAAAATGAAGAAATCAACTGCCATAACCGAAATTGACCTGACCAGTGCATCGCGCATTTATGACAAGGTCAGCTATGCCGACGAGGAACTGTTCTTCGCCGACAACATCACGTCCATACCTAACCTAGCGCAGGTCTTTAAGGTCAATTTCTTCGCCTTTGTCTTCTGCATCGAGGGGCAATTGTCGCTCAATCTCGACTCCAGTGCCTTTGCACTAAAGGCTAACGACGGATTGTTTGTCGACACCAACACTGTGGTTGAAGGATGGAAGCGAAGCCACGACTTCAAGTGCGTGATTTGCGCATTCAACAGCGAGGTCGCTTTCAACTTCGTCAACAGGAGCCTGTTTGATGCCATCATGCAGGTCAAGCAGCAACCAGTGGTACACTTCAGTGAAGACGAAATCACACTCATGGTCAAGTATTACGAATTGGCCAAGTTCAAGATTAACCACCCTGAGCTGAACTATGGCAGGGAGACCATGATTGGCATCTTGCGAAGCTACATCTACGACATCCTGGGCAATATAGGAAGGCATCTGGAAATGGAGAATGACGACATGCTGAGGCAGGGCGACAAGCTCTTCCGCAGATTTGTGCTCATGCTGGCCGACGGACAAAGGCAAGGACGAAGTGTCAAGGCATACGCCGATGAGCTGTGTGTATCGCCCAAGTATCTGACAAGCATCTGCCACCAGCACGCACGCAAGACTGCCAGCGAGATGATTGCACAGAGCATGGTTGGCCACATCAAGCAGCTGTTGCTCTACAGCGATATGACCATCAAGGAGGTGGCGGCACATCTGGGGTTTGACAACCTGTCGTTTTTTGGGAAATATGTCAAAAAGCATCTGGGAGTGTCGCCCAACAACTACCGGCGCATCAACGGATATGGTAGATGATGATTCCCCGTCCCATGGTTAAGGGCGGGTGGCGATGAGGTCGGGAATAACGCATGTTGCACCTCCGCAACTTGCTCTGTCGGTAGGAATGGCGAGTAAAAATCGGGCAAAAAACAGGAAAAATGAGGCTGAAATGCTTTTTTTTCGAAAAAAATTTGGTCAGTTCAAAAAGTCGGTGTAACTTTGCACCGCAATTCCCGAAAGGGGAGTGACAACACTGCCTCAATAGCTCAGTTGGTTAGAGCACATGACTGTTAATCATGGGGTCGTTGGTTCAAG
>JAFUVK010000109.1 GCA_017477555.1 Muribaculaceae bacterium
GCGACTCACTGCAGGCCACTTCGGGCGACCCACGAAAGACCAAATTCGGTGAGTTCCTGCGCAAGTCAAGCATCGACGAGTTGCCCCAATTCTACAACGTGTGGAAAGGCGACATGTCTATCGTTGGGCCAAGGCCGCACATGCTGGCTCACACCGAGATGTATAGCAAGATTATCGACAAGTACATGATGCGCCACACCGTCAAGCCCGGCATCACAGGATGGGCACAAGTGCGTGGCTTTCGTGGCCCCACGCCTGAGGTGTGGATGATGGAGAAACGCGTGGAGTATGATGTGTGGTATGCCGAGAACTGGAATTTCATGCTCGACTTGAAAATCATTTTTCTGACCATCATCAACGTGTTCAGGGGCGACAAGAATGCGCTCTAGCTTTTCATCGACACAAGTGCGGCATAGACAGGCGGCAAGAAGCTAAACTTAATTTGCCGATGTGGTTTTTCTGTTGTAATTTTGCATCGTTTTTGTTAAGCATACTTTAGTCAAGCAAAAAAATCATATGTTTGAAAATCTATCTGAGAAACTTGAACGCTCGTTCAAGGTACTGAAAGGACAAGGTAAGATTACCGAAATCAATGTGGCCGAAACTCTCAAGGAGGTGCGCCGCGCACTACTTGACGCCGATGTCAACTTCAAGGTGGCCAAGCAGTTTACCGACACTGTCAAGGCCAAAGCCTTGGGACAAAATGTGATTAATTCGGTTAGCCCCAGCCAGCTCATGGTCAAGATTGTGCACGACGAGCTCACGCAGCTTATGGGTGGCGAGCAGGCACCATTCAACGTAACCGGCACCCCGGGCATCATCCTGATGTCAGGATTGCAAGGTTCGGGAAAGACCACATTCTCGGGCAAGCTGGCCAATAAGCTGAAGAAAGAAGGCAAGAACCCCCTGCTGGTTGCCTGCGATGTCTACCGACCCGCAGCTATCGAGCAACTCAAGGTGCTGGGTGATCAAATACAAGTACCCGTCTACTCTGAACCCGAGAGCAAGAATCCGGTGCAGATAGCGCTAAATGCTATCGCCGAAGCCAAACGCACCGGTCGCGACATTGTCATTGTCGACACCGCCGGCCGCCTGGCCATCGATGAGCAGATGATGCAGGAGATTACTGCCATCAAGCAGGCCATCGACCCCAACGAGACCCTCTTTGTGGTTGACTCTATGACTGGACAAGATGCCGTCAACACGGCCAAGGAGTTTAACGACCGCCTCGATTTTGACGGTGTGGTGCTCACCAAACTTGATGGCGACACACGCGGTGGCGCGGCGTCGTCCATTCGCTCGGTGGTCAACAAGCCCATCAAGTGGGTGGGCACGGGTGAGAAGATGGAGGCTATCGACCCATTCCGTCCCGCTGGTATGGCCGATCGCATTTTGGGCATGGGCGACATCGTCTCGTTTGTCGACCGCATGCAGCAGCAATATGACGAAGAAGAGGCCAAGAAGCTGCAGAAGAAGATTGCCAAGAACCAGTTTGACTTCAACGATTTCCTGCACCAGATAGGCCAAATCAAGAAGATGGGTAACCTCAAGGACCTGGCATCGATGATTCCCGGCGTAGGCAAGGCCATCAAGGATTTGGATATCAGCGATGATGCATTTAAGGGTATCGAGGCCATTATCTACTCCATGACGCCGTACGAGCGTTCTCACCCAGAAGTCATGAACGGTAGCCGGCGCCAGCGCATTGCCCGCGGAAGCGGCACCAGCATCCAGGACGTGAACCGTCTGCTCAAACAATTTGAGCAGACGCGCAAGATGATGCACATGGTCAGCACAGCTAAGAATCCACTCAAGATGATGCGGGGTCAGCGCCGTCGCTAGCCTTAACGACTTAAAAGATCCATTTAACTCTATTATATTACTTTAACTGCTTAATTAATGCAAATCATAGACGGAAAACAAGTCGCGGAGCAAATCAAACAAGAGATTGCAGCCGAAGTACAACAAATAATAGCCCGTGGAGGCAAACGTCCACATCTGGCCGGTGTGCTGGTAGGCCATGATGGCGGCAGCGAAAGCTACATGAGCTCGAAAGTAAAGGC
This sequence comes from Muribaculaceae bacterium, assembly GCA_017477555.1. GTDB lineage: Bacteria > Bacteroidota > Bacteroidia > Bacteroidales > Muribaculaceae > Sodaliphilus. The sequence continues at coordinate 2,064 of JAFUVK010000109.1, forward strand.
GTGTGAGCAGTGTGGTTTCAAGTCTTCGCTATTACGATATGAGGAGGACGTGACCGAACAGCAATTGCTCGACACCATCACCAAACTCAATCGCGACGATGATGTGGACGGATTCATTGTGCAGCTGCCTCTGCCACGGCACATCAACGAGCAGCGCATCATTGAGGCCATCGACTACCGCAAGGATGTTGACGGCTTTCATCCCATCAACGTCGGTAGGCTCTCGATTGGTTTACCCTGTTTCCGGTCGGCCACACCAGCCGGCATCATCATGCTGCTCGAGCGTTACGGCATAGACACCCGGGGCAAGCACTGTGTGGTCATCGGCCGTAGCAACATTGTGGGCAAGCCCGTGGCTAGCCTGCTTATGCAAAAGTCCAATCCCGGCAACTGCACAGTCACAGTTTGCCATAGCGCCACACCTAATATAGCCGAGCATACTCGTCAAGCCGATATACTAATTGCCGCTTTAGGCAAACCCGGTTTTGTCACAGCCGACATGGTGCGGGATGGAGCTGTAGTAATCGATGTGGGCACTACCCGCGTGCCCGATGCCACCCGCAAGTCGGGTTGGCGGCTTTGTGGTGATGTCGACTATGAGCATGTAGCGCCACGGTGCTCTTATATTACCCCTGTGCCGGGTGGAGTAGGACCCATGACCATCGTCTCGCTTATGCACAACACGTTGTTGGCTGCTACTCATCAGATTTATCAATAACCATCAGCTATGCAACTGCTCAGCGTTCTCCTGCTTTCATTGGTGTCGTTGCTGCAAGGCGGCAGCACGGTTAATCTTGTGTTTTTTGGCGATGCCATGCAACACGCTCCTCAGCTTACTGCCGCTCGTCAAGGTAATGGTACCTACGACTACTCGCCATGTTTTCGATATGTCGAGGACGACATCCGCGGGGCAGACTATGCCGTGGTCAACCTGGAGTGCCCGCTGGGGGGAGCACCTTATACCGGGTATCCCGCATTCAGTGCTCCCGACAATTACGCCAAGCAGTTGTATGACTCAGGCTTTGACTTGCTATTAACCGCCAACAACCACTGCCTCGACCGCCGCGATAAAGGGCTGCGCCGGACGATTTCGTCCCTTGACTCGATGGGAATTCCGCACATCGGCACCTATTCCAATGCTACAACACGGAGCCAGCAAATGCCATTCATTACCCTCATTAAGGGAGTGAGATTTGCCATGCTTGATTACACCTACGGCACCAATGGAATCACCGTGCAAGGCGATGCAGTAGTCGATTTGATTGACCGCGAACTCATTGCGCGAGATCTGCAATTGGCACGCGACCGAGGAGCTCAGGTATTGTGCGTCAACTTGCATTGGGGTATCGAATACCAGCTACAACCCGTTGAGAGCCAACAATCCCTGGCCGAATTCCTCATCGATCAGGGAGTTGACCTCATCATCGGTGGGCATCCTCATGTGGTCGAACCCATGGAGGTGAGACACAGCGATAAACACAACAAAGATGTATTGCTGGTCTATAGCTTAGGTAACTTCATCAGCAACCAGCGTGACATCGACAGTCGTGGCGGTGCTATGGTCAAGGTTTCGGTCACCATGATTGGCGGTAAGCCACGAGTCCACGACGCGCGCTACAAACTGTTCTTCGTGCAGAAGCCCAGTTATCGCGGCGAAAACTATGTGGTCATTCCTGAGAACCGCCCCGACCTGCTCCGACCCGACTCTCGAAGCGAATTTACACGGTTTATGGACCGCGCCCACTCGCTGGTCATGAGCAAGAACGTGAAAGTCATTTCCGACATCCACCATTTTTAAGTCAGTGATAGGATTTATTCCTATCACGTAGGGAGATAGAATTAATAGTTTTATAATAGTTTTTATTAAACCCATGCCGAAAGGCACTCATAGTATCTTAGTTATGACACTTCAAGAATTTGTACAAAACATCGCCGAGCAATTTGATGATACTGATTCATCGTTGTTCACTCCTGAGACCGACTTCCAGCAGTTTGAAGAATGGGGCTCACTTACAGCACTGTCCATCATCGCTTTTGTCAAGATGAATTATGGCAAAAAGATTACTGCTTTGGACATTCGTTCGTGTAACTCAATCCAAGAATTATATGAATTTGTGGAGAACCTGTGATTGAATCACCAAAGGTTTACAAGACCGTATGTCTCCTTTTACTGTGCAATCCGCATTAAAAGGAGACATCCACTTACCTACAATCTTATTTGCTAAAATGGACGCATATATCAAATATTTAGAATACTACCTGCCTCAGAAGACTGTCTCCAATAACGACCTGCAACAAGTGTTTCCAGAATGGGATGCCACTAAAGTTGCAAAAAAAACGGGGATTGAGTTTCGACATCAGTCAGCAGAAAATGAGACAGCATGTGATATGGCAGTCAGTGTGTGCGAAAAGCTTTTTGCAAAACATCCAGAAGTCAAAGCAACAATTGATTTCATTTTGTTATGCACACAAAGTCCCGACTTTAAGTTGCCGACCTCAGCTTGCCTGATTCAAGACCGCTTAGGACTGCCTAATAGTGTTGGAGCCCTGGATTTCAATTTAGGCTGTTCAGGGTGGGTATACGGACTGTCGTTGGCCAAAGGTCTGCTTTGTACTCATATTGCCAGCAACGTTTTATTGATTACTTCTGAAACTTACACCAAATATTTCCATCCCAAAGATAAGGGCAATATATCGCTCTTTGGCGATGGGGCTGCAGCCACTGTGGTTTCAAATGCCGGTTTCGCTGCTATCGGTGAATTTGCCCTTGGAACAGACGGAAGTGGAGAAAACAACCTCAAAGTAAAGACAGGTGGAGCAAGATTTCAGAAGCCACTAAATGAAGTAACTGTCGATGATAATGGCTATATTTTAGCATCCGACTATTTGTATATGAACGGACCTGCCATTTTCAACTTTACACTCGAGACCGTGCCATCTCTGCTCGAGCAGTGCCTTGCTAAGAATGGCTTACATGACATGGCTGATTTTTATATCCTACATCAAGCCAACAAATTTATGCTCGACACACTCAGAAAGATTTGCGGTATCCCCAAAGACAGGTTCTATGTCGATATGCAGAACACAGCGAACACAGTTTCTTCAACTATTCCCATTGCATTAAAAGATGCGCTGGATAAAAATCTGGTTCATAAAGGTGATCGCGTATGCACTGCAGGATTTGGCGTAGGTTACTCTTATGGGGCTTGTGTTCTTGATTTCTGACTATCATGATACCGATACTATGCAGAATCAACACCTTCCCCATACGCATTACTACCACTTGAATGTGGCCACAATGGGGTAGTGGTCGCTGTAAGGCACTTTCAGGCGTTCGAAGTTGCATGCACGCATCGTACCACGATACAGGATATGGTCGATGTGAAAGAGCATGTTGTGACCGTTGAAGGTGTTGACGTAACCCGTGTGACATTGCCCGTAGGCATCGCTCATGTCGTGACCCATCAGGGTACGATAGGCAAATGACTGCGGTACATCGTTAAGATCGGTACATACAATCACATTTGCGGGACTCAGATCGAGTGAGTCCCGCAATTTTTTGCTCTGCAACTCACGGTCAGCAAAAGCGCGACTCAATTTGGCGTAAAGTCGCCCAGGCGACACATACCCTACACTATCAAGTACTCGTCGCTCATCGTCCTCTAGTAAAAAAGAGGTCATATAAGCCGCCACCAGTCGCAACTGCCGCCCCTCAGGCAACTGTATGTCGAAGGCATAGCTGTTGGTTGCACGAGTCACATAGGGATAATACCGATAGGAATGTACGGGCAGCGACAGCGGCTGGGCTTTGAACGGATATTTCGACAACAGTTCCACACCATCATACCGGCTATGAGAACGGTAGGGATAGCACCGGTCGATTTCCTCGAGCCAAGGCTCAATAAATTTACGCTCATCATACCCTTTGCCATAGTTGGTCGGCTGTAAGAGAATCACCATGTCAGCATTTTGCTTGAGGACGACCCGCATGGCAGGATGCATGACAGTGGTATCGGTCCAGGCATTGATGTCGAAGCTGGCCACATTATAGCTCATCACGCTGAAATGGTTGCCCTCATCGGGGGCACACGTCCGCAGATTGACGGGAAAATTTGCCCGTAGGCTGGGCCAAGTTGCCAGTAAACTCAGCCCAGCAGCCAAAGCCGCCCGTTGATGCCCCAGCATCAATAGCAGCACACTCACCACCAGTTGCAGACAAGCGATAATGGGGTAGGCCAGCACCATTAAAGCCGGCAACGTACCATACCGCGACGGCGCAAGCCAGCCACCATAGCCAGCCACAAGAGTCACGAACGAGCAGACAACTGCCAGTGCCGCCAGCCATCTGTTATGCCCATGTCGCGGCATCAGTCAAGCATATTCAGGAATTTCTCGGCACACCACAGTTGCCACTTCTGGTTACCAGTTAAGCTGTCCATGTCGATATCACGCAGGAACTCATCACGTGTTGGCCCCGTCCAATCGCCGAAGATAGCATCCACCGGACGCGGCATCGGTATCTTGAAAGGAACCTCCATGCCTGGATAACGCATGGCAAACAGCTCGCGTACCAAATACTTGGGTTCACCGCCACGCACACGCGCCAAGTCTAGAGGATGTCGCATTATCATGCGGGCATAAGGGTCGTGGTAGGCAAGTCCGGCCTCGGCGAAAGCGTTGAAATATGAGCCCGAGCTTTCTATTGCGAACACCTCGTCCATAAAGCGCAAATAGTCAATCTTGCCCTGGGGCAATCGATAGCGCTCATATAAGTCATAAACGCTCATGTCAGGATTTGAGAGCACGCGCTCGGGAGCAAGAAATGTGTAGCGCTTCACAAAGTCGTCATAGTCCCATTCGCGTGATATCAGTTGGTCCATACCACCGAAAATCAAGTCGGCGCTTTCACCCACCAGCATCAGTTCAACGCCATCGGCCTTAGCAGCTATAGCAGCCTTATATATCTGAGGCTCAATAGAATGTACTGGAGCGCACTTGCGGCGCATCACCTTGGGGGTAAATTGCTCGTAATCCTCGCGGTCAATGTCAATCAGATGATGGGTCAGTCCCAGCCGCTCACAGTACTGCCGGGCTCGTGCCAGATCGGCATCAAACACTCCACTGCGGCTTGTGACAAACGTATAGGCATGACTACCCGGACGCAGATAGCTCGCCACGATGGCACTGTCCATACCTCCAGAAAGCAACACACCTATCGAGTCGTATTTCCCGTACAGGTGTTCCATCTGCACCTTAATGTCGGCATCCATCTCTCCGGCATCGGCCACCTGGACGCGTTCACTGTCGGTAATTGCCTTAAAGTGCTGGTGGTGTAATCCTGAAGCAAAATCAATTCCTTCTTGACAGATATACCGGAAAGCTATATAAGAGCTTAAGCAAAAGTCTTTGTTAACCATACTTTCAGTAATTTAGACATTAACAACAAACTATTTCACGTCCTCCAAGTTATGACCACGCACTGCGTGCAGGGCTTCGTTGATGCGAGTTGATGAGATACCTTTGGTGTATGGGAAATACACGATCTTGATGCCGGCCTTAGCAAACTCCTTCTCATACTGTTGCCACTTGTCGGTACCGTACCAATCATCGCCTACAAACAACACCTGCGCGCCAAGCTTCTTGCATGCCGTGAGCTTGTCCATGTCATATTGCGGAACAGCGGCATCCACATACTTAATGCTGCGCACAATCTCGATTCGGTCTTCAAAAGGAATCATTGCTTGCTTGCCCTTATAGCTCACCAGTTCATCGACAGTTACTCCGACAATAAGTTTGTCGCACATGCCCTTGGCATTCTTCAGCAAGTTGAGATGCCCCACATGAAACAGGTCATAGACCCCTGTTGTGTATCCTATAATCATAAATCAATAAAATTTTGGATGCAAAATTACAGAATCTCCATTAAATTGGCAAATTTTTATGTGGCAAAACACTCTATTACCATTTTTCGTAGCACGAATTTGGCAGTAAAACAGCTTTATAGATAAAATTGGCTTCGCACGAGCAAAAAAATAAGCTTTTTGCACTCGACTTGCCCAAATTTTAGATAAATTTTGCTGCGTCTCGGCAAAAAAAATGAAAAACGTTGTTTTTCTTTTTGTTTTGCGCTCGACTTGCCCAAATTTTCTGTAATTTTGTGCCGTCATGGCTAGTATTGCAAAAATTGTTGAAAAAGGATGTCGGTATGTGTATCTGCATGGCTGGCTTTATCACGTCATTGGCCGACGGCACAGACGGCGTGTAGCGATGGTGAAGCAGCGCGGAAAGGCTCGTGTGGTCATTCTGGCCATGAGCGTGGCAATGTGGAAGTATCAGCACTTGTATGAGGCCTTGTCTGGCGACAGCCGCTTTGAGGTAACTATTGTCATGTCGCCGTGCTTCGATTATGACCACGAGCAACGCACTCGCGATGTGTGTGCACTACGGCAATATTTAGATGCGCGC